>NZ_JBEYIX010000022.1:0-85481 GCF_040636055.1 Micromonospora sp. NPDC006766 | reverse complement strand
ATTTGGCACTGGCTTATCAAGCACCCTGTTGAGTTCTCAAAGAACAACCACACACCATCCGAAAGCCCCGCACCGCAGGACCCCCATCCGGGGCAACCTCTCTAACTTACTCGGTTCAAACTTCGCTGTCAACCTTACCAGAGGTGATCAACTTTGTTCGAGCCGATCCACGCTGACGCACGCCATATCTGGCGGTCGCTTCTGTCGTGGTTTCCGGCGGACCGGCCGGTCGCCGCTTTCGCGGCCACCCGCCCGGCTCCCTGCCGGCTTCCGAACTCTACCCGGTCGGCTTCGCGTTCGCAACTCCGTGTTTCTCGGAGTGTTTCGCACCGCCCGAATCCTCAGCCTCGCTCGGCGTCTCCGCCACGAGCCTGGTGCCCGCTGTCAGCCGGTTTGTCCGGCCTCCCTCGTGCAGAGAGAAAGTTACGCGGACGGCCCGGAGAAGGCAAATCAAGGTCTGTCACTGTATTCGGTCGCGCCCCTCCCGCCGGCCGACAACGGATGCCAGCCATCGAAGGGAGCCACCGACGGCCCGGCCCGTGCCAGAGTGTCTGGCATGGATGACGTGTCGCGGTTCCCGGTGACGACGCTCGCCGCGGAGACCCTGCTCGGCCTGCTCATGCCGTTCTGGCAGTTGGTCATCGGAGGCTTCGTGCTCTTCGTCGTCCTGATGTCGGTGGGACGCCTGGCCCGGCGCGGCCCCTCCCGGATGACCACGGCGCTGCTGATCACCGCCCTGGCGATCGCCGGCTTCACGGTCGTCGGCGTACTGCTGGAGAGCTGACCGGTCAGAGCCGCCGGTTGGCGAGGCTGGGCAACTCGGCGCGGATCGTCCGCAGCCGGTCGAGGTCCAGGTCGGTCACCGCGAGGCCCGGCCCGTCCGGGACCTGGCTGAGCACCGTCCCCCACGGGTCAACCACCATGCTGCGCCCGAAGCAGGTCCGGCCCGGCTCGTGGTCACCGGTCTGACCGGCAGCCGCGACGAAACACTGGTTCTCGATCGCCCGGGCCCGGAGCAGGATCTCCCAGTGGTCCCGGCCGGTGTGCATCATGAACGCGGCGGGCACCACGAGGAGCTCGGCGCCCCCTTGAGTGGCCAACTGCCGATAGAGCTCGGGAAAGCGCAGGTCGTAGCAGATCGAGAGGCCGACCCGCAGGCCTTCGACGTCGACCACCACCGGCTGGTCGCCCGCGGCGACGTCCGCCGACTCCCGGTAGGAAACCCGGCCGGGGATCTCGACGTCGTACAGGTGGATCTTGCGGTAGCTGGCGGCGAGCGCGCCGGTGCGGTCGAAGACCAGCGATGTGTTCCAGGTGTGGTCCGGGTCCGGCCCGGCCTCGTGGAACGAGCCGGCGATCACCCACATGTTCAGCCGGCGGGCCACCCCGGCGAAGAACTGCCCCACCACCCCGTCGACCGGCTCGGCCGGCGGCATCCGGTCCGCGCGGCCGAGGTAGTCGACGTACTCCGGAAGAACGGCGAGGTCGGCGCCGGCTGCGGCGGCCCTGACCAGCAGGGACTCGGCGGCGGCGAGGTTGGCCGCTCGGTCGTCGCGGGCGTTGAGCTGACAGACGGCGACGCGCATGGGGCTCAGCGTACGGGCGCACGACGGTTGGCGACAGGGCTCGGTTGCCCGCCGGCCGCCGTTTGAACCGGTCAGGCCGACTTTTCCTCGCGCTCCCGACGGGCCCGACGTCCGGTGAACTCGCGAGGCACGATGGTCGGGTTGACGTTCTCCAGGACCGCCTCGCGGGTGATCAGCACGCGAGCGGCGTCGGGGTTGCTCGGCACCTCGTACATCACGGAGAGCAGGACCTCCTCCATGATCGCGCGCAAGCCTCGGGCACCGGTGCCCCGGAGCATGGCCTGGTCGGCGATGGCCTCCAGCGCGGGCTGGTCGAACTCCAGCTCGACGCCGTCCAGCTCGAAGAGGCGCTGATATTGCCGGACCAGTGCGTTGCGCGGCTCGGTGAGGATCCGGACCAACGCCGTCCGGTCGAGGCTGCGCACGTTGGTGATCACCGGGAGTCGGCCGATGAACTCGGGAATCAGGCCGAACTTGAGCATGTCCTCCGGCATGACCTGGCTGAAGATGTCGTCGGTCGACCGCTCGGAGACCGAACGGAGCCGGGCACCGAAGCCGGTGCCGCCGGAGCCGGTGCGGGACTCGATGATCTGGTCGAGCCCGGCGAAGGCACCACCGCAGATGAACAGCACGTTGGTGGTGTCGATCTGGATGAACTCCTGGTGCGGGTGTTTGCGCCCGCCCTGCGGCGGCACGTTCGCCACCGTGCCCTCGAGCATCTTCAGCAGCGCCTGCTGCACGCCCTCGCCGGAGACGTCCCGAGTGATCGACGGGTTCTCCGACTTGCGGGCGATCTTGTCGACCTCGTCGATATAGATGATCCCGGTCTCGGCGCGCTTGATGTCGTAGTCGGCCGCCTGGATCAGCTTGAGGAGGATGTTCTCCACGTCCTCGCCGACGTATCCCGCTTCGGTGAGAGCGGTCGCGTCAGCGATCGCGAACGGCACGTTGAGCATCCGGGCCAGGGTCTGCGCCAGGTGGGTCTTGCCGCAGCCGGTGGGACCGAGCAGCAGGATGTTGGACTTGGCCAGCTCGACGCCGTCGTTGCCGGCACCCGGCGCGCCGGTCGCGTCGGCCTGGATGCGCTTGTAGTGGTTGTAGACCGCGACGGCGAGCGCCTTCTTGGCCTGCTCCTGGCCGACGACGTAGTTGTCGAGGAACTGGCAGATCTCCATCGGCTTGGGAAGCTCTTCCCACTTCACCTCGCCGGACTCGGCCAGCTCCTCCTCGATGATCTCGTTGCAGAGATCGATGCACTCGTCGCAGATGTAGACGCCGGGGCCTGCGATGAGCTTCTTGACCTGCTTTTGCGACTTGCCGCAGAAGGAGCACTTCAGTAGGTCGCCGCCGTCACCGATCCGTGCCACCTACGTTCTCCCTGCACTCGTCGGCCGGAGCGCCGGCCCTGACCTGCGGGCGCCGGGCGCCCGTCCGTCTGTCGTCTCACCCGCCGCTCCGACCCAGCGAAGCGGTACAGACCCGACGTTACCCGCTGGCGGAGGTTTCTCCGACCCCCAAAACGGGTGTGTCAGAGGCCGGCCAGGAGCCACCCGTCCTAGCCGACCTCCGACCCAGCACGGCTCAGCTCGCGGCGTGCGCCGCCAGAAGACCCTTCTTGCGGCTGGTCAGAATGGTGTCGACCAGCCCGTACTCCCTGGCCTCTTCGGCCGTCATGATCTTGTCGCGGTCGATGTCCTTGCGGACCTGGTCGACCGGGCGGTTGCAGTGCTGGGAGAGCATCGTCTCCAACTGCGTCCGCATCCGCAGGATCTCCCGAGCCTGGATCTCGATGTCCGAGCCCTGGCCGTAGCCGCCCTCGGTGGCCGGCTGGTGGATGATGATCCGCGAGTTGGGCAGCGCCATCCGCTTGCCCGGCGTGCCTGCGGAGAGCAGCACCGCCGCCGCGCTGGCCGCCTGGCCCAGGCAGACGGTCTGGATGTCCGGCCGGACGTACTGCATGGTGTCGTAGATCGCCGTCATCGCGGTGAAGGAACCGCCGGGCGAGTTGATGTACATGATGATGTCGCGGTCCGGGTCGGTGCCCTCAAGCGTCAACAGCTGGGCCATCACGTCGTTGGCCGAGGCGTCGTCCACCTGGACGCCGAGGAAGATGATCCGGTCCTCGAAGAGCTTGTTGTACGGGTTGGATTCCTTCATCCCGTACGACGTGCGCTCGACGAACGACGGCAGAATGTAGCGGTTGTGCACGGCCGCGAACTGGGGCGGCAGGCTCAGGTCGGTCATCGTCAGCTCCTCGGTCAGCTCAGGGTCCCGGCGCCTTCCGGAACCTGGGCGGCTCCGGTGATCACCTTGTCGATGAAGCCGTAGTCCATGGCCTCCTGGGCGGTGAACCAGCGGTCGCGGTCCGAGTCCGCCTCGATCTGGGCCTGGGTCTGGCCGGTGTGGAAGGCGACCCGCTCCTGGAACATGCGCTTCGTGTAGAGCATCTGCTCGGCCTGGATCGCGATGTCGGCGGCGGTGCCGCCCACGCCGCCGGACGGCTGGTGCATCATGATCCGCGCGTGCGGCAGCGCGTAGCGCTTGCCCTTGGTGCCCGCGCAGAGCAGCAGCTGACCCATCGAGGCCGCCATGCCCATCGCCACGGTCGACACATCGTTGTCAATGAACTGCATGGTGTCGTAGATCGCCATGCCGGAGTAGACCGAGCCACCCGGCGAGTTGATCCAGAGGTTGATGTCGCGGTCCGGGTCCTCCGCCGCGAGCAGCAGCAGCTGCGCGCAGATGCGGTTGGCGACCTGGTCGGTCACCTCGCTGCCCAGGAAGATGATCCGCTCCTTGAGCAACCGGTTGTAGACCGAGTCGTCGAGGTTGCCAATGTTGTCGCCACCGCGGGCCTCGATCGCCCGGAGCGGCTTCGCTGGGATGTGCATGTCGGTCATGGCAGCCCTTCGCTCTCCGTACCGTCCTACCCGACACTAACCGCTCAGCCGGGGGGCGTACTCCCGGTCGGGGCACTGTTCGCTCTCAGCGCAGTTGGGCTGAAGGCGTACCCCGGAAAGGGTTTCGGCCGCCGCCCAGCGCGCAGCGAGGGACGGCGGCCGACACCCGACGATCAGTGCTCGTGGTTGTGCTCGGCCTCGTTCTGGGCGCGCAGCGCGTCGAGGGTGACCTCGTTGCCGGCCGCGTCCTTGATCTTGATCTTCTCCATCACCGAGGCGAGGGCCTTGCCCCGGCGCACGTCACCGAAGACGGCCGCGGCGGTGCCGGCGCGGACCAGCTGGTCGTAGTACTGCTGCGGGGCCATGCCGGCACGCTGGGCGCGGTGAACGATCTCGTGGCCGAACTCGTCGTCGGAGACCTGGACGTCCTCGGCGTCGGCGAGGGTGTCCAGCAGGAGCTGGATCTTGATGCCCTCGGTCGCCGCCTCGGTGAGCTCGGCGTCGATCTGCTCCTCGGTCTTCTCCTCGGCGGCGAGGTATTCCTCGAGGGAGGCGCCGATGCGCTCGAGCTGGTCGACCATGGCGGCCTTGCGGCTCTCGACCTCGTCCTTGACGACACCCTCCGGCGCCGGCACCTCGGCGGCGGCGACCATCTGCTCGAGGGCCTTGTCGCGGGCGGCGTAGATCTGCTCGACCTGCTTGCTCCGGGTGACCCGCTCGCGCAGGTCGTTCCGCAGCTCCTCGATGGTGTCGAACTCGCTCGCCAGCTGCGCGAAGTCGTCGTCGAGCTCGGGCAGCTCCTTCTCCTTGACCGTGCGGACGGTCACCGCCACCTCGGCGTCACGGCCGGCGAAGTCGCCGCCGACAAGCTGGGTGGTGAAGGTGGCGCTCTCGCCGGCGGCCACGCCGACCAGGGCCTCGTCCAGGCCCGGCAGGAGCTGCTTGCTGCCGACCTCGTGCGAGATGTTGCTCGCCTGCCCGCCCGGCACCTCCTCGCCGTCGACGGTGGCGTTCAGGTCGATCTGAACGTAGTCGCCCTCCTGGGCGGCCCGCTCGACGGTCTTGAGGGTGGCGAACCGCTCGCGCAGGCCGTTGACCTGCTCGTCGATTTCGCTGTCGGCGATCTGGAGCTCGTCCACGGTCACCTCGATGGTGGCCGGATCCGGCAGGGTGAGCTCCGGGCGGACATCAACCTCGGCGGTGAAGTTGAGCGAGTCACCGTCGTTGAACTCGGTGATCTCGACCTCCGGGCGCCCCAGGGTCTTCAGGTCGTGCTCGCGGACCGCGGCGAGGATGTTCTGCGGAATCGCCTCCTGCACCGCCTCGTTGAGGACGGTGCCCCGGCCCACCCGCTGGTCGATCACGGCGGCAGGAACCTTGCCCCGGCGGAAGCCGGGAACCTGGACCTGCTGGCCGATCTCCCGGTACGCCTTCTTGAGGCTCGGCTCGAGCTCGACGAACGGCACCTCGATGGCGAGCCGCACGCGCGTCGGGCTCAGAGTCTCGACGGTGCTCTTCACAGGCGTACTCCTTGACGGATCTCAGTTGAGGCTGGGCGTGATTTAGCGCATCGAGTGTAGGCGAGCCGGGCTGCTGCCTCGGCAGCAGGCCGGGCACCGCGTGGAAAAACGGCGATGCCCGGGACGACCCGGCCGCGAACGACAGTCGGGGTGGCGGGATTTGAACCCACGGCCCCTCGCTCCCAAAGCGAGTGCGCTACCAAGCTGCGCCACACCCCGTTGCGACGAGAAGTGTATGCCGTCCGGACCCGGCGGAGGGCCACCGGGGCGTGCCGGGGCGGCTCGGGAGGCAGCAACTTCAGGGAAATGGTGGCCTCCCGGCGCTGGGAGACCCCTATTTCCGGGAAGTTGCGCGGATCTTGGGGCGCGGCGTCCGGAGACGGGAGGCGGTACGGGGCTGCGCGTCCGGTTCCGGGATTGGGTAGGCTGTCGGGCGCGCCCCACGACAGCGGGGTGCCTGCGGGCGTAGCTCAATGGCAGAGCTTCAGTCTTCCAAACTGACGGTGCGGGTTCGATTCCCGTCGCCCGCTCCACCACTTCCGGCCCAGGTCAGCGACACAATCGCCGAACCTGGGCCGCTCTCGTCTCAAGCGTCTTCGATCTTGCGTGCCATTGGCGTGCCAGTAGCGCCGGCCGTGCCGTCCGAGCCCGTTTCGCGTGCCGGCCGCTTGGCGGTGCCCTTGGCCGACGCCGTTGCCCGCTTGGCCTGCTTGGCGATCCGGCGGTCCATCCCGTCGGCGATCTCCCGGTCCCGCTCGCTGTTCGCGTGCTGGTAGATCAGCGCCGCCCGCATGCTCGCGTGGCCCATCCGGTGCATCAGGTCCCGGGTGCTGGCCCCGGTCGCCGCCGCCAGGTTGTTGCCGGTGTGCCGCAGGTCGTGGAAGTGGAACCCCGCCGGCATGCCAGTCGCCCGCAGCGCCGCCGCCCAGCCGACCGCCCGCCGGAAGTTGCCGGAACGCAGCACCGCCCCCTTGTCCCCGGTGAAGACCATCGCGTCCGGCTCCTCCCCCACGTACTCGGCCAGGTGCTCGGTGATTGCGGTCCGCGCCGCCGCCGGCAGCGTCACCGTACGGTTGCTCGCCTCCGACTTGGGCGGGCCGAACTCCATCCGGTTGCGCAGCGCTGCCAGCTTGCGCGGCACCCGGACCGTGCCCGCCGCCAGGTCCACATCCGAGCGCCGCAGCGCCGCCAGCTCGCCCCAGCGCAGCCCGGAGAACGCGGCGACGACCACCAGCGCGGAGAACCGGGCCGGCATCCGCTCGGCGAGCGCCAGCACCTGGGCGACAGTCGCCACCGGCCGCTCCGGAGTGTGATAGCGGTCATAGCCCGGGATGCGGCAGGGGTTCTGCCGAATCAGCTCGTCCTCCTTGACGGCGGTGTTGAGGATCGCCCGAAGGAGTGAGTACGCCTTGACCGCCTGCGGCTCCGTCGTGCCACCGTCGAGGAGGGTCCTACGCCAGGTGCGGATGGTCTGCGGCTTGATCGCGCCCAGGGCGAGCGCGCCGAGGTGCGGGCAGATGTGCAGCCGGAACAGGTCTTCGTAGTTCTCCCGGCTACGGGGCTGGAGCTTCCGTTCGGCGATCCACTTTCGGCCGTACACCTCAAGCTTGATCTCGCCCGACTCCGGGGCCGCCCACTCCCCCTTGATGATCTCCGACTCCACCACGGTCAACCACTTGCCTGCCTGCCGCTCGGTGTCGAAGGTGTGCGGCGCCTTCCGCTCCAACCCGTCCGGGCCGATGTACCGCGCTTGGAACCGCCCGGACGGGAGTCGACGCACATTGCCGAAACGCCGCCGGCCCTTGCTGGCCGCCATCAGGCCACCTCCCCCAGGTAGTCACGCAGGTGCGCCCGGGTCATCGGCACGACCCGGTTGCGCTCGATGTACGCGGCTACGGCCGACGCCTCGAAGCGCACCAGCCGACCGACCTTGACGAACGCGATCCGCCGCTCAGCGACCAGCCGGCGCACGAATCGCGGGGTTGCCTTCAGGCGAGCGGCGACCTCATCCGCGGTCAACAGCTCGTCATCCATGCGGTTGCTCCTCCAGGGGTTCAGGCCGCGAGCGCGGCGGGTTGATCGGTTGCCGAAACGGCGGCGGCTGTTCGTAGCCGGGCGGTGTCGAGGTCGGCACGCCAGCGAATGCGCGCGGAGACCGCTCGTAGGAGCCGGTGTTCCAGCGGTGGCACGTCGGGGTCTTCGGGCCGGGCGAGTTCGAACCGGTACCGCTTTGGTCCGTCTGCCTCATCGGCGGCCTGATCGTGTTCGGGGGTGTCGGCCATGCCGCCGGCGAGGATGGCGCGGACCCAGGCCCGGTTGTCGGCGCGGTGGTCGGCGAGGGTCTTGCCGGACCATTGCCGGGAGACCAGTACGCGCCGGCCGGTGAAGCCGAGGGTGGAGCGTTGGTGGACCTTCCCGGTACAGCGGCCGGGCGTCAAGCCCGCCTTGCCCCCGTCCGGCTGGACGGCGTAGAGCAGCCAGTTCGCGCAGGTCGGCGAGCAGGGCAGGACGGACAGCTCGGCGTGCAGACGGTCGAAGTGCGCCTTCTGCGCGTCGGAGCGTGGCCGGGCCTGGTCGGTCAGGTCTTTGGTGACGTATTTCGTCACGTAGCGGATGGACCGTTCGGCGTCGCGGGTGCCCTGCTCGATGCCTCTGGCGTCAATCCGGCCGAGCCGGGCGACGTAGGCGGGCCGACTGTCGGGCTCCTCCAGGGCGTCGAGGGCTTCGCCCCAGGTGGGCAGCGGCTCGCGCGTCTTCGGGTCGACGTACGCCTGCTGGTCGACGTCCCAGACCGGCGGCTTGTCGACCGGATAGGTCAGCTCGTCGAAGGGCGGCCACCACACCTGGTGGTAGGTCGCCGCCGCGATCTGCTTGAGCAGCCGTCGGGGCAGGGTGCCACGGATGGCGAAGTGCGCGTGTGGGGCGAGTCGTCGTTGCAGCTCGACCGCCCCGGCGTACTGGACGTTCCAGCCGGCGGCCCGGCGGACGTTCTGCCACCAGCGGTCGAGGACCCGGGCGAAGTGGATCGCATCAAGGGCGGCCCGCCGGTAGTCGTAGCTGGCCGGGTCGACCGGGGTGCCGAGCACGTCATCGTGGGGGCCGTGGCGCTGGCCGCACTCGCACGGGGCGACGTAGGCGCCGCGCCGTAGGTGGGAGTGCACCGGCCCGTGCGAGCCGAGCGTCAGCGTGATGAGCATGGAGGGGCGGTGGGTCTTGCCGGTCCGGCCGGAGTAGGCGCGGCCGACGGTGCGCGGGTCGACGGGCAGCCGGGGCAGGTCGGGTGTGTCCTGGCGCCGCCGGGTTGAGCGCTTGCGTCGGGGCCGCTCGTCGCGCTCTTTCGGGGTGAGGTGGCCGCGCAGGCTGGTTTCGGCGAGGGCTTCGTCCAGCTCGGCGATCGCGGCGTCGATCTCGGCCAGGTGCGCGTCCCGCTCATCGGGGGTCATCGGCTGGTACTGCACCGCTTCCCGTTCGAACTCCAGATGTGCCCGCACCCGGACGAGGGCGAGCACATCCTCACCCGGCTTGTCCGGGCGGACGGCTGGCTCGTCGGCGAGGTGCCAGCCCTCACGGATCTGCTGGATTCGCAGCCGCCGGCCCCGCTCGGCGCACGGCTTGCACTTCGCCGCCAGGGTCGCCCCGCAGGGCACCTCGACAACCTCGGTCAGCCCGGTGACGGTGTCGGTGCGACGCAGGGCCAGGGGACGGACGCAGACGCCGTGTTGCTCGGCGAGCTGCTTGAGCGCCTCCTTCGCGAGGGGCTTGCGCATCCGGTCCGCCCGCGACCCCGGCCGCGGCTGCTCGACGGCCGGAATCGCGGGTGGGATCAGTTCGAGTTGGCTCACCGGTCACGCTCCACGCTGTGCGGGGTGCCGTTGCGGGGCACGAACGCCGCCGCCGGCACGGGCACCAGACCGGGCCGCCGCTCCACCGGCACGGCCGGGACCGGGCGGAGCACCGCCGGTCGCGGCTGCTCGTCGGTGGCATCCGGGATGACCGTCACCGCTTGGCTCTCGTCGGTGCCATCGGAGGGTGCCGGGCCGTCAGAGGAGTCGGCGGCCACTTCGGCCCGGCCGCTCTCGCCGGCCGGCTCGTCGACGGGCAACGGTGCCGGGGTGGCCGAGAAGACGAGCTTGGACAGGCCCAGGAATGCCAGCGCCGGCACGGCGGAGAGCAGCCAGCCGGACAGGCCGGGCTTGGCGACGGCGAGCTGCGCGGCGAGAGACAGGGCGACGGCGCAGAGCAGCAGGAACATCGGATACCCGATCGGGCCGCCGGTACGGCGGCGCCGCCGGATGGTTAGCAGCGCCGCCAGGGGCAGCAGTTCGGAGATGGCAGCGTTGGCCCAGCCGAACCAGTCCCCCGTGCCGGTCGGCGAGTTGACCATGGTCCAGTCGTGGACGTGGGTAAACGACGCCGCGCCGGCCAGGCCGCCGACGATGAGGACGATGAGCACCAGGACCACGCCCTCCACCCGGTCCGCGTTCGTCTTCACCGGGCCACCTCCTGCCTGTCGGTGTCGATGTCGCAGAGCCGGCGGTAGTCGCGGCCGAGCTGGCGGATGTCGTCGTCGGTCAGGTAGGCGAACCGCACCCGCACCGGTTCGCGGACGCCGTCGAGGACGACGAACCCCACGCCGGGCGACGACTCCGAGATGCGGTCGCACAGTGCGCCCGGTCGCGGGCACCGTCGCCGAGGACCATGTCCACCTGCTCGGCCTCGGTCAGCCGCAGCCCGATCCGGGTCGGGAACAGGTCCCGGAACGGCAGCACGTCCTTACGCGGGTCCTGCAACGCCGCGACCACGTGCACGCCGACCGCCCGGCCCTGCGACAGCAGGAGCCCGAGGGATTCCTTGATCCGGTCGCGGACCTTCCGATCCGTGATGTAGGCGGTGAGTGCCGCCAGCTCGTCGACCACCAGGACGATCAGTGGTTCCTCCACCGTCGGTACGTGCTGGCGGGTCACTCCGCGCAGCCGGGCCGCCCGCAGCCGCATCCTCTTCACAGCCTCTTCCAGGACGCCGGCCATGCCGTCCGGGTCGTCGTAGGCGAACCGGGCGAACAGCGGCACCCCGGCCGCGAGTTCCATCCCGCCCTTTGGGTCGAACGCCCACAGCTCGACGAGGCCCGACCGGATACCGCCGGCCAGGGAGCGGATCAGCGACCACAGCACCGACCCTTTGCCAGAGTTCGTCGCCCCGGCGATCAGCACGTGCGAGCCGGCCAGCCGCAGCCGATACGCCTGCCCGTCCTCGCAGACGCCGAGGGGTAGCCCGCCCAGGTCGGGCACCTCGGTCACCGGCAGGGGCGCCACGGTGCCGGCGAGGGGGTCACGGCGCATGAACCGGATCACCACCCGATCCGGCCGGCCTATCGAGCGTGCCTGGCCCTGCTGGACGCGGAAGGCGTACGCGAGGCGTTCCGCGGCCTGCCCCCAGTCGTCCGGGATCTGCCCCGGCAGCATCCGCACCGTCAGCTCATCGCCGTACCGGTCACAGCGCACCTTGAGGAGCTGTGGCACGTACCGGTCACCGGCGAACGCCGTCGCCAGCCCGCACGTCGCCATTACCGACGCCCACCGCCGCCGGTACACAACAAGCGCCCGCACCCGGCTGACGAGCGGGTACCAGCCGAACCGCAGCCACGACGACGGATGCCACCGCCACCACCCGGCACAGCCGGCCACCACCGCCAGGACCACGCCGACCAGGACCAAGCTGCCGTACTCGGCACGCAGCCACAGGGCGAGCACGGCCGGAGCGGTCAGCCACCAGTACCGCACCGCCAGCACCGTGAGCCGGAACAGGCCCCGGGCCAGCCACCAGAACAGCAGCAGCCAGCCCGGAATCCGCCACGCCGGAAGGCGCACGTTCATCGGCGCCACGGGGATCTTCTCCCCGGGAATGATGTTGATCAGAGGCACAGGTCACCGCCCCGGTGCGGACGGCCCAGGGTCGAAATGCACGAGCGGCAGGACATGCGTCGCATGTCGAACCGGCGCGGCTTCACCCAGCGGCAGCAACGGGGGCAGCGGATGGCGTACACCCGCGCCGAAGCCGGTGCCAACCGCAGCGCCGAGCGGACGGCCGCCTCCACCTCTCGGTAGGCGTGCCGCAGACCGACGAGACGGGTACGGGACATCAGGACCACCACCCCGACGAGCAGCGGCGGCGATGCGAGGACATGAGGGAAGGGGCAACTACGGTGGGCATCACGCCCTCCTTCACACGTGAGGGATGGGAGAGCGCGGGACGGGCCGGGACTCTTGGCGGGGAAACGGCCCGCCCCGCGCGCAACGACAGTGGTCAGGCGGCCACCGACCCCGGCACCGACGACGCCGGGCGGATCGCGGTAGCCCGCAGCGAATACGCCATCCGGGATCGGCACTCACCCGACGAGCGGCCCGGCTTGCACCGCTGCGAATCCACGTACGGCGTCAGGGTCAGGCCCTCGAACTCCACTGCCGGCGGGTAGCCCGGCACCGTCGACGCCGGCGGCACGGGCTGCTGCGCCGCGACCACCTTCACCTTCACCTCGGTCGACCGGCCGAACTTCCCGGCCTCCGGGTCCAGGTCCATCACCCGCACCACCCAGACCCGCTCGCCGGTCTCCTTGTCCCGCGCCTGGTTGTCGGCCTCGCCCCGCCGCTCGAAGTCGATCTGCGGCGACACCCCGAGGCACAGCGCCCCAGCGGGGAACACGTACTCGGACGGAACCGGCACCTTCAACGTCATCGGAACCACTTTGGACAGCCTCCTAGCCTCACCAGTCGCCAACCTGACAACCGGTTGAGCTAACAAGTTACGTCAGCTTGTAAACACAGGCAAGGTCTAATGAGGTCGGTTCATATGTCGGGGGATGGTGGCAGCCTAAGTCGGCATGAAGCCGCTAGCTGTGCACGATGTACACGTCTACATCTTTTACGGCCACTTTGTCCTGCGGGACGTATGGTGCGATGCCGGCGATGAGGGCGAATCCCTGAAGGCAGCACAGGGAGATTCGGTTGCCGGTGCGTCCACGTACCAACTGACGGTCCGCGCGCTCTCGCACGTGGCAGGGCTTGAGATACGACTCTGGCCCGCCGACCCCGAACCGGACGGCGGCGCCTGGGACGGTTGCCGACAGCTTGAGTTGCACTGCCCAACCGGCCAACTCACCGTCGAGCAGATCGCAGCCGGCGCGGCGACGGAGATCCAGCTCCCCACCGGAGCCGGCGTCTACGGCGTCCGCGTGCAGTGGAGGGATCGGGAGGCCGCCGACAAGGCGATCACAGCGGCCTATGCCGAGCTTCGCGGTGAGCCATCCGACGTGCTCGCGTCCGCGTTGCGCAAGCTCGACGGCATGGAGAAGTTCCTCGTCGACCTCTGGTGGCAGGCGCCGCTGCCACCAGACGACGATGACGAGGACTTCTACGGCGACGAGTGGAGCTGATCAGCTCAGGGCGTAGGTGTCCTCGATCTCGTGGCGGCTGCCGGGCATGACCAGGATCGAGGTCATGATGGGCTCCCCGGATGCCTGGTGCACGGTGATAACGATGCTCATCACCGACTCGCCGGCCGGCACGTCCAGGGCCTCGGCCTCTTCCTGGCTCACCCGGCGGGCGGTCATCCGCTCGGTGGCGTAGTCGGCCCGTAGGCCCTTGTGACGCGCGATGAGGTCGAGCAGGCCGCCCGGGATCGGGTCAGGCTTGGTGATGTCGGTGCCGACCGCGATGTCCACCGGCACGAACGTGGCGACCAGGTCCACCGGCCCCACCTCCGAGACGGTTCGGCGGCGCCGCTCGTAGACCGGCGTGCCCTCGGGGATCTTCAACTCGGCCGCGATCCGCGGAGAGGCGAGCACCGGGCCGACGTGCAGGATCTCCGTCTCTCCGGTCTCGTCTAGCGCGACGGCGTCGCGGGCGTAGCCGGGCGAGGTTCGACCGGAAGCGGGCCGGCCGCGTACGAAGCTGCCCTTGCCCTGCTGCGACTCGATCCAGCCGTCCTGCTTGAGGATGCCGAGCGCCTTGAGCACGGTCGGGCGGGACACCCCGAACTCCGTGCAGAGTTGGCTCTCCGACGGCAGTGCCGCACCGGGCGCGTAGTCGCCATCCTCGATGCGCTTCCGCAGCGTGTTCAACACGCGCAGATATTTCGGCGTCGGAATCTCGTACGCCATCGCGGGCCACCCCACCTATGAACGCTGCATGAATCACAGCAGCTTATGAGTTGTTTGCATGACAGAACAAGTCAGCTCAGCCGTTCGGCGTCACACGCTCGACCGCTGCGGCCAGCCATCCCGACCAGGATGAAGGAGCGCGTACCAGCTCTGGCCGAGTGGCGCCGGGCCATCGGCGCGGCAGGCAGCCGTACCGGCCGAACACCCGTAGGGCCGCCCGACGCTGCGGGCACGGACCTGCCTCGCCGCACCCCTCGCAGCGCCCGTCCGCGCTCGACGGCGTGTGCTGGTCAAGCTGTGCCTGTGCCGCGCGGAGTTGGTCGCGTGCGCCGGCCGACAGGTAGGTGGTCATCGGGCCGACCCAGCCGGCGGCAACAGGCTCGCGCGTACCAGAATCTGCGCCTGCGATCCCCGGCAGCCGCCCGGGCTCAGCTTGATCCCCTCTACCCAGATCCACTGCTCGCGCTCCGGACGGTTGACCACCAGCCGCACCCCGGTCACCCACAACGTCACCGGCCCGTCAGACGGCTGGTAGCGGTCGGCTGCGTCGATCCGCAGCACCGCGCCGAGCCGTACCCGAATGTCAAACACCGCGCCTCCTCATCACCGGCGCCACGTTGCGAGGCGGCGCGCCTTCGGTTGTGGGTGGCTGGATCTGGAGCCCGGCGATCTGCACGAAGACCTCCCGCCGGGCCAGCGCCTTGCCGGTACCCAGGTCGATCGAGTAACCCGTGAGCCACACCCAGCCGTCATACGTCGGCTTGTCGCAGACCGAAGCCACCCGCAGCCACAGGGCACGGTCACCGCCGAACTGCACCGACGCCCGACCGTCGATCAGCACCAGGTCCCCAGGCGCTGGGACGCCAGGCCGGGGAGATGCCGGTTTGTGGGGCGCCGGGGCGGGCGGGCCATTCACAGGTCGTCGTTCGGGTCGCGGCCACACGCCAGCACCCACCCCGGGCCAGCCTCAGCAGCTCGCCGTACGACCGGAGCCGGCACAGTCCAGGCAGGACCGCCGGGCCAGGGAACGAGTCCGCTCCGAACCCCGCCCCAGCGCCCGGATGTCGGTCCGGGCGAGGGTGTACTTCCAGCCCGCACCGGAGCAGGATTGGCAGTTGGTCGATACGTTGAGCCCCGTCATGGACACAGGCTCTGGCACAAACCGCCCAGCAACCCGGAAAATCCTTCCGGGGTCGCCGCCGGCCGAGGGGAGACAGTGAACCGGTGAACGGGACCACCAACACCCTGACCATCGGCGAGCGCGTCGCCTGGTATCGCAGACGGCGCGGCCTGTCGCAGGAAGTTCTGGCCGGACTCATCGGCCGTACCGCCGACTGGTTGGGCAAGGTCGAGAACAATCGGATCGAGCTGGACCGGCTCTCCGTCATCAAGTCGCTCGCCGAAGTCCTGGACGTGTCCCTCGGCGACCTGCTCGGCGAGCCCTCACTGCTCGACTGGACCGGCGACAGCGGCACCGAGACCGTGCCCGCCCTGCGCGCCGCCCTGATGAACTACCGCGCCATTGCCCCGTTCGGCGGCGCCACCGACGCCCAGCCGCCGGCCGTCGCCGTGCTCAAGAAGGAGGTAGGCACCCTCTGGGACGCCTACCAGGACTCGCGATTCGGATACGTCACCGGCCGGCTACCCGACCTGCTCGACCGCGCCCAGGCCGCCGCCGACCACTACGACGGTGAGGACCAGGACCAGGCCCGCCGGCTGCTCGGCCTGGCGTACCAACTGGCCGCGACCCAGCTCACAAAGCTCGGGCAAGCCGACCTCGCCTGGATCGCCGCCGACCGCGGCCTCGCCGCCGTCCGGCCCACCGGCGATCCCGTCGTTACCGGCTCGCTGTTCCGCTCGGTCGGCCACGCCCTGCACGCCACCGGCCGCTACGCCGAAGCCGTACGCCTCACCGAGGACGCCGCCGGCTACCTTGAGCCCCACCTGAAGCACGCCACACCAGCGCTGCTCTCCGTCTACGGCACCCTGTTCCTGTCCGGCTCCATGGCCGCCGCCCGTTCCAACGACGCCGGCACCACCCGCGCCTTCCTCGCCGCAGCCGACCACGCCGCCGGCCAGCTCGAAGCCGACGCCAACCACCTCTGGACCGCATTCGGCCCGACCAACGTCGCCATCCACCGCGTCGCCACCGCCGCCGAACTGGGCGATGTCCAGGTCGCCATCGACCTCGGCCCGCGCGTCGACACCGCCGGCCTACCGATGGAACGCCGCGTACGGCATGCCCTCGAAGTCGCCCGCGCCTACAGCTCGTGGAACCGAGTGGACGACGCCCAGGCCGTGCTGCTCGACGCCGAGCAAATGGCACCCGAACAGGTCCGCCACCACTTCCTCAGCCGGCAACTCGTCCTGACCTGGATACGTCGGCAGCGCGGCAAGCCCTCGGCCGAACTGGTCAGCCTGGCCCGCCGGCTCAAGGTGCTCGACTGAACCCAGCCCATCTAGGCTGCCCTGGTGACGGCCAACGAGATGCCACCCATGGCAACCCCACGCGTCGCCGCAGGCGCCCTCTTCTTCGACGACGAAGGCCGCGTGCTCCTCGTACACCCCAGCTACAAGAAGCACTGGGACATCCCCGGCGGCTACGTCGAGCCCGGCGAGTCACCGCGCGCGGCGTGTGTGCGTGAGATCGAAGAGGAGCTTGGCCTTCTCACTACGGTTGGCCCCATGCTGGTCGTCGACTGGGCACCTGCGGAGCACGAGGGCGACAAGCTCCTCTTTGTCTTCGACGCCGGATCTCTCACCGCCGAGCAGGAACGCGCGATCCATTTCGTAGACGGGGAACTCACCGAATGGCGCTACGTGGCCGCAGATGCCCTGGAAGACCATGGCCCGGCGCGGCTCGCTCGCAGAATCCGTGCAGCGATAGCAGCGCGCAGCAACGGCAGAGCCATGTATGTAGAGCACGGCACCGCCACCTAGCCCACACCCTCGATACGCGCTCAAGGCGGCCCTTGACGGGCCGCACGCGCCGCCGCCTGGGCGCGTGCCGGCCGCTGCCGCTGTCGCTCTGCGGCCGTCACGCCTGACACCCGGCGGCTGGCGTGGAAAGCGGGAAGCCCGGAGGGCCGCCGCAGAACGACAGCAGCGTTGACCGTGGTGTGGTGGGCCGGCAGCCGGCCGGGCCGCGCGGCCACGAGCCCGCGCGGCGTAGGGGAGCGCACGCCGGCCGCGTCGGCGAGCTGGCGGCGGTCGCGGGGTTGCGGTTAGTGCCGCCTCCGGCGGGGACGCTCCGGCTCCAGATGGCCGGGGCTCCGTCGGCGGGTCGCGGTCCGTGGGTGGTTGCGGAAGGAGTCATCCCGCCTGGGCTAGCTTTTCAATTTGTCGCTAGTCCGATTTGACGTCACGGTGTGCAACCTCCTGCGGGCTTTCATGAGCTGCTGAACAAGCCGCTGTTCAAGGTTTGCCAATTCCTCGGCGCTCAGGTTCAGGCGCCCTTCGTGGGCAATCCGATTACGCGCACGCAATCCGGCGCGGATGTCACGCACGTCCTCTTCCGACAGTTGATTTGCGTCGGCGTATGCTTCTATGACCCTTCTAAGTGGCATGCTTTCGGCGTCGCGTGCATCACCTGCTGCAGTTGCACGCATCGCCCTTTCAAGTTGTGCCCAGCTCCTCATTAGTTCAGTCTGACTTAGCCGCACCTCGACGATGTAATCCATCTCAGCGCGCTTACGCGCCCTTCGCTCGGCGTAGATGCCTACAACAGAAAGAAGGGCCCCCAGAACGCCGAATGCGGCACTAGCAGTGAAGGGCACGGTCACATCGAAGCGATCGCGAAGAGCGGTAAACGCCACGATAGCGATTCCAGCGGCCATCAAGATTACTGAGCCGACCCCCAGAACCCACTCTGCGCGTCGAGACTGCCTATGTGGCTGGTCGACCCGGCCATGCCATAGCGCATACTCCAACTTCGTTGCGGCCGATTCGATGTCGGAAACCGTTATTGCCGCATCTGTCACACCGTGTGCGATCTGCTCTTGAAGTGCGTGCGCAAGGATGTCGGTTCGCCAGTCTTCAAGGAGTCGCTCTAAGTAGACCGCAGCTTCGGGGCTAATCTGCACGACGCCAGGGTCGATCCGAGACGGATCGTTCATGATTCCGACCCCCTACTGTGGCTCAACAACGCGATCAACGCGCAGACAACAAAGCCGATTGCGCCCCATGGCTTCGTAATGTTGTTGACAAAATGCCCTCCGACGAAAGTCGCAAGCAGCGTTACTGTTGTCCACGCTGTAGAGGTTTTGGATTTCTTGGGCTTGATATAGCCCCGGCGCTGCCAGATGTCCAAATGATTGATTAGACTCGGAGTGATCATCGGGGCAGTGGAGCTACCGCCAGTGTCAGCCTCAAGTCGTCCGGCCTCCTCGATCAGTTCGGAGCCTCGCTTGGTGAGGACATCCTGAAGTGCTCTCCTGGTTTCCACAGGAAGACTTTCGAGTCCTGTGATTGTGAGGAGCATCGAATCCGGATTGCCCTGCATGGGCGTCGTCGCATGATCTGGCTGCGCGCTGCTCGTCCGAGCGGTGCTGTTGTCGGGCCTCTGCCTTGCCTGGGCGACCCGCCGGGGCTTTGCGTCCACGCTGCTCCCGGTCATTCTCAGAGATGGATGTGGGTTAGACGGCTGACTCTACCGCCAACGAGGCCGGACAACGGCAAGACGCGTGACGACCAGCAGCATGAGAAACGGACGAGGTGATGGCGGCACGCCGACAAACCGCTGAAATGGCGACGGGCCGGCTTGCATCCGGTCGGGTTGGCGAGGACCAGGTCCAGGCCGTCACCAGGCCGTCGGGGCCAGCGGCGGGCGGAGGTCGGCTGCGAGCAGAGGCTGAACAGTGCGCCGCCAGATCAGCCGGAGCCCGGTGGCGGCGGCCGGGAAGACATCCTTAGATGCCCTCGGAGCTGGTTGGTAGGTTCTGGCGTGCCTGCCGACAGCAGCGTTGACAGCAACGGCGCCGGACGGTAGCACGCTGATCAGGGCTGGCATGGACAAGGCTCCGAGCGTGCGGCCGTTCCCAGACGGGTGCGGACGCGGTGCACAGAGCTTGTAAGCGAGCCATCCGCTGGGCCTTTGCGAGCAGGCCATTGCCGAAACGTTCTCATTGGGATCAAGGCGCCGCTGCGCGGCGCGCCCGTCGCGCTCGGCCTGCTGGCGGCCTCCGGCCGGCATCGGCCGGCGCAACGGGCCATCACCTACACAACGGCCGGGCGGGATCCGAGTCCTCTGTAGAGGCGTGTCGCCTGGGTCTGCACCGGGCCCGTCCGTACCCTGTCCATCGGCTACCTGGCTCTCACTTGATCGACGGCTCTCTCACTGGTTGCCCGTAGGCGTCGTGCCTTCGGGTCACCAGTGGGAAAGCCGACGAAGGGAGAGGGTCAGATGCCGCAGGACGAGGAGAAGAGAATCGCCGCCATGCTGACGGAGACGGCTCTCATCTGCGAGTTGGTCGCGACGTTGCTCGCACTGTTTGGCGGCGAGAAGCCGTCCACGTGGGTACGGCTCCTCGCCCTAGCCCTGGGACTTGCCGCGTTCAATGTGACCGGACACCGCGAGTCCTAGGAGGGAGGTCCGGCGGGGGTACCGCGGCTACGGTGCCCCCGTTGGACATCTACCTTTGACTGTAGTTCAAACCTTAGCGTCTGTATCGTCTTGCCACGCTCTGCTCCGTACAGCTCGATACAGAACGAGGCAGTACGGAGCATCAACGAGACAGAGCCAGACGATCGCGCAGGTGGTCAGCCGCCGTCGCGGCTGGGGCGATCGCTGCCGCGCCGCTACGCGGCTTGCCACCGGGTACCGGGGTCCAGGCACGCGGAAAGCCGGCGGCACGGCAATCCGCCCCCGGCCCGACGGCCGGGGGCGGTAAGCCACACGCCGCCGGACAACCGCCCGCCAACCACGCCGCCGTGCCAGCCGCGTGCCAGTAGCCGGTGTCCCGGGCGGTCAGCAGCGGTCATGATCGGGCACCACGACACCACTGTCGACCAGGCGATCCGGACAGATCGCGACAGCCGGAAACGATCTTCCAAACTGACGGTGCGGGTTCGATTCCCGTCGCCCGCTCCAACGGCCTCCGGCTCAGAGGTCAGAGGCTGCATCTCCGATCCTGGGCCGGTCGGCCACCCCCACTCTAGATCTTGCGGGCCATCCGTGGGCCATCAGCTGCTCTGGCCCGCTCTCTGCCGCGAGGCCTCGTACAGCGCCACGGTTCCTGCTGCTGCTGCGTTCAGCGAACTGGCGGCACCGACGATGGGGATGCGGACCATCCGGTCACTGGCCTCCTGCCAGCCCGCGCTGAGTCCGTGTGTCTCGTTGCCGACGAGAAGAAGCGTGGGGCCCGTCAGATCATGCTCCGCGACATCCACCTCGCCGTGCTCATCCGTACCGATGATCTGAACCTCGGTAAGCCCGCGCGTACGCACCGCGGCCACCCAGTCGAGAACTTCCCGGTGGCTGGCGACTCGCACGACCGGGACAGCGAACAACGAGCCCGTGCTGGCCCGGATTGCCTTCGGATCGTAGGGATCAGCTGCGTGGCCGGTGATGACGACGCCCGAGGCCCCGAAGGCATCGGCGGAACGGATCAGAGTGCCGATGTTGCCCGGGGTCTTCGGCCGATCAAAGACCACGACCAGCATCTCCGGCCCAACCGGTACGCGGTCCAGGCTGTCTTCGGGCTGCGCCACCACGGCCAGCAGTTCGGGCGACTCCTCCTCTTTGCCGCCAAGTTCCTGCATCAGCTCCGGTGCCAGCGCTACGCGAGTGGCCGCGATGCGGTCGAGGAGGTCCCGACACCACCGGGACAGCACCTGCCGGTCCGGGTAGAGGAGCGCCCGGACCTCCCATCCGTGTTCCAGGGCCAGGGTGATCGGTCGTACCCCTTGCACCAGGAACTCCCCCAACCGCTGGCGCTTGTTGCGGTTGGTCAGCAGCGCCTGCCACTGCTGGAAGCTCGCGTTTCGGGTGGTGATCTTCAAGGTCTTCGCCACGTAGCCGATTCAACAGCATCCATCGCCCCAGGCGTTTCGGCATCGCGTACGAAACCGGACGGCGGGGCTGCGTACGATGCGAGGCCGGGCATCCCCTCGTCGGGTGGAGGTAGCGACGGATGTCAGGCCAGCAGGACGGGTTCGCCCTCGGCGTCGATCTCGGCACCTCGAACACGGTGGCCGTGCTGCGCTGGCCGGACGGGCGTACCCGGCCGTTGCTCGTGGACGGTCAGCCGATCCTTCCCTCCGGTGTGTACGCCGACGCCGAGGGCCGCCTGCACGTCGGACGGGACGCCCAACGGCTGGCGCAGGCCGACCCGGACCGGTACGAGCCGAACCCCAAGCGTCGGGTCGACGAGCCGGACGTCGTACTCGGCGACCGGCGGCACAGCCCGGCGGAGCTGCTGGGCGGGGTCCTGCGCGCGGTCGGGGAGGCGGCGGTGGCCGCGGTCGGGTTCCTCCCGCCCGCGGTGGTCACCTGCCCGGCGACCTGGGACGCCGTACGCCGGCAGGTGCTGGCCGACGCGCTCGCGCTGGCCGGCTGGCCGCAGGCGGCCGAGCACACCATGTCCGGTCCCATCCCGCCGGGCACCCGGCTGCTGCGCGAGCCGGTGGCCGCCGCGCGTTACTACACGCAGGTGCTGCGGCGGCCGGTTCCGGTCGGCGACTGCGTGGCCGTCTTCGACTTCGGTGGCGGCACGCTGGACGTCGCGGTGGTCCGCAACGAGGGCGCCGACCCGTGGGGCGACTCCGGCTTTGCCGTGGTCGCCTGCGGCGGCCTGGCCGACCTGGGCGGGCTCGACCTCGACGCCGCCCTGCTGGCGCTGCTCGGCGCGCGGGTCAGCGCCGTCCACCCGGCGCAGTGGGCACGGCTGGCCGAGCCGGCGAACGCCACCCAGTGGCGGGACCGGCTGCAGTTCGCCGAGAACGTGCGGGGCGCGAAGGAGATGCTGTCCCGCAGCACGCAGGCGCCGGTGGCCGTGCCGGGCATCGAGACGGCCGTGCCGCTGACCCGGGCGGAGTTGGAGCACGTCGCCACGCCGCTGCTGCACCGGGCAGTCGCCGAGACGCGGCGGGTGGTCGCCGCCGCCGGCCTGACGCCGGAGCGGCTGGCCGGGCTGTTCCTGGTCGGCGGTTCGTCACGGATCCCGCTCGTGGCACGGCTGCTCCACGCCGAGTTGGGGATCGCGCCCACCGTGCTGGAACAGCCGGAACTGCCGGTGGCCGAGGGCGCACTGACCGACCTGCCGCTACGCCGGAACCGGCCGGCCGCCGCCCCGCTGCCGCTGGTCCCGGCCGGTGCCGGGCCGGGCGGGGGCGGCGCTGCTGTCCGGCCCGGAGTCGGCCCGGCCGGCACGCTGCCACTCGACCCGGAGGCACCGCAGTCCACCCCCGCGGGCCATGCCCCGGCCGGACCGGCCGGCACGCTGCCGCTCGACCCGGGCACGCCGCCCGCCGTCGGCCCGGCGATTCCGCGCCAGGCGGGACCGTGGCCGGGCGTACCCGGATCGGGGGTGCGGGGCGTACCCGGGTCAGGCGCGCCGGTGCCGGCGGCGGCGCCGACTCGTGGTCGCTGGCCACGACGGGCGCTGTGGGTTTCGCTCGCGGCGGTGGCGGCCCTCGCCGGGGTGACCACCGCGGCCGTCCTCTACCTGACCCGCGAGCGGCATCCCGAGCTGGATTTCCACCCGCTCGACAAGGGAGTCCGGGTGGCGGGGGGCGAGAAGCGGCCGAGCGACATGTTCACCGCGATCGCGGGCGGCCGGGCCTACCTGGCCTATCCGCGCGACGACCATCGACTGTCGGTGATCGCCGTGGACACGGCCACCCGCCGGGAGCTGTGGCCTTCAGAGAGCGCCGAACCCGCCGACCGGTGGCGCGGCATCGTCGCGCTGCCCGGCGCGGTGGCGCTTCTCGCGGATGGGTCGGGCAGCGAGCCCGGACGGCTGGAGGTGCTCGACGCTGCCTCCGGCAAGCCCCGGTGGCGGTACCCGGTGCGCCGGGACGACGAACTCTTCGCCGGCGCCGAGGTGGTGGTCCTGGCCGACCGGACCGGCAAGCGGCTGGTCGGCCTCGACCTGCGCACCGGGGAGCAGCGGTGGTCGCGCCTCGACCCGACCGACGAGTACGGCAACTCGCGGACCAGCGTGTATCCGGTGACCGCCGAGGAGGACCTGGCCGGGCCGGGTTCTGTCGACGGTGCCCCGAGCGATCCTGCCCCGGTCCGGCGGCTTGTGCAGGTCAGCGCCGACCGCTCGGTCGGGGTGATCGACGTGGCCACCGGAGAGCCGCTCCGTGAGCAGACCAACGTGGCCAGGCCGACCGACCTGGTCGCCGCCCACGGGGACCGGCTGTACGTGGTGGACGACAAGCTGCTGCTCGCGTACGACCTGGAAACGCTGACAAAGCCGACGGTGCTCTACCAGTTCCCGGACGACCGACACCGGGCCAAGCGGCTGGTGCCCTGTGGCGAGCACCGGGCCTGCCTGCTGGAGGTGGCGAACTCCGACGCCGAGACCGCGACGGTGGTGGCCGCAGCGGAAGGGAAGGATGCGAAGCGCTGGCCGGCGCCGGGCATGGACCAGTTGGTGCCGGTCGGCGCGCGGGTGCTGGCCGGGCGGACGTACCCGAAGCCGGCGGTGACCCTGTTCGGGCCGGACGGCCGGCCGGTGCTCGCCGAGGAGGACGGGGTGGCCGTCCGGGTGAACGGCGGCAACCTGCTGCTCTTCGCCGACCGGCTGAGCAGCAGTGCGGACAACCGCAGCGTGGCCGGCGTGGGCGCGGCTACCGGCAAGGTGGTGCAGCTGGGCGGTCTGAAGGACGTACGCGGCGAATCCTGCTCGTGGAACACCGAGGTGATCGCCTGCGGATCGGCGAAGGACTTCGTGCTGTACCGCTTCGTGCCCTGATCGCGCCGTGCCCCGGCCACGGGTCAGTGGCCGGTGACCCAGTTCCAGGCCGCCACGACCCACTCGGTCTGCTGCAGGTAGGCGACGCCCACCCCGGCCAGGAAGAGCGCGGTCACCAGGTGCGCGCCCCGGGCGCTGCGGCGTACCCGGCCCAGCTGCCGCTCCAGGACCAGCCGGCCGAGCAGGCGGGCGAGCGCGAAGAGGCCGACGGCCGTGAGCAGGCTGAGCCCGAAGGTGAGCAGCGGGGTGGTCAGGTTGCCCCGGCCGGAGATCGCCCAGATGCCCCAGCAGACGAAGGCGAACAGCCCGCCCACGGCGCTCCACTCCCCGCCCCGGCGCAGCTGCGCCAGGTGCCAGCTCAGCGGGCGGCGCGGGGTGGCGCCACCGGACCAGTCGGCCGGTTCGGCGGCGGGAAACCGTTCGGTCCGGGGCGTACGCGGCTGGCCGACGGCGGCCACCCCGCGCCGGAACGCGTCCCGCTGCGTCGGCACCCCGACGCCGGACTGCGGCGGCACCTCCACGGTGCGCTCGGCCCACGGCTGTGTCTGGTCCGCCATCTGTTGTCCTCCCCCTCGACCGACGCCGGGCACGGTACCGAGGGTAGCGAGCCGGCAAATGGGTGGCCGACCCCGAAGGCGATGGGTTACACACATCCGATGACCGATGCGCTGGTGCCCCGGGCCGAGGATTTCGACGACATCGCCGCGCTGCTGGGGCTCGCCTTCCATGACGACCTCGATCCCGAGCTGTTGGAGATCGAACGCGCCACCTTCGAACCGGAACGTTCCCTGCTGGTCCGCGACGGCGGGACCGCCGTGGCGCACGCCGGCGCGTTCACCCGGGAGCTGACCGTGCCAGGCGCCGCCGTGCCCGCCGCGCACGTGACGCAGGTCGGGGTCGCTCCCACCCACCGCCGCCGGGGCCTGCTCACCGGGCTGATGCGCCGGCAGCTCCGCGAGGTCCGCGACGCTGGCCGCGAACCGGTCGCGGTGCTCTGGGCCAGCGAGGGCCGGATCTACCCCCGGTTCGGCTACGGCCTGGCCGCCCAGCGGCTCACCCTGCGGTGCGAGACGACCGAGCTGCGGCTGCCGGAACCGACGTCCGCCGAGGGCACGCTCCGCCTGGGCCGTCCGGCCGCGCATCAGGCCGAGCTGGCCCGGTTGTACGACCGGGTCCGCGCCGGCCGGCCCGGCTGGTCCAGCCGCGACGAGCGCTGGTGGGCGTACGTGCTCGCCGACGTGAAGGCCCGGCGGGGCGGCGCGACCGAACGCCGGGTGCTGCTGCACGAGGGACCCGCCGGCCTCGACGGGTACGCGCTCTACCGGACGAAGGAGGAGTGGGCTCCGGGCGGCCCGCGCGGCGAGGTACGGGTCACCGAGGTGGTCGCCGCGGACCCGGACGCGTACCTGGCGTTGTGGCGGCTGCTGCTGTCGGTCGACCTCACCCGGCGGCTGTCGTACGGCCGGGCCGCCGTGGACGAGCCGCTGCTGCGGCTGGTGAACGAGCCGCGGCAGCTCGGTGCCCACCTCGAGGACGCCCTCTGGGTACGCATCGTCAACGTCCCGGCCGCGCTGGCCGCCCGCCGGTACGCCTCCGACGTCGACGTGGTCGTCGAGGTCACCGACGAGCTGCTGCCGGAGAACGCCGGCCGGTGGCGGCTGGTCGGCGGGCCGTCCGGGGCCGAGTGCACGGCCACCTCAGCGCCGGCCGGGCTGGCCTGCGACGTACGCGCCCTCGGCGAGCTCTACCTCGGCGGGGCCGGGCTGGGGGCGCTCGCCGCCGCCGGCCGGGTCCGGGAACTCGTACCGGGGAGCGTGGCCGCGGCCGGCCCGGCTTTCGGCTGGCACCGCGCCCCGGCACCGATGGAGGTCTTCTGACGCCAGCCGGCGGCCCCGTGCCCGACGGTCGACGGCGGCTGCTGGGCCGTCGAGGCGGTACGGTCGACGGATGGGTGATGCGGAGCGCCGGCGGCGCCGGCTGCGGCACCACGGTGACGCCGGGGCGCCGGGTGGCGGGAGCGCCGACCGGCACGAGCCCGGCGGCACCGTCGCGGAGTGGGCGACCGCGACCACGGCCGCGGTGCACGACGACGACGGCTCCAGGTCACGGCGGGACGGCAGACCCGCCGAGCCGGAGTCGGCCGAGCCCCGGGCCCGCCGTGGCGGGGCCGCCGAGGAGGGCGAGCGTGGGCTGCGCGGCCTGGTCGGTTCGGGGTCGTCGCAGGTGAGCGTGATCGCCGCGCTGCGGGCTCGGGACGCCGCCCGGCCGAGCGACGCGGACCTGGCCGAGGCCGAGGCCCGCGTCGTGATCGTGCGCCGCAACTGGGTGCCCCGCGAGGAGTTGCCCCGCACCGGCCGCTGACCGTTTACCGGCCAGGCCCGGTGGTGTGGGTCGCGTCAGGCGGGCAGGTCGGGCAGCTGACCGGCCTGCTCGTACGCGGCCACCTGGTCGATCCGGCGGCTGTGCCGGGGGTTGCCCGAGAAGGGCGTGGTCAGGAAGGCCTCGACCAGGGCGGTCGCCTCGTCCAGGGTGTGCTGCCGGGCGCCGACGGCGACGATGTTGGCGTCGTTGTGCTCCCGGGCGAGCTGGGCGGTGTCGATGTTCCAGGCGAGCGCCGCACGCACGCCGGCGATCTTGTTGGCGGCGATCTGCTCTCCGTTGCCGGAGCCGCCGATGACCACTCCGAGGCTGCCCGGGTCGTTGACGACCCGGTCTCCGGTGTGCAGGCAGAACGCCGGGTAGTCGTCGTCCGGGTCGTAGGCGTGCGGACCAACGTCGACCACCTCGTACCCCTGCTTGGCCAGGTGGTTGGCGAGGTGCCCCTTCAGCTCGAAACCGGCGTGATCAGATCCCAGGTAGACGCGCATACCGCGCAGTCTGTCAGGCCGGCCTCCGTGCCGCCGCGCGGGCGGCGACACGGAGGCGGATTCGTCACAGGTTCACCGGGGCAGCTCGGCGACGACCAGGCCCGCCCGCGCCTTGGGGGTGAACCAGGTGCTCTTGCGCGGCATCTTCTCCCGGGCCAGGTTGACCGCGACGAAGTCGTCCACGGTCACCGGGGCGATGAGGATCGCCAGTTCGGCCCGCCCGGCGTCGACCTCGCCGGTGAGCCAGCTCGCCGGGTAGTCGCCCCCGACGTACGTGATCCGCTTGTCGCCCGGGTCGAGGCCGAGCGCCTCGCGCAGCAGCAGCCGTTCGACGAGCGCGTGGTCCAGGTTCTCCAGCCGGCCGCCGACAACGTGCGGCAGGGTGACCGCGTACCCCTGGCCGGCGAGGAAGAGGTGCACGGTGCCGCCGGTCGCCGGGACCCCGACCGGCCCTTCGACCGGGGTGACCTGCGCACCGGCGGCGCGGAGCCGGTCGAGCAGCTCCGCCGGGGTGGTGGTCAGCTCGCCGACGAGCCGGTTGTAGGGCTGGATGGCGACCGAGGCGGGCGTGGTGATCACCGAGAGGAAGCGGGGCAGCCCGCCGGTCTGCGCGGCCAGGCTGCGGTGGTTGCCGTCCGCGACGACCAGCTCGCCGCCGCCCGCGAGGGCGGTCAGCTCGTCCTGCTCGGGGCCCGGGCCGAGCAGCCAGATGGCGTGTGTCCGCCCGGCCTGGTCGACGTCGGTGGCGGCGGGCGCGCCGGCCGACTCGGTCGCCGCCGCGAGCGCGGCGTGCAGCTCGTCGCCGCGCCCGGTCTGCAGCAGCAGTACGGGCGAGAGCAGATGCCCCAGCGCCTCGGCCAGGGCGACCCGCTCCCGCACCTTGGCGATGAAGACGTCCTCGTTGCGGATCACCAGGCCGGGCTCGTCGGCCCGGGTCGAGATCTGGTCGGTGTCGACCATGGCGAAGAGGCCATAGGCGGTCTCCTCCCCCGGTGCGCTGATCCGGTAGAGCACCACGACCCGCTCGGCCGGGGTGTAGCTGCCGTCCGCCTTGGCCTCGGCGAGTCGCGCCACCGCATCGGGCAGCGCGTCGAGGAAGGACTTCGCGAGACTGTCCGGCGCCCGGTGGGGCATCTCGATGCCCAGGGCACTGTGCGGGTTTGCCGCGACGATGGCGGTGATTTCCGCGTCGTCGGCGAACTCGTCGTAGTTCTGCGCGCCGGTGCCGCCAGTGGTGATCCAGGCCCGGGCGATCGGATGCACGACCGTCATGTCCGCTGACGCTACCCGCGCCGCCCACCGGCCGACGCCGGACCCTCACCGCTTCCACCAGATGAAAGGAAGGGCCCCTTGTTAACGCATTCTGTAGAGCAGGGGCCCCCTGTTAACCACCGGATCAGGCGCTACGCCCGGGGGCGGCGCTGCGGTGCCGGCCGGGGGCCGCGCGGCCGCCCGGAGCCGGGGTGGCCGGCCGGGAGGTGGCGGACGTGGGGAGGCGTACCGTGGTCGCCCCCGCTGCCGGACGGCCGGCCGCGGCGCCGGACCGGATCGGGCCGGCGGTCCGGGGCGGGAGGCCCGCGTCGCCCGGCGGGGTCAGCCGGGAGGTGGCCACCACCCGGGCCACCCCGACCACGATTGGCGGGGCTAGCAGGTCGACCATCTCGGCCGGCAGGGACGATCGAACTGCGGGCCAGTCGCCGTCCGCCACAGACCAGTACGCCGCACCGGAGTCCTCGGTCGCCGTCTGCGGGGCCTCGTCGGGCATGAGGCGGTGCTTACTCATGGTTTTGCCTCCAGGAGCTGCCGGGTTGCGGCCGTACGGACCGCCGGCTGGGACACCCGGTGAAACGAACCCCGCGCCGACCGGGTGACGCCGGCGGCGCGGGGTTCGCGCTGTTAATAAGGGGCCCTGCTCTACCGGAGGCGTTAACAAGGGGCCCCTCCTTGCACCTCAGTCGAAGAAGGGGCCTAGTTCGCGGGTGCGCTTCAGCTCGTAGAAGCCGGGCGTGCCGGCGACCAGCAGGACGCCGTCCCACAGCCGGCCGGCGGCCTCGCCCTTGGGCGCCGGGGTGACCACCGGACCGAAGAAGGCGACCTTCTCGCCGTCCGGACCGGGAGCGTGGATCACCGGGGTGCCAACGTCCGTGCCGACCGGCCGCATGCCGGCCTCGTGGCTGATCCGCAGCGCGTCGTCGTACGCGGTGGACTCGGCGGCGTCGGCGAGCACCGGATCCAACCCGACTTCGGTGAGCGCCCCCACCAACATGTCCCGGTCGAGCGGCTCCTCGCCCAGGTGGATCCGGGTGCCCATGGCCGTGTAGAGCTTCGCCAACGTCGCCGCGCCGTGCGCCTGCTCGACGGCGATGCAGACGCGGACCGGACCCCAACCCTTCCTCATCAGCTCCTGGTACTTCTCGGGCAGGTCCCGGCCCTCGTTGAGCACGGAAAGACTCATCACGTGGAACTGGATGTCCAGCTCCCGAACCTTCTCGACCTCCAGCAGCCAGCGGGAGGTGATCCACGCCCAGGGGCACAGGGGGTCGAACCACATGTCCACGACGGCACGTTCGGTCATGGTGATATCCCTTCACAGCTCCGCGCGCCGGAGCTCCGGCGCCGTTTCCCCTCGATCCTCACCCCGACCGGCATCGACCGGCGCCGGAATGAGAGCGTGACCTCGGCCACCGAACGGTGTCGGTGCATGGAAGACTCGGGTTTGTGCCGGCCGTCACGAGCGAGCCGGCGAGGCCGACGCCGCAGGGCGCGGCGATGAAGAGTGGGATGGAGACGAACAGTGCCGGGAGTGCGCAACCTGACTCAGGTCGAGGCCACCGAGCGGGCCCGCCTGCTCGACGTGACCGGGTACGACATCAACCTTGACCTGTCCACTGCGGTGCAGGCCGCGGGCCGCACGTTCCGCTCGGTGACCGAGGTCCGGTTCCGGTGCGCCGAGCCCGGCGCGACCACCTTCATCGAGGCGGCGGCGGAATCGGTGCGATCCGCGACCCTCAACGGGGTGCCCGTCGACATCTCCGGCTGGTCGGCGGAGAAGGGCCTGACCCTGTCCGGCCTGGCGGCCGAGAACGTCCTCGTGGTGGACGCCGACTTCGCGTACTCGAACAGCGGCCAGGGGCTGCACCGCACGGTGGACCCGGTCGACGGGGAGACCTACCTCTACAGCCAGTTCGAGACCGCCGACGCGCAGCGGGTCTTCGCCTGCTTCGACCAGCCGGACCTGAAGAGCGTCTACACCTGGCACGCGACCGTCCCCGACCACTGGCGGGTGATCTCCAACATGCCGGTGGAGCGGGAGGAGTCGGCCGGCGAGGCGCTCAAGACCGTCCACTTCGCCGAGTCGGTGCGGATGAGCACCTACATCACCGCGCTGTGCGCCGGCCCGTACCACGAGGTGCGGGACAGCCACGACGGCATCGACCTGGGGTATTTCTGCCGCGCGAGCATGGCCGCCCACCTCGACGCCGATGATCTCCACCTGATCACCAAGCAGGGCTTCGACTTCTTCCACGAGAAGTTCGGCGTCCGCTACCCGCTGCCCAAGTACGACCAGATCTGGGTGCCGGACTTCAACGCGGGCGCGATGGAGAACTTCGGCTGCGTCACCCACGCCGAGTCGCACTACATCTTCCGGTCGCAGGTCACCGACTTCGAATACGAGCAGCGCGCCAACACGATCCTGCACGAGATGGCGCACATGTGGTTCGGTGACCTGGTCACCATGCGCTGGTGGAACGACCTGTGGTTGAACGAGTCGTTCGCCGAGTGGGCCAGCCACTGGTGCAACACCCACGCCACCCGGTTCAGCGAGGCGTGGACGACGTTCCTGTCGATCCGGAAGAACTGGGGCTACCGGCAGGACCAGCTCTCCTCCACCCACCCGGTCTACTGTGAGATGCCGGACCTGGAGGCGGTCGAGGTCAACTTCGACGGCATCACGTACGCCAAGGGCGCCAGCGTGCTCAAGCAGCTCGTTGCGTACGTGGGCGAGGAGCCGTTCCTGGCCGGTCTGCGGGCATACTTCGCCAAGCACGCCTGGGGCAACGCCACCTTCGACGACCTGCTCTCCGAGTTGGAGACGGCCTCCGGCCGGGAGCTGCGCAAGTTCGCCGCACAGTGGCTGGAGACCGCGCAGGTCAACACGCTGCGCCCCGAGGTCGCCATCGGCGCTGACGGCGCGTACGAGCGGGTGCTGGTCCGGCAGGAGGCGCCGGCCGGGCACCCGACGCTGCGCACCCACCGGATCGGCGTGGGCCTCTACGACCTGACCGACGGCCGGTTGGTCCGCCGGGAACGGGTCGAGGTGGACGTGACCGGTGAGGCGACCGAGCTGTCCGCGCTGCACGGCAAGCCCGCCGCCGACGTGCTGCTGCTCAACGACGACGACCTCACGTACGCCAAGCTGCGGCTGGACGAGCAGTCCATGTCGACCGTGGTGCAGCACATCTCCGGCTTCGAGTCGTCGCTGGCCCGGGCGTTGTGCTGGACCGCAGCCTGGGACATGACCCGGGACGCCGAGCTGGCTGCCCGGGACTATGTGGCGCTGGTGCTGGCCGGGCTGCCCGCGGAGACCGACATCAACCTGGTCACCGCCACCCTGCGCCAGGCGACCACCACGCTCACCCTCTACGTCGACCCGGCGTGGGCGCCGACCGGCTGGGCCGAGCTGGCCCGCACCGCCAAGACGGCCCTTGCGGCGGCCGAGCCGGGCAGCGGCTTCCAGCTCGCCTGGGCCCGGGCGTACGCGTCCGCGGCCCGCTCCGGCGAAGATCTGGCGGTGCTGCGCGGCTGGCTGAACGGCGGCGATGTGCCGGCCGGGCTGACCGTGGACACCGAGCTGCGCTGGACGGTCCTCCAGTCGCTGGTGGCCAACGGCGCCGCCGGGGCGGCCGAGGTGGACGCTGAGCTGGCCCAGGACCGCACCGCCAGCGGCGAGCGGGAGGCCGCGTACGCGCACGCGCTGGTGCCGACGGCGGAGAACAAGGCGGCGGTCTGGGCGCAGCTCACCGGCGCGGAGGCGCTGCCGAACTGGCGCAACCGGGCCCTGCTGCAGGGCTTCACCCACCCGGCCCAGGTCGAGCTGGTGGCGCCGTACCGGGAGAAGTTCTTCGCCACGGTGGACCAGGTCTGGGCGAGCCGGGACAGCGAGCCGGCCCAGGAGTTCACCCAGCTCGCCTACCCGGCGTACCTGGTCGACGAGGACACGGTGGCGGCCACCGACGCGTGGCTGGCGCAGGAGGGCCACCCGGCGCCGCTGCGCCGCCTGGTGGCCGAGGGCCGCGACGGCGTGGTCCGCGCGCTGAAGGCCCGCGCCCGGGACGCCCGCACCGCCTGACCCGAGGAGTACGCGGCCCGGGGCCGGCGTGGGTGGCAGCCCACGCCGACCCCGGGCCGTTATGGTTGCGGATGGAGGTGGTCGTGATGGCACAGCCGAGCTACGAGTGGCGCCCGCCCGAGCGGAGCTGGCGCGAGCAGGATCTGTTCGACCTGCCAGAAGACGGGAACCGCTACGAGATCATCGACGGGAGCCTGCACGTGACCCCTCCGGCCGGGCGTTACCACCACGAGCTGGCGGATGACATTCGGATGGCGATGCGGCAAGTAGCGCCGGACGGGTGGAGGGTGATCCGGGAGATCGGAGTGCGGGTGCCAGCAGGCAACCTGATCCCGGACATTACGGTCCTCAAGCCCAGTGCGCCGCAGGACGGAATGTGGGCGGAACCGGGAGACATCGCCCTTGTCGTCGAGGTGGAGTCGCCCAACAGCCGCCGCCACGACCGGTTCACCAAGCCCGGGCTCTACGCTGAGGCGGGTATCCCCTTCTACTGGCGGGTAGAACGAGGCGACTTCGGACCGGTGGTGTACCGGTATGAGCTCGGCAAAGGTGACCACTTTCAGCTACTCGGCACCGTTGGGCCGGACGATCCCGTCGAGGTGACCGAGCCGTGGCCGATGCGGCTCGACCCCTCCGCCTGGCCCCGCTGAGACAACGAGAAGCCCGCCGCCGCGAGTTCGCGGGGGCGGGCTTCGTCGTATGGGAGGGCTCAGCCCTTGCCGGCGTGGCTGGCGAGCTGGTCGAGGCCCTGGATGATGCCGCCGGCCAGGTCGCCGCCGCCGAAGGACGCCACCATGGAGAGCGCGGCGAGCCTGGCGTACGTGTCGGGGATGCGCTTGCGGGCGTACTTGCCGGTGACGATCTCCAGCTGCCGCTGGTTGGGCGACACCGCGATCAGCACGGACTTGTCCGGCTCGGCGAGCTGGCGGTGCAGCCGCTCGGTGTATATCCGGGTCGGCTCGTCCTCGTCGAAATGGCCCACGTAGACCGAGAAGACCAGGCCGGTGCCCTGGTCGGCCAGGCGGAGCGCCTCGTCGATGCGGAGCAGCTGACGGGTCGAGAAGGGCCCGTCCAGGACCTGGGGCGGGACTGCCGTGCCCGTCTCGGCCTGCTTCTCACCAACGGTCACTTGCGCCTCCGGTTCCACCGGCCGGCGCCTCGCGGCCGGCCTGCTGCTGCTTGCGGCTGGTCAGCGCCGGCGCCTGCGCCCCGGCGGCCAGCGCGGTGCCGGCCGAGTCGGCCAGCTGCTCCGGTCGGCCCAGGAACCAGACCGGAGTGAAGTTGAAGGGCCGGCCCGGCCGGTAGCGCTTGTCGCCGCCACCGCCCCTGCGGTTGCCGATGGCTGCCAGCGCGGCGATCACCAGCACCGCAGCCGCCGGGGCACCGACGAAGACCAGCAACGTATCGGTAACAGACAATCCCAACGCCCCCAGGCGGTAAGAGAGACCAGGAATGTTCGGGTCGGGTGGACGATCATGACGACGAGCGCCCGACTCAGCTTGTGCTGTTCACGTTAGCGGAGTCAGCCGCCCGCCAGATTGCGGGGTGCTGATCCCACCCGCCACAGCCGTGCTCCAGTTGCACAGCAGTGGCTATCAATGTCGCGTCGTCCCCGTACCGGCCGGTGAGCAGCACGCCGACCGGCAGGCCGTCGGCAGTGCGACCGACCGGGAGCGAAACGGACGGATCTCCAGTCACGTTAAAAATGGCACAGTACGGCGAAAAGCGGCGCTGCCGGTCGAAGTCCTCGGCGGGTTCGAGCGCGGCGAACGCGCCCACCGACGCCTGCGGCGCGGCGAGAGTCGGGCAGAGCAGCAGGTCACAGCCGGCGGTGCGAGACACGCCGCGGCGTACCTGGGCCTGAAGTTCACCGAGGGCGGCCATCAGTTGGCCGGCGCCGACCGACGTGGCCCGGGCCCGCAGGAACCGGGTGAGCGGCAGCAGCTCGCCCTCCCGCTCGGGCGGCACCGGGGACAGCGCCAGCACGTACCAGATGGTCTCGAAGAGCGGCCACGCCTCGGGGCCGAGCGGCGCGGGCACGTCGACCACCTCGTGGCCGGCGGCGGTGAGCAGCGTGGCGGCCCGGTCGACGGCGGCCACGCACTCGGGGTGCACCGGCTCGTCGGCGAGCATCGGGGTGGTGAAGCGGCCGATCCGCAACCGGCCGGGAGCGGCGGCGCGGGCGACGCCCAGGTAGCCGTCGGCGGGCGCGGCCGGCGGCAGGTACGGCTCGCCGGGCACCGGCCGGGCCAGCACGTCGAGCAGCGCGGCCACGTCGGTCACGGTCCGCCCGAGGGGGCCGTTGGTGGGCAGCCCGAACGCGCCGAAGCCGAGCGGCCCGCCGGATACGAGCCCCCGGCTCGGCTTGTAGCCGACCAGGCCGCAGAGCGAGGCCGGGATACGCAGCGAGCCGCCGCCGTCGGAGCCCTGCGCCACCGGCACCAGCCCGGCCGCCACCGCCGCCGCCGCGCCGCCGCTGGAGCCACCCGCCGTGTACGCGAGGCCCCACGGGTTGCGCGCGGGCGGCGCGACGAGCCCCTCGGAGTAGAGCGAACAGCCCAGCTCGGAGGTGGTGGTCTTGCCGAGGCTGATCAGCCCGGCGGCGGCCATGAACCGCACCACGTCGGCGTCCACCGGGGGCACGAAGTCGGCGAAGGCGGCCGAGCCGAAGGTGGTCCGCACCCCGGCGGTCAATGTCAGATCCTTGATGGCGGTCGGTACGCCGTGCAGCGGCCCCCGCTCGTCCACCGGCACCGCGTCGGCGGCCCGGGCCGCCGCCCGCGCCCGCTCCGGGGTGACGGTGACGAACGCGCCGACCGTGTCGCCGAGCGCGTCCACCCGGCGCAGGTGATGCTCGACCAGCTCCACGCTGGACAGCTCGCCCCGGCGGATCGCGGCGGCCTGCTCCAGCGCGGTCAGGTCGTGCGGCTCGCCCATGCCCTCATCCTGCCGTGCCGGGTCGGCGTACGCCCGACCCGACACAGGTCAGCGGCCGAGGAAGCGCAGGGCGTTGCGGGAGAGGAGCTTGTCGCGCTGGTCGGCGGTGAGGAAGTCGGCCTTGCGGACCACCTGCCCGACCGGCCGCTCCCCCAGTGGGTACGGGTAGTCGCTGCCGAGCAGCACCCGGTCCTCGCCCATGGTGTCGACCAGCAGCCGCAGCGCGGCTGGGTCGAAGACCACCGAGTCGACGCAGAACCGGTCGACGTAGCAGCTGGGCGGGGCGGTGGAGGCGCCGCGTACCAGGTCGCCGCGGCGGTGCCAGGCGTTGTCGGCGCGGCCCAGCCAGAACGGGAAGCTGCCGCCGCCGTGCGCGAAGCAGATCCGCAGCGTCTCCGGCACCTGGTCGAAGACGCCGCCGAGGATGAGCGCCAGCACCGACAGGTGGGTCTCGGCCGGCATTCCGGTCAGCCAGCGGGCCATCCACCGGTCCAGTCGCGGCCCGCCCGGCATGTCCCACGGGTGTACGAAGACCGGCGCGCCCACCTGCGCGCAGTGGGTCAGGAACTGCACGATGCCGGCGTCGTCGAGGTCGCGGTCGCCGACGTGGTTGCCGATCTCCACTCCGACGTGGCCGGCCGCGAGGCTGCGGTCCAGCTCGGCGCAGGCCAGGTCCGCGTCCTGCAGCGGCACCTGGCAGAACGGCACCAGCCGGTCGCCTCCGGCGGCGGTGACCTCCAGGGTGAGGTCGTTGAAGATCCGGGCCACCCTGACCGCCTGCTCGGCCGGCCGGTCGTAGCTGAAGAAGACCGGGGTGGGCGAGACCACCTGCACGTCGACGCCGTCGGCGGCCATGTCGGCCAGCCGGGTCTCCGCGTCCCAGCACTCGGCCCCGATCGGCCGGAACTCCGTCTCCCCCACCATGATCATGGCCGCGCGCTCGGAGTCCACCCGCAGCCAGGGCCAGCCGGACCCGCCGCACGCCGCGGCGAGGTCCGGCCACCCCTTCGGTACGACGTGCGTGTGCACGTCCACGACGCGCCCCGGCGCGCCCTCGACGGGTGCCACCATCAGCCCTTGCCCGGGTGCAGCGCGCCGCAGTTCGTGCAGGTGCGGGCCTTCTCGTCGGCGTAGAACGCCGCGAAGACCGGGGGCAGGTCGGCGGCGATGTCCCGGACCTGGAGCTCCACCTCGTGCACCTGGTGGCTGCACTCGGGGCAGTACCACTGGAACTTCTCCAGCGTGCCCTCCTCGCGTACCCGCTCGATCACCATGCCGATCGAGCCGGCCTCCGGCCGCTGCGGGGAGTGCGGGGTGTTACGCGGCAACATCCACATCTGGCCCTCGCGGATGTGCACCGTACGCGGCCCCTCCGGGAGCATCAGGTTGACGTGCATGTTGCCCTTGACCTGGTAGAAGAACTCCTCGTACGGGTCGACGTGGAAGTCGGTCCGCTGGTTGGGGCCACCCACCACCATGACGATGAAGTCGTCGCTGCCCGGCAGCATCTCCTTGTTGCCCACCGGCGGCTTCAGCAGATGCTGGTTGTCGGCGATCCACCCGGGAAAGCTGAACGGCTCGGCGATCTCACTCACGACTGTGCTCCTCTCGGCAACAGTGCCACGGCCTGCATCTCGATCAGCAGGTGCGGATGCGGCAGTTGGTGCACCGCCACCGTGGTCCGGGTCGGCCCGGTGGCGTCGAAGAACTCCGCCCACACCTCGTTGTAGCCACCGAAGTCATTCATGTTGACCAGATAGCTGGTCACCTGGACCAGGTCGGCCAGGTCCGCGCCGACCGACCGCAGCAGATCACGGATGTTCTCGATCACCGCCCGGGTCTGGACCCGGATGTCGAGGTCGGTCGTGCCGAACTCGTCCACCGACACGCCCGCGAAGGTGTTGTCCGGCCGCCGGGACGACGTACCCGAGACGAAGACGAACCCCCCGGCCACCTTGACGTGCGGGAACGCCCCGCGCGGCACGGCCTTCCCGGCCACCACCCGGGCGGTCATGAGGATGCCCGCAGAGAAGCGGTGCCGAGCTTCTCCACCACCGCGCGGACGTGGGCACCGGGACGCAGCGGAACGGCAGCGGTCGCGGCGCCGGCGAGGAAGACCCAGCCCTCGCGAAGCCGCACGCCGTGCCGGCCGGCCAGGCGGAGGCCCTCGTCGAGCGCCCGGCGCGGGTCGCCGAAGATCGCCGCGGTCGACCCGACCTGCGCGACCCGCCCGTCGATCTCCAGCAGCACGCCGAGGTTGTCCAGCCCCTCGGGCACCGGCGACCAGGGCCCGACGACGAACGCGGCGGCCGAGGTGTTGTCGGCGATGACGTCCGGCAGGGAGAAGGTGAAGTTGGCGTACCGGGAGTCGATCAGCTCAAGCGCCGGGGCGACCGCGCGGACCGCCTCGGCGAACACGCCGATCGGCTCGCCAGGCTCGGGGAGGCGATCCAGCAGGAACGCCACCTCCGGCTCGACCCGGGGGTGAATGAACCCGCCGACATCGAGTGTGCCGCCGTCGGGGATCCGCATCGCGTCGGTGAGCCGGCCCCAGATCACCTCGTCCACCCCGACCTGGGCCATCTTCGCCTTGCTGGTCAGCCCCATCTTCAGCCCGACCAGCCGCTCGCCGCGGTCGAGGCGGCGCTGCAGCAGCGCGGTCTGCACCGCGTACGCGGCGTCGACGTCGAGGCCGGCCTCGGCGGCGAGCTGCGGGATCGCGGTGGCCGTGTCGGCCGCCACGCCCAGTTGCTCGGCGATCCCCGCGATATCCGGCCCGATCATGAATTCTCCTTGCTCGCGAGGTCCAGCGCCACGTCGACGATCATGTCCTCCTGGCCGCCGACCATCCGGCGCCGGCCCAGCTCCACCAGGATCGAACGGACGTCCACCCCGTACTTCACCGACGCGCGCTCGGCGTGCCGCAGGAAGCTGGAGTAGACCCCCGCGTACCCGAGGGAGAGGGTCTCCCGGTCCACCTGGACCGGCCGGTCCTGCAGCGGGCGGACGATGTCATCGGCGGCGTCCATCAGCGCGAACACGTCGCAGCCGTGCTGCCAGCCGTGCAGCTCGGCGACCGCGACGAAGACCTCCAGCGGGGCGTTGCCGGCGCCCGCGCCCATCCCGGCCAGGGAGGCGTCCACCCGGACGGTACGACCGGACGGGGAGCCGAGCGGCGCGGACCCGAGGACCCGGCCGTGCTCGACGGCGACCACGCTGTTGGCCACGCCGAGGGACAGGTTGTGATGAGCGTGGATGCCGATCTGCGTCTCCGGCTCCAGGACCTGCCGGTACGCGTCGATCCGCGCGGCCACGTCGGACATCAGCAGCCGGCCGCCCGAGTCGGTGACGTAGACGCAGTGCGCCCCGTACGACTCCATCAGCTTGGCCTGGGCAGCCAGCCCGGCCGGGTCGTTCAGGTGCGACATCATCAGGAACCCGGAGACGTCCATGCCGTTCTCCCGGGCCCAGGAGATGTGCTGGGCGGAGATGTCCGCCTCCGTGCAGTGGGTGGCGATCCGGACGCTGGTCACCCCGAGCGCCTTGGCCGCCTTCAGGTCGGCGATGGTGCCGATGCCGGGCAGCAGCAGGGTGGTGAGCTTCGCGTTGGTCAGCACCTCGGCGGCGGCGGAGATCCAGTCGGCGTCGCCGGCCGCGCCGTGACCGTAGTTGACGCTGGAGCCGGCCAGCCCGTCGCCGTGCGCCACCTCGACCGCGGCCACCCCGGCCGCGTCGAGCGCGGCCGCGACGGTCCGCACCTGGTCCACGGTGTACCGGTGCGCGATGGCGTGCATGCCGTCCCGCAGCGTCACGTCCTGGATGTAGAGGTCGGTCACGCCGGGATCCCCTTCGAACGCAGGGCGACCAGCCGCTCCGCGGTACGCAGCGCGGCCGAGGTCATGATGTCCAGGTTCCCGGCGTACGCGGGCAGGTAGTGCCCGGCGCCGGAGACCTCCAGGAAGACCGAGACCTGGAGCCCGGTGAACGGCCGCCCCAACGCCGGCACGTACGCCTCGACCCGGTCGAACTGCACATCCTGCTTGAGCCGGTAGCCCGGCACGTACTCCTGCACCGTGCCCACCATCTCGGCCACCGAGGCGGCGATGGCGGCCCGGTCGGCGTCGGCGTCCGGGCAGAGGCAGTAGACCGTGTCGCGCATCAGCAGCGGCGGGTCGGCCGGGTTCAGCACGATGATCGCCTTGCCGCGCTCGGCGCCGCCGACCACCTCGATCGCCCGGGCGGTGGTCTCGGTGAACTCGTCGATGTTGGCGCGGGTGCCCGGCCCGGCCGACTTCGAGGCGATCGAGGCGACGATCTCCCCGTACGCGACCGGGGTGACCCGGCCGACGGCGTGCACGATCGGCACGGTGGCCTGCCCGCCGCAGGTCACCATGTTGACGTTCGCTTCGTGCAGGTGCTCGTCAAGGTTGACCGGGGGCACCACGTACGGGCCGATCGCGGCCGGGGTCAGGTCGACCACGGTCCGGCCGTGCGCCCGCAGCACCGCGTCGTGGTGCCGGTGCGCGCCGGCCGACGTGGCGTCGAAGACCAGTTCGACGTCGGCGAACTCGGGCAGCGCCACCAGACCGTCCACGCCCTCGGCGGTGGTCGCCACGCCGAGCCGCCGGGCCCGGGCCAGGCCGTCGGAGGCCGGGTCGATGCCGGCCATCGCCACCATGCGCAGGCTGTCACTCAGCCGCAGCACCTTGATCATCAGGTCGGTGCCGATGTTGCCCGACCCAAGCACCGCCACCCCGACTGTCATGCCGCCCCCTCGGACGAAGAGAAACAGGTACGCACCGAGCCGAGCCCGGAGATCCGCGCCTCGTACGCCGCGCCGGGGGTAACCGGCACCATCGGGCCGAGCGCACCGGAGAGCACCACGTCCCCGGCGCGCAACGGGTCACCGGCGCGGGCCATCGTCGCGGCGAGCCATTCCAGCGCGTGCAGCGGGTTGCCGAGGCAGGCCGCCCCGGCCCCGACCGACACCGGCTCACCGGCGTGCTCCAGCACCATCCCGCACAGTCGCAGGTCCACGTCGGCGAGCCGGCGCGGCGCGGTGCCGAGCACGAACAGCCCGCTGGAGGCGTTGTCCGCGACGGTGTCCACGATGGAGATGTCCCAGCCGGCGATCCGCGAGTCGACGATCTCGATGGCCGGCAGCACATGGTCGACGGCCCGCACCAGGTCGACGGTGGTGACCCGCTCGTCGGGCAGGTCCGCGCCGAGCACGAAGGCGATCTCCGCCTCGACCCGGGGCTGGAGCAGCCGGCCCAGCGGCACCTCGACGCCGTCGCCGACCGCCATGTCGTCGAAGAGCACCCCGAAGTCCGGTTGGAAGACGCCGAAGCTCTCCTGCACCGCCCGGGAGGTGAGCCCGATCTTCGCCCCCACCCGGCGGTGGCCCTTGCCGAGTCGCTGCCGGACGTAGACCTGCTGCACCTGGTAGGCCGACTCGATGTCGCCCTCCGGCAGCAGTCGGCCCCGCAGCGGCGGGCAGGGCTTCTCCTCCTGCCGGGCCACGGCCAGTTCCCGGTTCGCGGCCTCGATGTCGACGGTGGTCATTCCCGCTCCTCGCTGCGTTCGCTGACGACGCCGGCCATTCTGACCGCTCATGAGAGATCCACGCAGACGTTGGTGAGCTCGGAGTAGAAGTCGAGCGAGTGGACCCCGCCCTCCCGGCCGATGCCGGACGCCTTCACCCCACCGAACGGGGTGCGCAGGTCGCGCAGGAACCAGGTGTTCACCCAGACGATGCCGGCGTCCAGCCGCGACCCGGCCCGGTGCGCCCGGCCCACGTCGCGGGTCCAGACCGTTGCCGCCAGGCCGTAGTCGGTGCCGTTGGCCAGCGCGTACGCCTCGTCCTCGTCGTCGAACGGGGCGACGTGGACCACCGGGCCGAAGATCTCCTCCAGGTTGGTCCGGGCGTCCGGCCCGAGCCCGGTCAGCACCGTCGGCTGCACGTACGCGCCGCCGTCGCGGGGGTCGCCGAAGCGGGGCACCCCGCCGCCGGCGCGTACCTCGGCGCCCTCGGCGCGGGCCAGGTCGTAGTGCCCGAGCACCTTGTCCCGGTGGGTGTGCGAGATCAGCGGCATGTTGACGGTGGCCTCGTCGGCCGGCCAGCCGTACGCCAACTCGTCGGCGCGCTTGGCCAGCCGGGCGGTGAACTCCTCGAAGACCGGCCGCTGCACGTAGATCCGCTCGGTGCAGAGGCAGACCTGGCCGCCGTTGGTGAAGCTGGACCGCACCGACCCGGCAACCGCGGCGTCCAGGTCGGCGTCGGCGAAGACCAGGCCGGCGTTCTTGCCGCCCAGCTCGAAGCTGACCGCCTTCACCCCGTCCGCCGCAGCCCGCATGATGGCGCTGCCGGTGGCCGACTCCCCGGTGAAGGTGATCGCGTCGACGCCCGGATGCCGGGTGAGGAACTCCCCGGCCGAGTCGGGGCCGAAGCCGTGCACCAGGTTGAACACGCCCTCCGGCACGCCCGCGGCGGCCATCACCTCGGCGAGCAGGGTGGCCGAGGCGGGGGTCTCCTCGCTGGGCTTGACCACCACGGCGTTGCCGCAGGCCAGGGCGGGGGCGACCTTCCAGGTGAGCAGGAGCAGCGGCAGGTTCCACGGCACGATCACCGCGACCACGCCGACCGGCTTGCGGACCGCGTAGTTCAGCGCCCGGCCGCCGGTCGGGGTGACCGTGGTGAACGACTCGGTCGGCGTGGTCGCCACGATCTCGGCGAACGCCCGGAAGTTGGCCGCACCGCGCGGGATGTCCAGCGTACGGGCCTGGGAGATGCTCTTGCCGGTGTCGGCGACCTCGGCGGCGACCAGGTCGTCGAAGCGCCGTTCCAGCTCGTCGGCGACCCGGCGCAGCACCTCGGCGCGCTCCCGCTCCCCCATCCGGCCCCACGGGCCGCGCAGCGCCGCCCGGGCGGCGGCCACCGCGTCGTCCACCACGGACGCCGACGCCTCGACCACCTCGAAGACCGGCTCACCGGTCACCGGGCTGCGCTTGGTGAAGCGCGAGCCGGCATCCACGAAGGAACCGCCGACGAAGTTGCGCAGCAGGCCGGGGCCGTCCGGCGCGTGCCCGGCCATCAGCCGGGGATCCCAGCGGGTCATCCGCGCCTCCTTCGGCCGAGCGCCACCGCCGCGCCGGCCAGCGCCGCCAGCGCGCCGGCCGCCACCGCACCGACCACCTGGTACTGCCGGCGCACCCGGCGGCGCACCCGGGCGTACGGGGTGGTGGAGAAGGAGACCAGCTCGTACTGCGACACGTACCTGCCGGGCAGGGCCCGCTCCAGGGCGTGCTCGATCTTCTTACGGGTCTGGAACACCGGGGAGGCGACCTTGTCCCGCATCTCCACGAAGTTGGCCAGCGCCATCCGCGCGATCGCCTCGGCGTTGGCCTGCCGCCGCTGCTGGAACAGCGGCAGCGTCGCGGACCAGTCGTCGCCGCACTCGTCCAGGCAGCGGTCCAGCTCGACCACGTCCTCGAACGCGCAGTTCGCGCCCTGGCCGTAGAACGGCACGATGGCGTGCGCCGCGTCGCCGAGCAGGCCGACCTTGCCGTTGACCTGCCAGGGCGTGCAGCGGACCGTGCCGAGCACCCCGACGGGGTTGTGCTGGTAGTCGTCGACCAGGTTCGGGGCGAGCGGGATCAGGTCCGGGTAGTGGGTGGCGAAGTATCGCTCGATGGCGGCCGGGCTGCCCAGCGACGCGAAGCTCGCGGTGCCGTGGGTGGGCCAGAAGAGCGTGCAGGTGAAGGAGCGGTCCGGGTTGGGCAACGCGATCATCATCGACGTGCCGCGCGGCCAGATGTGCAGGGCGCCCGGATCGAGGGCGAACTCGCCGCCCAGCGGCGGGATGGTGAGCTCCTTGTAGCCGTAGTCGAGGAAGTCCAGGCTCTCGGTCAGCAGCCCGTGCCCGAGCAGCTGCCCGCGCACGGCGGACCCGGCGCCGTCGGCGCCCAGGACGACCGACGTGGTGGCCGTGACCTTGCCCTGCGGGGTCTCGAAGGTCATCTCGCCGGTGGCCGGTTCGAGCCCGACCAGCCGGTGGTCGAAGGCGATCCGCACGCCCGGCAGCGCGGCGGCGGCGGTGAGCAGCGCGTTGTTCAGCGCGCCCCGCCCGATCGAGTTGATCGCCCACTCGCCGGTGCCGCTGTACGACTGGAACTGCTGCTCCCCCTCGACCGGGTGGATCATCCGGCCGCGCATCGGCAGCGCGTCCGCCATCACCTGCCGCTCCAGCCCGATCCGGCGCAGCGCGTCCAGGCCGCGCTCGGAGAGCGCCAGGTTGATCGAGCGGCCCCGCTCGGCTGTCCCGGTACGCGGATCCGGCCGCCGCTCGTAGAGGGCCACCGGGTAGCCGCGCCGGGCCAGGTAGCAGGCCAGCAGGCAGCCGGCCAGCCCGGCCCCGACGACGGCGATCTCCTCGCGTTCGGTCATCGGGTCACCTCCACGGTGGCGGCCAGCGCGTCGGCGACCCGCCAGCAGTCGTGGTACGTCGAATAGAGCGGCACCGGGGCGAACCGGACGACGTCCGGCTCCCGCGCGTCGGCGATCACCCCGTGCTCGTGGCGCAGCCGCTTGGTCAGGTCGTTGGCGCTGCCCACCCCGATCCGCACCGACAGCTGGCAGCCCCGGCGGGCCGGGTCGCGTGGGGTGATCACGGTCAGCGGCCGGTCGGCGGTCACCTCGTCCAGCAGCCGCTCCAGCCAGCCGGTGAGCCGGAGGCTGCGCTCCCGCAGCGCCGGCATGCCGACTGCGTCGAACAGCTCCAGCGAGGTACGCACCGGCCCCATCGCGAAGATCGGCGGGTTGGAGATCTGCCACGCCTCGACGGTGGCCGGCGGCCGGGACACCGGGGTCATCTCGAACCGGGTCGCCGCCTCGGTGCTCCACCAGCCCTCGAAGCGGGGCAGCCGGGGGTCGCCGAGGTGTCGCTCGTGGACGAAGACGCCGGCCAGCGCACCCGGCCCGGAGTTGAGGTACTTGTAGGAGCACCACGCGGCGAAGTCGACGTCCCAGTCGTGCAGCGCGAGGGGCACGTTGCCGGCCGCGTGCGCCAGGTCCCAGCCGACCACCGCGCCGGCGGCCCGCCCGGCGGCGGTGATCGCCGGGATGTCCATCAGCTCGCCGGTCAGGTAGTTGACCCCGCCGAGCAGCACCAGCGCGACCGTGTGCCCCTCGGCGGCGAGGAAGTCCAGCACGTCGCCGGTGCGCAGGGTGTCCTCACCGGGACGCGGCTTGAGCCGCACCACCGTGGCGTCCGGGTCCAGCCCGTGAAAACGGGCCTGGCTGCGCACCGCGTAGCTGTCCGAGGGGAAGGCGCTGTCCTCGATGACGATCCGGGTCCGCTCCCCGGCCGGGCGGTAGAAGCTCACCATCAGCAGGTGCAGGTTGACCGTGAGGGAGTTCATCACCACGGTCTCCGTGGGGAGCGCGCCGACCAGTCGCGCGGCCGGCGCGGTCAGCAGTTCGTGGTACGGCAGCCAGGGCCGTTCCGCCTCCAGGTGCCCCTCCACGCCCAGCCGGTGCCAGGCGTCCAGGTCGGCGAGGAGTTCGTCCCGGGTGGCCCGGGGTTGCAGGCCCAGCGAGTTGCCGGCCAGGTACGCCACCTCGGGGTAGCGCCCACCCTCGGCGGGCGGCACGTGGAACAGGTGCCGGTGCCCGGGATCGGCCGCGTCGAGCTGGCGAGCTTCGTCTTCGGTGTGCATGTCCTTCTTCTTTCCGCTCACATCGCGGTCCGGGCCGACCACAGCTCCGGGAAGACCACCCGGGCCATGCTGCGCTGCAACCAGGCCAGCCCGGCGGAGCCGCCGCTGCCGACCTTGGCGCCCATGGTGCGCTGCACCGCCTTGACGTGGTGCCAGCGCCAGTCGCCGAACCGCTCGGCCACCTCGGTCAGCGCCTCGCCCAGCAGCCGCAGGTGATTGTCCGGGCCACCGTCGGCGTAGATCCGCACCCAGGCCGCCTCGACCGCCGGGTGCGGCTCGTGCTCGGTCGTCACGTCCCGGTCGAGCAGTTCGGCGGGCAGGGCGAAGCCCCGCCGGGCGAGCAGAGCGACCACATCGTCCCAGAGGCTCGGCGCGGCGAGGGCCGCGGTCAGCTCCGCGTACACCTCGGTCTGCCGGCGGAACGGGCGGATCAGCGCCGGGTCGCGGAGGCCGAGCAGGAACTCCAGCTGGCGGTACATCGCGGACTGGAAGCCGGAGCCCTCACCGAGCCGGTCGCGGAAGCGGTTGAAGTCGGCCGGGGTCATCCAGCGCAGCCCCTGCCAGGCGGCGTTGAGCCCCTCCAGGTGCAGGGCCGCGCGACGCAGCGGGGGAAGCGCCTCCCAGATCCGGTTCGCCCGCAGCTCCCGCTGGGCGTGCCGCAGCTCGTGGCAGGTCAGCCCGAAGTACAGCTCCATGATCTGGCTGACCATCAGGAAAGACATCTCGCCCGGGTCGTCGCTGAGCGGCTGCTGCAGCCGGTGCAGCGTGCTCGCCCGCACGTACGCGTCGTAGGGCACCCGGTCGGCGAACTCCAGCGTCGGTTCGCCGCCGTTACGCGCCGCCCGGGCCGCCCGCTGGCGCGGGGTGGCCGGCCGTACCGCCGCAGTCTGTTTCACCGTCATGTCCCTTCGAACTCGGGTAGACGACATGATCCCGCCAGTGGATCCGCAAATGGAATGCCTGTTCAACGGCGGTATCGTGGTTCAACCTGCCGGTCGTAAAGCCGCTGGGCCCACCGGTTGCCGAACGAAAGGTCACGCAGTGGACGACATGGACTGGGCGCTGCTGCGTGAACTCCAGGCCGACGCCCGGCTCTCGTTCAGCGAGCTGTCCCGCCGGGTGCACCTGTCGCCGCCGGCGGTGGCCGAGCGGGTCCGCCGGCTGGAGGAGTCCGGGGTGATCACCGGCTACCACGCGCACGTCGACCTGACCCGGGCCGGGCGGACCGTGGTGGCCCTGATCCGGATGTCCTGCTACGGGTCGCGCTGCATCCTCAACGACCCCGCGGTGGCGGGCTGGCCGGAGATCATGGAGGTCCACCGGATCACCGGCGACGCGTGCAGCATGCTCAAGGTTGCCGCGGGCTCGATCGAGGAGTTCGAGGCAGTCATCGACCGTCTGGCCCCGTACGGCCAGCCGTCCAGCACGATGGTCCTCTCCACCCCGCTGGAATGGCACCCGGTCACCCCCCTCCCCCGCCGGTAAGGACGGGCCCCCTGTTAACGCCTCGGTGCATAGCAGGGGCCCCCTGTTAACCACCCGCCCGGGCACGCCGGCCGGGTTTGCCCGGACGGGATCGGGAAAGCAGGCCGGGCTGCCCGTCAGCAGGATTCCGGTGCCGCGTCGCACCGGGAGGGGGGAAATCATGCGAGGGCCCGTGTCGCACCGCGCCCTGTCCGCAGTCCTGAGCGTCCTCGGACTGGTCGCGATGTTCGTCCTCATGACCGTCAGCCCGGCACGGGCCGGGGAGAATGTCTTCATCGAGGTCACGCCGAATCCCGCGCAGGCCGGCTCCCGGGTGAGCATCCGGGCCAGCTGCGACAACGCGAACAACCGGCAGGCCGAGGTGAACTCGGATGCCTTCGGGCGGGTGATGCTCCGACCGGACAACGGCTTCCTCACCGGGGCGGTGACCATCCCGAGCAACAAGCAGGCCGGTGACTACCCGGTCGACCTGCGCTGCTCGAACGGGAACACGGCGTCGACCGTGCTGACCGTGCTGAACATGACGCAGCCGAGCAAGGGCCCGGCCACCGGTGGTGGCGGCACTGCGGGCGGCCGGGGCGTCGGCTCGCTGCTGCTGGTCGGCGGCCTGGTCGCGGTGACGGTGGTCGCCGGCGTCGGCGCCCGGCGCAGGACCGGGCCGCGCGACTGACGAGGTGGGGCCCATGGCCCGCACACTGACCCGAGTCGTCCGCCAACGGGACCAGGGCGATCGCCACGCCGGCCGCATCCACGGTGACTCCCACCGGCCCGGCCGCCGGACCGCGGCAAGCCACGACGACCCCGCCAGCCGCATCCACGGCGACAGTCACCGGCCCGGCCGCTTGACCGACCAGGCCACCGCGGCCCGTCGCGACGGCCGGGCCGGACGTGGGCCGGAGACCGGGTGCGGTGGGCTCCGGACGGCGCTCCGGCTGGCCGCCCGGGTGTCCCGCCGGTTCGTCCGCGCCGCTGGCCACGCCTCCACGGCCAGCGTCGCCACCGCCGGCTCACCGGCGCCCGTGCCAGCGCGGCCCACCAGGGCCGCTGCCCGCACCAGCACCGGCCCGCCGGCGCCCGTGCGGCCCACCAGCGCCGCTGCCCGCTGGCGGTACGCCGCCCGGCGCGGCCCCGGCGCCCCGGTGCTGGTGATCGCCACGTTGATGGTGCTGATCGTGGCGATGCTCGGCGTCGAGCGGGTGACCGGCGTCACCGTGCTGCCGGACCGGCTCTTCGCCGGGATCCGGCCGCCCCCGAAGAAGTTCCCGGTGCTGCCGGCGAGCCCGCCGACGGACATCGCCATCAGCAAGCTCGGCCTGCGGGCGCCGGTGCACCGGGTCGGCCTCGCCCCGGACGGCAGCATCGCCGTACCCGAGCTCGAGAAGGCCGACGAGGCCGGCTGGTACGACCAGGGGCCAACCCCCGGACAGTACGGCCCGGCGGTGATCGTCGGGCACGTCGACACCACCACCGGGCCGGCCGTCTTCCACGACCTGAAGAAACTGAAGGACGGCGACCGGGTCGAGGTGGCCCGCGAAGACCACTCGGTGGCCGTGTTCGAGGTCACCTCGGTGCAGCGGTACGACAAGGAGAAACTGCCCGCGGACGAGGTCTTCGGCGACTTCAGCCGGCCGAACCTGCGCCTGATCACCTGTGGTGGGCGGTGGGTGGGCGGTGCCACCGGCTATGCCGACAACCTCGTGGTCTACGCGTCCCTGGTCCAGGCCCGTGGCCCGTGAGCCGGGCTCAGGCGGCCTCCGGCTCCGGCTCGCGCAGATCCAGCCAGTTTGCCCAGCGCGGATCCGGCGCACGGTGGCCGAGCACCCGCCACGCCGTCCCCTTCGGTGCGGCCGGCAGGCAGTGCAGCCGCCAGCCCAGCTCGGCCGGGGTCTTGTCACCCTTGGTGTGGTTGCAGCGGGCACACGCGGCGACCACGTTCTCCCAGGCGTGCCGGCCACCCCGGCTGCGCGGGAAGACATGGTCGATGGTCTCCGCCGGGCCGCGGCAGTAGGCGCAGCGCCACCCGTCCCGGGCGAACACCGCCCGGCGGGAGAGCCCGATGTGGGTGCGGTAGGGCACCCGGACGTAGCGGGTGAGCCGGACCACCGAGGGAACCGGGAGCACGTTGCGTGCGCTGTGCAGGAGGCCGTCGCCGTCGGCGACACAGACGGCCTTGGCCGACAGCACGAGGATCGCGGCACGACGCACCGACACGACACACAGCGGCTCGTAGGTGGCGTTGAGCACCAGGGCACCAGAGCCTGCTGTGGGTCGTATGTCAGGCATCGTGCTCACCCTCCCGGTCCAGCCGCTCCTGCCGCTGTCGCGCCGGGCGTGCCCCGCAGGCAACGGGGAGCCGCACCGACGCCGGCCGGATCACCGACGTCCGCTGCGCCAATCGTCCCTGATCGGGCCCCGGATTGCACGCACTAATCCGGGGTACCCTCAGGCACCTTCGGTGCGCGTGCCAAGATGACCGGTTCCGTACCGCTGACCGGTGGCCACGGCCGCGCGGCGGCGGGCCAGCCGCCACCCCGCAGCGACCGTGCGGTACGAAAGCAGGGTGAGTGCCGCCAACCTGATCCTCCGCGCCCTGACCGCCGCCGCCGACGACCCGATGCCATCGGACGAGTGCCGGGCCAACCTGTGGTGCAAGAACGTCTACGACCTGACCCACTCGGCGTGGTTCGCCGAGGGCAGCTACTGGATCGTGCTGAAGCCGCTGCGGATCATCCTGATCCTGCTGCTGGCCTTCGTCGCCCGCTGGGCGCTGCACCGGACCATCAACCGGTTGGTGCGCACGACGAGCGAGGGCGCGATGCCCACCCTGCTCAAGCCGCTGCGCGAGCGGATCCCCAGCGCCGCGTCGAACCCGGAGCAGTTCGTGCCGGAGCGCCGGCGGCAGCGCGCCGAGGCGATCGGTTCCGTGTTGGGCAGCATGGTCAGCGCATTCATCTTCGGCATCGCGCTGCTGATGGTGCTGAAGGAGTTCAGCTTCGACCTGGCCCCGCTGCTGGCCAGCGCCGGCATCGCCGGCGTGGCGCTCGGCTTCGGCGCGCAGAGCCTGGTCAAGGACCTGATCGCCGGCCTGTTCATGCTGATCGAGGACCAGTACGGGGTCGGCGACACCGTCGACCTGGGCGAGGCGACCGGCGTGGTGGAGGCCGTCGGGCTGCGGGTCACCACCGTCCGCGACGGGCGCGGCGTGCTCTGGTACATCCGCAACGGCGAGATCGTCCGGGTCGGCAACAAGAGCCAGGGCTGGGCCCGCGTGATGGTGGATCTGCCGATCGGCTTCGCCTCCACCGAGGAGGCCACCGCGGTGCTGCGTACGGCGGCGGCCTCCCTGGCGATGGATCCCGAGATGGCACCCCAGATCGTCGAGGAACCGGAGGTGCTGGGCGTCGAGCAGATCACGGTTGACGGCGCGGTGATCCGTACGGTGGTCAAGACGACCGCGAGCGGGCAGTTCGCGGTCGGCCGCGAGCTGCGCCGCCGGCTGGCGGAGGCGCTGGAGAACTCCGGCATCACCGCGCAGATTGCGGCGGCCCGGCGATTTCCGGGAATGCCGACCCGCGCCCCGGGCGAGACGGGCACCGGAGGAGCGACCTGAGGTGCTCCACCCGGTCCCGTACGGGCAGACGATTTCGGGGGGTCGCGCGCCGGCCGGCCCCTCGGGTATCGTCCGTTCGTTCAGTCGGAGATGCGACGATCAACCCGTTCGCCCTAGCCAGTTGTCGGACGATCGGGCAGAATCCGGTGAGCACGCCCGGCGAAAGTGAAGCCGTGCTCACGTCCTCGCTGATCCGTACATCTGACGACGGTCCCCGGTAGGGCCATCACGAGTGGCTTCTGGCTCCAGGGACGATGGAGGCGACGGTGTCCGACGAGCGACCCGCCCAGGAGGGCCCCGCCACCTTCAGCGACGTCTTCGGCCTCGCCGAGTTCCGCGCCCTCCTCACGGCCAACGCTCTTTCCTGGATCGGCGACTACATCGCCAAGGCCGCGGTCACCGTTCTGGTCTACCGGGAGACCGAGTCGGTGGCGCTCTCCGCCGCCGCGTTCGCCGCCAGCTATCTGCCCTGGCTGCTCGGCGGCCCGCTGCTCTCCGCGCTCGCCGAACGATACCGGTACCGGCAGGTCATGATCGCCTGTGACCTGTTCCGAATGGCGATGATGGTGCTGGTGGCCCTGCCGGTGATGCCCCCCTGGGCCATCCTCGCCCTGATCTTCGCCGCCACGCTAGCCAACCCGCCGAGCCAGGCCGCCCGGTCCGCGCTGCTCCCGCACATCCTCACCGGCGACCGACTGATGGTGGGCCTGTCGATCTCCACGAGCTCCGGTCAGGCCGCCCAGGTCGTCGGCTACATGGTCGGCGCGGCCATCGCCTCGGCCAGCCCTGCCGCCGCACTACTGATCAACGCGGGCACCTTCGCCCTCTCGGCGGCGCTCGTCCGGTTCGGGCTCCGCGACCGGCCGCCCACAATGACCTCCGCGCACCGCAGCCACCTGTTGCGGGAGACCGCCCAGGGCTTCCGGCTCGTCTTCGGTCGGCCGGTCCTGCGGGCCATCGCCGTGCTCGTGTTCAGCGCGATGGTCTTCTCCATCGTGCCCGAGGGGCTCGCCGCGGCGTGGGCCGCCGAGCGAAGCGGAAACCTGGACACCGGCGTCGCCCAGGCGGTCATCATGGCCGCCAACCCGGTCGGCTACATCCTCGGCGGCCTGCTGATCGGTCGGCTCGTAGCCCCGGCCCGCCGGCTGGCGCTGATCCGACCGCTGGCGGTCCTCGCCCCGGTGGTGCTGGTCCCCGCGATCCTCGACCCGCCCCCGCTCATGGTGGCCCTCCTCGCGGCTGCCTGCGGCTTCGCGGTCGGCGCGTTGATGCCGATGGCCAACGGTCTCTTCGTCCGCGCGCTGCCGGAGGGCTACCGCGCCCGGGCGTTCGGCGTGATGGCCAGCGGCACGCAGGTCATCCAGGGTGCGGCCGTGCTGGCCACCGGGGCGCTCGCCGAGCGGTTCGCCATTCCCGTGGTGGTGGGCGGCTGGAGCGCCGCCGGGGTGCTCCTGATGCTCGTGGCGGCGTCCGCCTGGCCCCGTCCCCAGACGGTGGAGGCAGCCGTCAAGGCCGCCCAGGCCGGAACGGCCGCCGGCCATCACCCGCCCCCCGCGGCTCGGGCGGCCGTCCCGGCGGCCCGCGCGGCGGTCGACGAACGGAGCCGGCAGGCGGTGACCTGACGCCCTGCGGGCGGTGGCCGGCAGCGGCACGCCGGCCGTACCTGGCAGGATGGAACGGTGACTTCCTCAGGCGAGTCGATGACCCTCTTCGCGGCGATCGGCGGCGAGCCCGCATTCCGAAAGCTGGTGGACGAGTTCTACGCCGGCGTCGCCACCGACCCGTTGCTGCGGCCGATGTACCCGGAGGAGGACCTCGGCCCGGCGGCCGACCGGCTGACCCTCTTCCTCATGCAGTACTGGGGCGGCCCGCGCGTCTACTCGGAGCAGCGCGGCCACCCCCGGCTGCGGATGCGGCACGCCCCGTTCCGGATCGGCGCGGCCGAGCGGGACGCCTGGCTGCACCACATGCGCCGGGCCGTGGACCGGTTGGACCTGCCGCCGGAGATCGCCACCGCGCTCTGGGACTATCTGGAGCGGGCCGCGTACTTCATGGTCAACGTCGTGGAGGACCCGGCCGCCGGGGCCTGACGGCGGCCGGCCGCACGGCAACGGCCGGGGCTCGCGGCCTCGGCCGGGGCTCGCGGCCTCGGCCGGGGCGGTCAGAGCAGGGCACCCTCGTCGTGCAGCCAATCCACGAAGGTGGTGGCCACCGCCGCGCCACAGTCGAGCATCTCGACCAGCAAGGCATCGTGGGTGCCAGCACCGAGCGGGACCTGGAGTTCCGCATAGATCGGCAGTTGGCCCCGCTCGGTCGGGTCGCCAACGTACGCCTTGCAGAACCGTCGGGTGTGGTTCCACTCATTGACCACCCGATAGGCCCGGTCGACCCAGTCCGGCGGCACAGTCGCGTGTGGACGGGCCCGCATCACCAGGATCTCGTCGTCCGGGCCTTCCAGGGTGACCAGCACCGCGTGCCGCTCCCACATGGCCAGCAGGTTGCCGTCACCGTCGGCCAGGTAGCGCACGTCGAGCAGGTCGAGCGCGTCGCACACCCGGCGGAGGGTGACCGGGGCGACGATGGCCGGCATTTCCGCGATCACAGGCCGTTCGGCGGCCGGTGGATCGTCCTCCGGCTGACGGGGGGTCGGTGGCCCGACCCGGACGCTCTCCTCCATTGTGATCCCGCTTCGAGTTTCCGGGTCGCCGCCAGCGGCGGAACCTGGGCGCCATGACCACCACGGCATCGCTCGCGCACCTCACTCCCCAGCGGATCCACTCGCCTACGGTGCGTTGGATCCGAGGATGGACGGTACCCGGACAGCCGAGCTGAGGCACCCCCCCAACGGTCGCCCCGAACCGGAAGGATGAGAGCTGGTCACCCGTTTGGATGAACCGACACGGGCTTTAGGGCAAGTTCGGCAACCTTACGCGACCATGCCGCTCCGTACGGTCCCACCAGCCCGACCCACCGGCCGGCAACGCGCACCTGAACGTCACCGGCACCGAGGAAGCCCATCCGGACCAGGCCCTGGATCAACCGCTGCGGCACCTCCACCGGCACGTCCGGCGCGTCGTCCGGGGTGACCACGACCGCGACGTGATCCAGCAGCGCGTCCCGCAGCACGCGCTGCCCCACCGCCCGGCCCGCCACACCGTGGGCGGCTGCCTCGCTCAGCGTCCCGGCCGCCGCGGCGGCGATCCGGCGTACGTCCTCGGCGGGCAGCGTCTCCACCGCCCGGCTCGCCACCGGGGGCAGCGCCCAGCGCCACCCGTCGTCGCGGCGCCGGGGCAGCCTGGCCCCGCCGGCCGCCAACTCGGCCAGCAGTTCCCCGCCGACGACCGTGACGTCCCCCGGGGCCGTCCCGGTGACCGTACGGACCACGAGGACGTCCCACGGCAGCCGGGCCCAGAGAGCGGTCCGGTCCATTCCCGGGACCGGCCGGAGCCGGACCAGGGTGGCCGGGTCCAGCCGGACCAGCCGGGCCAGGAAAGCACCGGCGTCGGCCACCCCGTCCAGCCCGTGCCCGGTGGTCATGCCGGCAGCCCGGGCGCGTACCGGAGCAGGAAGGCGCGCTCCTCCGGGGAGACCCGGCGGGGACGCTGCGCGGCCAGGTCGAACGGGACGAGGACCGACCGGGCCGTGCTGGCCAGCACGTCGCCGTCGTACAGCTCGTAGGCGACGATGAACGATCCGGCCCGGATCTCCTCCACCCACAGCTCGATCCGGACCGTCGGGGCCGCCTCCGCACTGGCCCGGCCCAGCGCGTAGTCGACCGGGCGCAGATAGTCGACCTCGTGCCGACGGATGACCACCCCGTCGGCGAACGAGCCCACCCCCCACGCCCGGCCGCCGGCGAACATCATCGCCACCCGCGCCTCCTCGTAGAGCGTGAGGAAGCGCGCGTTGTTGACGTGGCCGTACGCGTCCAGGTCAGACCAGCGCAGCGTGCAGTGATAGACAAACCGGTCAGACACGGGTCAGCACCGATCAGTCACGGGTGAGCTTGCGGTAGGTCACCCGGTGCGGGCGGGCCGCCTCGGCGCCAAGCCGGTCGATCTTGTTCTTCTCGTACGCCTCGAAGTTGCCCTCGAACCAGAACCACTTGGCCGGGTTCTGGTCGTCGCCCTCCCAGGCCAGGATGTGCGTGGCGACCCGGTCCAGGAACATCCGGTCGTGCGAGATGACCACGGCGCAGCCGGGGAACTCCAGCAGCGCGTTCTCCAGGCTGGAGAGGGTCTCCACGTCCAGGTCGTTGGTCGGCTCGTCGAGCAGGATGACGTTGCCGCCGATCTTCAGGGTCAGCGCCAGGTTGAGCCGGTTCCGCTCGCCACCGGAGAGGACCTTGGTCGGCTTCTGCTGGTCCGGCCCCTTGAACCCGAACGCCGCGATGTACGCCCGGGAGGGCATCTCCACCTTGCCGACCAGGAGGTGGTCCAGCCCGTCGGAGACGGTCTCCCAGACCGTCTTGTCGCCGGCGAGGCCGGCCCGGCTCTGGTCGACGTACGACAGCGAGACGGTCTCGCCGACCTTCACCGAACCGGTGGTCGGCTCCTCCAGCCCGACGATGGTCTTGAACAGGGTGGTCTTGCCGACGCCGTTCGGGCCGATGACGCCGACGATGCCGTTACGCGGCAGCGAGAAGCTGAGGCCGTCGATCAGCACCCGGTCGCCGAAGGCCTTGACGAGGTTGTTGACCTCGATGACCGTGCTGCCCAGGCGCGGGCCCGGCGGGATCTGGATCTCCTCGAAGTCCAGCTTGCGGGTCTGCTCCGCCGCGGTGGCCATCTCCTCGTACCGGTCGAGCCGGGCCTTGGACTTGGTCTGCCGGGCCTTGGCGTTGGAGCGGACCCACTCCAACTCGTCGTCGAGGCGCTTCTTCAGCTTGGCGTCGCGGCGCCCCTCGACGGCCATCCGGGCGGCCTTCTTCTCCAGGTAGGTGGAGTAGTTGCCCTCGTACGGGTAGGCGCGACCCCGGTCCAGCTCGAGAATCCAGTTGGCCACGTTGTCGAGGAAGTACCGGTCGTGGGTGATGGCGATGACGGTGCCCGCGTACTTGGCCAGGTGCTGCTCCAGCCACTGCACGCTCTCCGCGTCCAGGTGGTTGGTGGGCTCGTCGAGCAGCAGCAGGTCGGGGGCCTCCAGCAGCAGCTTGCACAGCGCCACCCGGCGGCGCTCACCGCCGGAGAGCATGGTGACGTCGGCGTCCGGCGGCGGGCAGCGCAGCGCGTCCATCGCCAGCTCGAGCTTGGAGTCGATGTCCCACGCGTCGGCGTTGTCCAGCTCCTCCTGGAGCTTGCCCATCTCCTCCATCAGCTCGTCCGAGTAGTCGGTGGCCATCTGCTCGGCGATCTTGTTGAACCGCTCCAGCTTGGCCTTCGTCTCGGCGACCGCCTCCTCGACATTGCCGAGGACGGTCTTGGCGTCGTTCAGCGGCGGCTCCTGCGCCAGCATGCCGACGGTGTAGCCGGGCATCAGCCGGGCCTCGCCGTTGCTGGGCTGGTCCCAGCCTGCCATGATCTTGAGGAGGCTGGACTTACCGGCGCCGTTCGGACCGACCACACCGATCTTGGCCCCCGGCAGGAAGTTCAGCGTCACGTTGTCGAGCACGACCTTGTCGCCGTGCGCCTTGCGCGCCTTTTCCAGGACGTAGATGAACTGGGCCACGGTGCGGGCTACCTCCGTCGGTTGCGATCGCGAGCTTGCGGCGCGCGGGCGCGGGCTGCTCTTCCGCCCGCCGCCGCCGGCCGGGAGCCGGCCACGCGCACGCCATCGTCAATCCTGACAGGTACGCCCCGCTCTGCCCACATCACCCCGCCTTCCGGGATACGCGGCGCGCCACCGTGCCGTTGGCTGGACTCGCCGATCAGCGAGCTTTGACCAGCAGTTGTCAGTAAGATCACGTCTGCGGTTCGGTGATCGTGGGACGGGTAGGTGACTGCGGCACGGGGGAACAGACGCCGCAGCTAGGCTCATTACGCTCATCGCGGTGGACCCGTCAGCACCCGGAGGTGGCCGATCGTGACCGTCCGTAGCTCCTTTGTCGTAGTGGCGAACCGCCTGCCGGTCGACGAGGTGAGCACACCCGAGGGGCGGCAGTGGCGGCGCAGCCCGGGCGGGCTGGTGACCGCGCTGCATCCCGTCCTGGCCGCGCAGCAGGGCACCTGGGTCGGCTGGGCCGGCGGCACCGGCGCCGCGCCGGAGCCGTTCGACCTGGAGGGGATCCGCCTGCATCCGGTGCCGCTGAGCGCCGAGGAGTTGGAGCGCTACTACGAGGGCCAGTCCAACGCGACGATCTGGCCGCTCTACCACGACGCCGTCGAGACGCCGACGTACAAGCGCCGGTGGCGGGAGGCGTACCGGCTGGTCAACGCCCGGTTCGCGGAGGCCGCGGCGGACGTCGCGGCCGAGGGCGCGACGGTCTGGGTGCAGGACTATCAGCTCCAGCTCGTACCGGCGATGCTCCGCGAGCTGCGTCCGGACCTGCGGATCGGGTTCTTCCTGCACATCCCGTTCCCGCCGATCGAGCTGTTCATGCAGATGCCGTTCCGCACCGAGATCCTGCGCGGCCTGCTCGGCGCCGATCTGGTCGGCTTCCAGCAGCGGCTGGCGGCGCAGAACTTCGTGCGGCTCGCCCGGCACCTGCTCGGCCTGCGCTACGAGGGGCAGATGATCCAGGTCGACGGCCGGAGGGTCAAGGCCGGCGCCTTCCCCATCTCCATCGACACCGCCGAGATGGAGCGGTTGGCCGAAGACCCGGCGATCCAGGCCCGGGCCAAGCAGATCCGCGAAGAGCTGGGCAACCCGAAGACGCTCATCCTGGGAGTCGACCGGCTCGACTACACCAAGGGCATCGAGCTCCGGCTGAAGGCCTTCCGCGAACTTCTCGCTGACGGAAAGTTGACAGTTCCCGACGCGGTCATGGTTCAGGTCGCCACCCCGAGCCGCGAACGGGTCGAGCACTACCAGGCGCTTCGAGTGAAGGTCGAGCGCGAGGTGGGCAGGATTAATGGCGAATTCGGGCGAGTAGGCCTACCGGCAGTGCACTATCTGCATCAGTCGTACAGTCGCTCCGAACTCGCCGCGATGTACGTCGCGGCGGACGTGATGATGGTGACCCCGCTGCGAGACGGAATGAATCTGGTGGCCAAGGAGTACGTCGCATCGCGCGCCGACCAGGGCGGCGCGCTCGTGCTCAGTGAGTTTGCCGGCGCCGCGACAGAGCTGCGCCAGGCGTTTCTGTGCAACCCGCACGACCCCGACGCGGTCAAGGACGCGCTGCTGCGCGCCGTACACGTCGAACGACCGGAGGCCCGTAGGCGAATGCGGATAATGCAACGCCACCTGCGTACCCACGACGTCGGCCACTGGGCCACGTCCTTCCTGACCGAACTCGGCGTGTCCGATGCGGAGGCCGCGTGAACTCCACCGCCACCACCGCCCTGCCCGCCGGGGTGCTGGACCCCGAACTGCGCGCCGCCATCGGCCGGATCGCCCGCGTACCGCAGCTCCTGGTCGCCTGCGACTACGACGGCACGCTCGCGCCGATCGTCGAGGACCCGAGCAAGGCCGTACCGCTGCCCGAGTCGGTGGCCGCGGTCCGCGCGCTGGCCTCGCTGCCACAGACCACCGTCGCGGTGGTCTCCGGTCGCGCGCTGCGCGACCTGGCCGCGCTCTCCCGCCTGCCCAGCGAGGTCCACCTCGTCGGCAGCCACGGCTCCGAGTTCGACATCGGCTTCGTCGAGCGGCTCACCCCCGAGCTGATCGAGGTACGCACCCGGCTGCGCGACGCGCTGCGCGAGATCGCCGCGGCCCACCCGGGCGTACGCCTCGAGCGCAAGCCGGCCAGCGTCGCCATGCACACCCGCGGGGTCGACCCGCAGATCGCCGCCGCGGCCGTCGAAGCGGTCCGCAACGGCCCCGCCACCTGGGCGGACGTGACCGTCACCCAGGGCAAGGAGGTCATCGAGCTGTCGGTGGTGGCCACCCACAAGGGCACTGCGGTCGACCAGCTCCGGACCCAGCTCGCGGCGAGCGCCGTGCTCTTCATCGGCGACGACGTGACCGATGAGAACGCCTTCGGCAACCTCCAGGGCCCGGACGTCGGCATCAAGATCGGCCCTGGGGACACCCAGGCCGGCTACCGGGTGGCCGAGCCGATCGAGGCGGCCCGGGCGCTGGGTCTGCTGCTGGAAACCCGCCGGCACTGGCTCTTCGGCGAGCGGGCGGTGCCGATCGAGCGCCACTCGATGCTGGCCAACGGGCGGACGGTCGCGCTGGTCACCCCCGAAGCGAAGATCACCTGGCTCTGCCACCCGAAGCCGGACTCGGCGGCGATCTTCGCCGACCTGGTCGGCGGCAGCCCGGCCGGGCACTTCACCGTCGGCCCCGAGCGCGGCGGCATCCCGCTCGGCCAGCGCTACCGCAGCGGCACGATGACCGTGGAGACCCGGTGGTCGGGCCTGACCGTCACCGACTGGCTGGACCTGCCGGCAAAGGAGACCACCCCGGACGGCCCGGCGGTCGTCACCGGCGACTCGGCGCTGGTCCGGCTGCTCACCGGCACCGGCCGGGCCAGGGTCGACTTCGCGCCGCGTCCCGAGTTCGGTCAGGTCGCGGTGCAGCTCCAGCCGATCGACGACGGCCTGCTGGTGCTCGGCTCCAACGAGCCGATGGCGCTCTACTCGCCGGGCGTCGAGTGGGACGTCACCAGCGACGGGGTCAACGAGACGGCGAAGGCCGTGGTCGACCTCGCCGCAGCGGGCGGGCAGGTGGTGCTGGAGCTGCGCTTCGGTACGCAGAGCCTGGAGCACCATCGGGTGCCGATCCACGAGCGGCAGGCCGCCGCCGAGCGGCCCTGGAAGGACTGGGTGGCCGGGCTTCGGCTGCCCAGCACGGCCCGCGACCTGGTCACCCGCAGCGCGCTCACCCTGCGTGGGCTCTGCCACGAGCCCACCGGCTCGATCCTCGCCGCGGCGACCACCTCGCTCCCCGAGGAGCTGGGCGGCGTCCGAAACTGGGACTACCGCTACTGCTGGCTGCGGGACGCGGCGATGACCGCGCGGGCGCTGGTCGACCTCGGCTCCACGGAGGAGGCGGAGGGGCTGCTGCGCTGGATCGACGGGGTCGTCGACCGCACCGGCGGTCACCCGGAGCGCCTGCACCCGCTCTACACCGTCGACGGGTACGAGCTGGGCGCCGAGGCGGTCATCGACACCCTGCCCGGGTACGCCGGCTCCCGGCCGGTCCGGGTCGGCAACCTCGCCAACCACCAGCTCCAGTTGGACGTCTTCGGCCCGGTCGCGGACCTGATCGCCGCCGTGGCGGACGCCCGTGGCTCGGTTCGGGAGGACGAGTGGCGGGTGCTGGAGAACATGGTCGAGGCGGTCCGCCGCCGCTGGCACGAGCCCGACCACGGCATCTGGGAGGCCCGCCTTCCGCCCCGGCACCACGTCTTCTCCAAGGTCATGTTGTGGATGACCGTCGACCGGGCGCTGCACGTGGTGCGGCAGCACGGCGGTGAGGACCGGCCGGAGTGGGTGGAGCTGCGCGACCGGATCGGCGCCAACGTGCTGGAGTACGGCTGGCACTCCGAGGCCGAGGCGTACAGCGTCGCGTACGGGCACGAGGACATGGACGCCTCGTCCCTCTGGATCGGCCTGTCCGGGCTGCTCCCCGGGGACGACCCACGCTTCCTGTCCACCGTGCTCAAGATCGAGGCAGACCTGCGCAGCGGCCCGGTCGTCTACCGGTACCACTGGGACGACGGACTGCCCGGCCGGGAGGGCGGCTTCCACATCTGCACGTCGTGGCTGATCGAGGCGTACCTGCGCACCGGCCGGCGTACCGACGCCGAGGAGCTGTTCGCCCAGATGGTCGACACGGCGGGTCCGACCGGGCTGCTCCCGGAGCAGTACGACCCGCTCGCCGAGCGCGGCCTGGGCAACCACCCGCAGGCGTACAGCCACCTGGGGCTCATCCGCTGCGCCCTCCTCCTGGACGAAGCAATCAAGCAGTGACCTGACCGGCGAAAACGGCGGCCCGGGACGACAGGTCCCGGGCCGCCGTCGTGTCCGGGAGGACCTCCCTGTCACCCCCTTTCGAGCTGATGTCGCAAACGGTTCAGGCGGCCGGCGGCCGGTCAGCCGACCAGGGCGCCGACCACGTCGCCGACCACCACGATCGCGGGCGGACGGAGACCCGCAGCCGTGACGTCGGCCGCGACGTCGCCAAGCGTCGAGCGGAGCATCCGCTGGCTGCTGGTCGTGCCCTCCTGGATCACCGCCGCGGAGGTGTCCGCCGGGCGGCCATGGGCGACCAGGGTCGCGCTGATCGCGGCGAGGTTCTTCAGCCCCATCAGGATCACCAGCGTGCCGCGCAGGCCGGCGAGCGCCTCCCAGCGGACGAGCGAGTCCGGCGAGTCCGGCCCGACGTGCCCGGAGACCACCGTGAACTCGTGCGCCACCGCCCGATGGGTGACCGGGACACCGGCCACCGCGGGCACGGCGATCGCACTGGTCACCCCGGGGACCACGGTCACCGGTACGCCCGCCTCGGCGCAGGCCAGCAGCTCCTCGCCGCCACGGCCGAAGACGTACGGGTCGCCGCCCTTGAGCCGGACCACGGCCTTGCCGGCCCGGGCCCGCTCCACCAGGATCCGGTTGATCTCCTCCTGGGTGCGCGACGGCCCGTAGGGGATCTTCGAGGCGTCCACCAGTTCGACGTCGGAGCGCAGCTCGTCGAGGAGCAGCCCCGGGACGAGACGGTCGGCGACCACCACGTCGGCCTCGGTGAGCAGCCGCCACCCTCTCACGGTGATCAGCTCCGGGTCGCCCGGCCCCGCCCCGACCAACGCGACCCGCCCGCCGGTGTTAACAGGGGGCCCCTGCTCTACCGGAGACGTTAACAGGGGGCCCTTCCTTGCGAGCAGGGCGCGGATGGCGTCGCGGACGGTCATCGACCGGCGGGGGTCGCCGCCACCGAGCACGGCGACGGTGACCGAGCCGTGCCGGGTGACGGCCGGGGTCCACGCCGTGGCCGCCGCCCGGTCGTCGGCCCGTACGCAGAAAATTCGGCGCTCGGCGGCGGCGGCGCTGACCTCGGCCGCGGCGGACCGGTCGTCGACGGCCACCTGGACCAGCCAGGCGTCGTCCAGGTCGGCGGAAACGAACCGGCGCGGCTCCCAGCGCAGCCGGCCGGCGTCGACGTGACTCCGCAGCGCCGGGGTCAGCTCCGGCGCGACCAGCAGCACGTCCGCCCCGGCGTCGAGCAGTGCCGGCACCCGCCGGGTGGCGACCGCTCCCCCGCCCACCACGACCACCCGCCGGCCGGCCAGCCGGAGCCCGAGCGGGTACGGATTCCCGAGGCTCGTTTCCTCGCTCACTTCTCGGCCACCCCGGCCGAGTCGAAGGTGGCCACCTCGTGCAACACCCGGACCGCGCCGGTGACGACCGGGAGGGCGAGCAGCGCGCCGGTCCCCTCGCCGAGGCGCAGCCCGAGGTCGATCAGCGGGTCGAGGCCGAGGTGGCGCAGTGCCGCGGTGGCCCCGGGCTCGGCGGAGCGGTGCCCGGCGACCATCGCCCCGACCGCGTCCGGCGCGAGCGCGGCGGCGGCCAGCGCGCCGCTGACCGCGATCACCCCGTCCAGCAGCACCGGCACCCGGCGGGCGGCGGCGCCCAGGACCAGCCCGGCCAGCGCCGCGTGCTCCAGCCCGCCGACCGCGGCCAGCACGCCGAGCGGATCGGCCGGGTCGGGCGCGTGCCGGTCGAGCGCGGCCCGCACGACGGACACCTTCCGGGCGTACGTCTCGTCGTCCACCCCGGTGCCCCGCCCGGTCGCCTCGGCCGGGTCGACGCCGGTGAACGCGGCGACCAGCGCGGCGGCCGGGGTGGTGTTGCCGATGCCCATGTCCCCGGTCAGCAGGATGCCCGCGCCACCGTCGACCAGCGCACCGGCGACCCGGATGCCGGTCTCCACCGCCGTTCGGACCTCGTCCCGGGTGAGCGCGGCGGTGACCGTCATGTCGCGCGTGCCGGCCCGCACGTTCGCCGCGATCAGGCGGGGGCCGGCCGCGTTGCTGAGCACCGCCGGGTCGACCGGGAGCTCGACGACGGCTGCCGGAACGACCGGGAGCGGGGTGGCCACCCCGACGTCGACCACGGTGACCGAGGCACCGGCCTGCCGGGCGAACGCGTTGACCACCGCGCCGCCGGCCAGGAAGTTGCCGATCATTTGGGCGGTGACCTCCTGCGGCCAGGGGCTGACGCCCTGGGCGTGCACGCCGTGGTCACCGGCGAAGATGGCCACCGCGGCCGGCTCGGGCAGCGGCGGGGGGCAGGCCCCGGCCAGCCCGGCGAGGCGTACGGAGAGGGGTTCCAGTGCGCCGAGGGAGCCGGCCGGCTTGGTCAGCCGGCTCTGGAGGTCGCGGGCCGCGGCCATCGCGGGCTCGTCCAACGGCCGGATCGCCGCCAGTGTGGACTCGAACATCATCCCTCCAGGATCTTCGTCAGCACGTCGACGAACGCGTCGGTCGTTGACGGATCGCGCACCGCGACCCGCAGCCAGTCCGGGCCGAGCCCGGGGAAGGTGTCGCCCCGGCGTACCGCCCAGCCGCGCTCGCGCAGCCGTTCCCGCACGGCGGCGGCGCCGGGCCGGTGGACCAGCACGAACGCGCTGGCCGGACGGCCGACGACGCGTACGCCGGGCAGGCCGGACAGGCGGGCCACCAGGTGGTCGCGGTCGGCGGCGAGCTCGGCGGCGATGGCGCGCTCGGCGGCGACGGCGGCCGGTGACGCGCAGGCGGTCGCGGCGGCGAGCGCCGGGGTGGAGACCGCCCACAGCGGTTGGGCGGCGGCGAACCGGGCGAGCAGCGGGGCCTCGCCGAGCAGGTAGCCGATGCGCAGCCCGGCCAGCCCCCAGGTCTTGGTGAGGCTGCGGACCACCACGAGGCCGGGCAGGTCGCGGCGGGCCGCCAGGGACTCGGGTTCGCCGTCGACGCCGGGAGCGCCGGTGGTGTCGGCGAACGCCTCGTCGACCACGAGCACGCGGTCGGGGCGGGCCAGCGCGGCGAGCGCTCCGGCCGGGTGCAGCACGGAGGTGGGGTTGGTGGGGTTGCCGATCAGCACCAGGTCGGCGTCGGCGGGCACCTGGGCCGGGTCGAGCCGGAAGTCGTCGGCCGGGTCGAGCAGCACCCGGTCGACGGCGTGCCCGGCGGCCCGCAGGGCGGCCTCGGGCTCGGTGAACTGCGGGTGCACCACGACCGGGCGGCGGGCGTCGCGCAGCGCCCGGGCGATCAGCACGAAGCCCTCGGCCGCGCCGGCGGTGAGGAGGACCTCTTCCGGGGGACGCCCGTGCCGGGCGGCGACGGCGGCCCGGGCCGGGCCGGGATCCGGGTACGCGGCCAGTTCGCCCAGGGCCGCGGTCAGCGGGTCGGCCAGCCAGTCGGGCATCGGGGCGCGACGGACGTTGACCGCCAGGTCGACCAGCCCGGGGGTCGCCTCGGCGTCCCCGTGGTGCGCGAGGTCGGGCTCCGATTGCCGCATGTCCGCGATCCTGCCGGGAAGCCGCCGCCGGGGACAGCGGATGCCGGCGTGGGTCGCGTCACCAGGTAGGGCTCCGATCGCCGGTTTATGAGTTTTTCTCATTTCCGAATCGGAAATGTCATAGCTTGGCCTCGTGAGCAACCGACCCCTTGCCTCCACTGGTCGTGCCGTTCCCCTCCTCCGCGCCGGGCTGATCGCCGGCATCGTGATCGCCGCCGCGGCGTTCCCGCTCGCCGCCCTCACCGGCCTCGGGGCCAAGGCCACCGCGCACGAAGTGGCACAGAAGACGAACATCCTGAAGACCGCCCTACCCGCCGAGACCTCGTACCTGTACGCGCCGGACGGCACGACCGTGTTGACGATGTTCTACGAGGAGTACCGGAAGTACACCAAGATCGAGGACATCTCGCCGAACGTCCAGCAGGCGATCGTCGCCGCCGAGGACAACCGCTTCTACCAGCACCACGGCGTCGACCCGAAGGGTGTGGCCCGCGCCTTCGTGGCCAACTCCCGCTCCGGTGGCGTGTCACAGGGCGCGTCCACGCTGACCATGCAGTACGTCCGGATGGCCCTGCGGGACAGCGCGCAGACACCGAAAGAGGTCCAGGAAGCCACCCAGCAGACCAGCCTGCGCAAGGTCAAGGAGATGCGCATGGCCCTGGACATCGAGAAGCAGCTCAGCAAGGAACAGATCCTGGAGCGCTACCTGAACTCGGCCTACTTCGGCCACCGGGCGTACGGGATCTACGCGGCCGCGCAGATCTTCTTCTCCAAGACGCCGGCCACCCTCACCCCGGTCGAGGCGGCCACCCTGGCCGGCCTGGTCAAGTCCCCGTCCGAGTACGACCCGATCACCTCGGACCAGAAGGATGCCACCGCCCGGCGCAACTACGTGCTCGACAACATGGCCCGCCTCGGCTACCTGTCGCCGGACGCCGTCGCCACCACCAAGGCCGAGCCGATCCAGCTGAAGTTGACCAACCCGCCGAACGACTGCGCCGCGATGGTGGAGAAGTACAAAGCGACCTGGGGCTTCTACTGCGACTACCTGAAGAACTGGTGGAGCTCTCAGCCCGCGTTCGGGGAGAACCGGCTGGAACGGATGGACAAGCTGCGCCGTGGCGGCTACCGGATCGTGCTCGCCATCGACCCGAAGATCCAGGAGGCGGCCGAGAAGAACGTGGGGGCCAAGGACGCCACCGGCAGCCCGTTCGCCAACGGCATCGTGGTCGCCGAGCCGGGCACCGGACGGATCAAGGCGATGGCGGTGAACCGGAACTACTCACTGGACGTGGCCGAGAACCCGAACAGTTCCAACCCGGAGGCCGACCCGAACGTGAAGGCCAACTATCCGAACACGGTCGCGCCGTTGCTCGGCGGGGGCACGCTCCCCGGCTACCAGGCCGGATCGACGTTCAAGATGTTCACGATGCTCGCCGCACTCAACTCAGGCACGAAGCTCTCCGACACCATCAACTCGCCGTTCAAATACCAGTCGGCCATCTATGACGGGTGGGCGCCGGTCAACGCCAGCGGCGCCATGACCGGCGTGCAGACCATGTGGTCCGGCTTCGGCAAGTCGGTGAACACCTTCTTCGTGCAGTTGGAGGAGAAGGTCGGCGCGGAGAAGGGGGTGCGCCTGGCCGAGCAGCTCGGGCTGCGCTGGCGTACCGACGTGGACCGCGAGCACGCCGCGCCGGACCAGGCGAACAAGTGGGGCGCGTTCACCCTGGGCGTCTCCGACGCCACCCCGCTGGAGATGGCCAACGCGTACGCCGCCGTGGCCGCGGACGGCCGATACTGCGAGGCCATCCCGGTGAACTCGATCCTGAACCGGGACGGCACGCCGGCGATGTACACCACGGCCGGCGGCGTGCAGCGGGAGGTCGCCAAGCCGCGCTGCCGGCAGGTGGTCAGCGCGGACGCGGCCCGGGCCGCCACCGACGCCGCCCGCTGCCCGACCGGCGACACGCCGGCCAAGGGAGGCTGTGGCGGCTGGTCCACCGCCGACAGCGTCCGGGGTACGGTCGGCCGCCCGGTCGCCGGCAAGACGGGTACCACCGACAGCACCCGGTCGGCCTGGTTCGTCGGCTACACCCCGGAACTGGCGGCGGCGAGCTTCGTCGCCGACCCGGACAATCCGTTCAACGCGGTGGGCGACGGCATGTCCGAGGTGCCGGTCGCCGCGGTGGCGAACACCCTGCGCGACGCGCTGAAGAGCCAGCCGGTCCGCCAGTTCACCCCGCCGTCCGACCAGATCGTCGGCTAACCGGCCGGTTCCGCCCGGCCCAGGTCAGTGGCCGCGCTCGTACGGGTAGCCTTGGCAAACGTGTACCGGTTCCTGCTGACCCCGCGCTGGCTGGGCTATCTCGCGCTGACCCTGGTCGCCGCCGCGGTGATGGTGTTCCTCGGCAACTGGCAGCTGGACCGCTACCGCGGCCGTACGGCGATCAACGAGCGGATCGACGCCGGCACCACCATGACCCCCACGCCGCTACGCGACGCCCTGCCGGCCCCGGCCGGCGGCCCCGGCAGCACCGGCCCGGCCCCGGCCGAGCGGGTCACCTGGACCATGGCCACCGCCACCGGCCGGTACGACACCGCGAACCTCGTGCTGGTCCGTGGCCGGACGGTCGACACCGAGGTGGGCTTCGAGGTGCTCACCCCGCTGGTCCTCGCCGACGGCACCGCCGTGCTGGTCGACCGGGGCTGGATCCCGCCCGTTCCGGGCGCTGGCGCCACCGTCCAGCCGTCGGTGCCCGCCGCGCCGACCGGCGACGTGACGGTCACCGGCCGGGTGGTGTCCAGCGAGAGCGGCGGCGGCACGGTCGAGCGCCGCAACGGCAAGCTGGAGAGCCGGCGGATCAACATCCCCCGCATCGCCGGCCAGCTGCCGTACCCGGTGGCCGGCGGCTACCTGCTGCTCGACCAGCAGACACCCGCCGCCGACCCGGCGTTCCAGGCGGTCCCGATCGGGCACACCAACAACTGGCAGAACTTCGGTTACGTGGTCCAGTGGTGGCTCTTCGCCGGCATGAGCCTCGTCGGCTACGGCTGGGTGGCGCGCCGGGAGGCGCGGCAGGCGGCCGGCCTGGACAAGCCGCGCACGCCCGTCGACCGGGCCGCGGAGCCGGCCCCCAGCGCCTCGACCTGACCGGCCCGGAGCCCGGCCGCGGCCGGGGTTCGGCGGGCACCCGGGACATCGGGAACGCGGGTAGGGTCCCGGCCATGGTCAGCAACCGTGAGGGGTCCCGGTGACCTCTGATCCCACGCCTCCGCCGCCTGCGGAGCCACCGCTTCAGCCGACGTACGACCCGTGGACCGGTCTGCCGCCCGCTGACGCGCCGCCCACCGAGCGGTTCCCGGTGCCGCCGGCCGCGTCCCCGTTCTCCGCGCCGCCGGCCACCGCACAGTTCTCCGCGCCGCCGGCGCCGCAGTCCGTGGTGGCCGTACAGATCGGCGAGATCATGGTGACGCCGCCGGTGATCCGTACGCCGGCCGGCGTGCTGCCTCTCACCGGCGCCTCCTGGCACGTGGTCGACTACTGGCAGAAGGAGGAGAAGGTGGCGACCTGGGCGCTGGTCTGCGCCATTCTCGGCTTCTTCTGCCTGACCGTGTTCAGTCTGCTCTTCCTGCTGATCAAGGAGACCCGGCATCACGGGACCGTGCAGATCACGGTGACCAACGGCGGCCACCAGTACGTGGCCCGAATCCCGGTATTCGATCAGTTCCAGGTCCAGCAGATCAACAACCAGGTCAACTACGCCCGGTCCCTGTCGGTCGGCTGACCCCGACCGGTCCGCGCACAGGGCCGCCGCGTACCGGTCGGGTGCCGCGACGCTACGAACGTGATGACGTAAACGAGTCAGCGGCCCCAGTCCCGCACCGCACGATCAGCGATTCGTTCACGTCATCACGTTGTAGTCGGCGAAGGGACATGCCTGGCCGATCCCGCAGTGCGGGGCCGGGCGGTCAGGCAGAGACCGGTTCTTCGATCCGGAGGCCGCGGGCGCGGACCTCGTCGGCGACCCGGGTGAGCAGCGCGTCGAGTGCAACCAGCGTGGCGGAGAGATCGCCGAGCTGATCCTTGAGCGTGTCCTCGGACCACGCGGAGACATCGACGTCCCCCAGGGCACTGACGGCGGCCTGGAGCCGCACCATCTCGTCGTTCGTACGCATGTTCGAGAGGCTATAACAGCCCTACGCCCGACACACCGCAAACTCCGACATCCGGGCCGAAGTTACGGTTTCGACACCTTACTCCGGCTTCGCGCCCGCCTCGGCGACCTTGGCCAGCAGCAGCGCCTCGGCCAGGCAGACGCGGGCGAATTCGCCCAGGTGCAGGCTCTCGTTCGGCCCGTGCGCCCGGGCGTGCGGGTCCTCCACCCCGGTCACCAGGATCGCCGCCTCCGGAAACATCTCCTGGAAGGTGGCGATGAACGGGATCGAGCCGCCCACGCCGATGTCGACCGGGTCAACGCCGTCCCAGGCGCCCCGGAAGGCCGCCCGCGCCGCCTCGAACATCGGCCCGGTGGCGTCGATGACGCAGGGGAAACCGTCGTGCTCGAAGGTCACCGTGACCCGCGCGCCCCACGGCGCGTGCTTCTCCAGGTGGGTGGTGAGCGCGGCGTACGCCTTCTTCGGGTCGTCGCCCGGCGCCAGCCGCACGCTCAGCTTCGCCTTCGCCGACGGGACGAGCGCGTTCGGCGCCTCGGCGGTGGCCGGAGCGTCGATGCCGAGCACCGCGAGGGCCGGCTTGGTCCAGAGCCGGTCGGTGATCCGGCCGGTGCCGAAGAACTCGGCCCCCTCGACCAAGCCGGCCTCGGCGCGGAACCGGTCCTCCGGGTAGTCGACGGTCGCGCCCTCCCGGCCGACCAGCCCCTCGACCGCCACGTCACCCGCGTCGTCGTGCAGCGTGGCCAGCAGCCTGACCAGCGCGGTGAGGGCGTCCGGCACGGCGCCGCCGAACATGCCGCTGTGCACGGCGTGATCGAGGGTGCGCACCTCCACGAAACAGTTGACGATGCCGCGCAGCGAGGTGGTCAGCGCGGGCACGCCGACGTCCCAGTTGGTCGAGTCGGCGATCACGATGACGTCCGAGGCCAGCTCGTCGCGGTGCTCGGCGAGCAGCCGCTCCAGCGAGTCCGACCCGAACTCCTCCTCGCCCTCGATGAAGAGGACCACGCCGACCGGCAGCTGGTCACCGAACGCGCGCAGCGCGGCGATGTGCGCCATGATGCCGGCCTTGTCGTCGGCGGCGCCCCGGCCGTAGAGGCGGCCGTCCCGCTCCACCGGCTCGAACGGGTCGGACAGCCAGAGCGTCAGGTCGCCGACCGGCTGCACGTCGTGGTGGGCGTACATCATGACGGTCGGCGCGCCGGGCGGGGCCGGCTTCGTTCCGATCACCGCCGGCTGCCCGCCGGAACGCACGATCTTGGTGTCGAGGCCGCAGCCGCGCAGCAACTCGGCCACCGCCTCGGCGGAGCGTTCCACGTGCGAGTGGTCGAAACCGTCGAAGGCGATGCCCGGGATACGGACGAGGCGTTCCAGGTCGGCACGGACTCCGGGCAGCTCACGCTCGACGGCGGCCCGCAGCTCGGACTCGGACATGATCGGTGTGGTCATGACCGGCATCGTATGCCGGCCTTACCGGGCTCCACCTGCCGAGTCCGTGCCCAGCTCAAGGACGGCGCACGTAGTAGTGGTCGGGGGCGTGCGGCAACGTGGGGGCGGCGTCGACCACGAGGTCCGCCACGGCCTCGGTGTCGTCGGCCGCGAAGTGCGCCCGCTCACCGGCGTGCCAGCGGCGCAGCTCGGGCAGGATCTCCGCGCCATCGCGGGCGAGCGCCCGGGCCAGCCGCAGCTCCGCCGGCGCGGTGACGAAGACCGACAAGGTCAGCTCCGGCCGGATCGCGGCCCGCGCGGCGCTCACCCCCTCGATGATCAGCACCGGCCCGGCCGGCACCGGCACCTCCCGGTCCAGGAAGCAGCGCCGCACCCAGCTGTAGCGGCGGTACGCGCCGGGCCGGCCCGCGCGTACCGGCCCGAGCACCCACTGCTCAAGCCGGGGCCAGAAGGTGAGCTGGTCGTCCCAGCCGTCCAACAGGTCGTCGGTACGGACCACCGGTGGCCGGTCGCTGCCGGGCAACCCGGCGAAGGCGTCCGCGAGGCGCGCCGCGAAGACGCTCTTGCCCGCGCCGCTCGGCCCGTCGACCGCCACCAGTCGGGTACGCCCCAACCGCGCCGGCCCGGCCAGCACCCGCCGGGCCAGCCCGGCGTACCCCTCGACCACCCCCACCGTCACGGCACAGACGGTAGCCCGGCGTCCCCCGTCCGCTGGATCCTGCGGCTGAGCAGGCCGTTCGCCGGTCGGATCGGCGTCGCCACCGGCATCATCGGGTGGTGCTCCATGACGTGATATGTCCAGGCGTTGACGCCCTGCTGGAACAGGCCCGGTCCGGGCTCCGCCGGCTCACCCCGCACGAGGCCGTCGAGGCGGTCCGTCGTGGCGCGCTGCTGATCGACACGCGCCCGGAAGCCCAGCGCCGCACGCAGGGCGAACTGCCCGGCGCGATCGTCATCGAACGCAACGTGCTGGAGTGGCGGCTGGACCCGGCCAGCGCCTGGCGCATCCCGGAGGCGCTCGGGTACGACCGGCAGATCGTGGTGGTGTGCGCCGAGGGCTACAGCTCCAGCCTGGCGGCGGCCGGCCTGCAGGCGCTCGGCCTGCGCCGGGCCACGGACATGATCGGGGGCGTCCAGGGCTGGCGGGAGTCGGGCCTGCCGATGTCCGACCGCCCCGCCGACGTACGTCACTGAGGTGCGCCGGGTGGGACGAACGGCAGGCCCGGCGGTGCGCCGGACTCGATCAGCCGCCACAGGGCGTCGGTGTCCAGGTGCTCCTCGACCAGGTCGCCCAGCAGGTCCAGGGTCCGCTCGCGGGCGGCGGCGAACGCGGTGTCCGGGGCGACCTTGAAGCCGGTCCGGCCGGACAGCCGGGCGACCTCGGTGAGGAACCGGCGGCGGAACTCATCGGACTCGAAGGCCCCGTGCCAGTGGGTGCCGTGCACCGCGCCGAGCAGCGCTCCCTCGCCGACGCCGTCGGCGTACCGCAGCAGCGGCGGCAGGCCCGGGTCGGCGGCGGAGACGTAGCCGTGGTGGATCTCGTAACCCTCGACGGGGACGTCACCGGCGGCGGTGCCGGTGGCGCGGCGGACCGTCTTGCGCGGGTCAAAAGTGATCTCGATGGGCAGCAGCCCCAGCCCGGGGACGCTGCCCCGGCCGCTCTCCACCGGATCGTGGATGGCCCGGGCCAACATCTGGAACCCGCCGCAGATGCCGAGCAGCGGCCGACCGGCGGCGGCGTGCGCGGTGACGGCGTCGGCCAGACCGGTCTCCCGCAGCCAGGCCAGGTCGGCCACGGTCGACTTGGAGCCGGGCAGCACCACCAGGTCGGCGGCGGCCAGCTCGGCCGGCTCGATCGTCAACCGCACCCGGACTCCGGGCTCGGTCGCGAGCGCCTCGACGTCGGTGGCGTTGCTGATCCGGGGCAGCCGGACCACGGCCACGTCGAGCCAGTCGGTGCCCCGGGGCGCCGCCGGACGGCCGAGCACCCGGCCGTACGCGAGTGAGTCCTCGGCGTCCAGCCACAGGTCCAGCTCCCAGGGCAGCACCCCGTACGTGGGCCGGCCGGTGACCCGGTGCAGCATGTCCAGCCCCGGTTGGAGCAGCCCCACGTCGCCCCGGAACTTGTTGATCACGAAGCCGGCGACGAGGGCCTGGTCGGCCGGATCGAGCAGGGCGACGGTGCCGAACATCGAGGCGAACACGCCACCCCGGTCGATGTCGCCGACCACGATGGTGGGCAGCCCGGCCTGCCGGGCCAGCCCCATGTTCACATAGTCGCCGGCCCGTAGGTTGATCTCGGCCGGGCTGCCGGCGCCCTCGCAGATCACCACGTCGTACGCCGCCCGCAGCTCGGCCAACGCCCCGTAGGCGGTCTCAGCGAGACGGGGACGCAGTTGCCGGAAGTTGCCCGCGGTGACCGTGTCGACGGCCTCGCCGAGCAGCACCACCTGACTGGCGTGGTCGCTGCCCGGCTTGAGCAGCACCGGGTTGAAGCGCAGGTCGGGGGCGATCCCGCAGGCGGCGGCCTGCATCGCCTGGGCCCGGCCAATCTCGCCGCCGCGCCCGTCCGGGCCGACCACCACGGCCGAGTTGTTGGACATGTTCTGCGCCTTGAACGGGGCCACCCGGACGCCCCGGCGGCGCAGCCAACGACAGATGCCGGCGGTGAGCACGCTCTTGCCGGCGTCGGAGGTGGTGCCGGCGACCAGCAGCCCGCCGCTCACCGCCCACACCCCCGTTGCGCCGCACCGGCCACGGCTTGGCGCAGACGCCCGCCGGCCACGGCCCGGTGCAGCAGGGACCGGGCGACGGCGTTGACCAGGCGGCCGGCGGTCAGCGGGTAGGCCGCGGCGAGACCGAGCGCCGCCAGGCCGACCGCGCCGGAGATCCGGGCGGCCCGCCGCAGGTGCCCCGCCTCGGGCCGGGGCCCGTCGCCGAGGAAGGGACGCGTCTCGGTGCGCCCGAAGTAGACGTTGCGCCCGCCCAGCCGTACACCGAGCGCGCCGGCCATCGCCGCCTCGCACTGGCCCGCGTTCGGGCTCGGGTGGTCGTTGCGGTCCCGACGCCAGATCCGCCACGCGCTGCTCCGGTCGCCGTGCGCGGACGGCGCGACCGCGATGGTGAGCAGCCCGGTCAGCCGGGCCGGAGCCAGGTTGAGCAGGTCGTCCAGGCGGGCGGCCGGGGTGCCGAAGCGGGCGTAGCGGGGCGAGCGGTGCCCGACCATCGCGTCGAGCGTGTTCGCCGCCCGGTAGCCGAGCAGGCCGGGCAGCCCGGCGACCGCGCCCCAGACCAGCGGTGCGACGACCGCGTCGGAGGTGTTCTCGGCGACCGACTCGACGGTGGCGCGGGCCAGTTCCGGCTCGTCCAGCGTCGAGGGGTCCCGGCCACAGAGATGATTGAGCCGGCGACGGGCGGCGGGCAGGTCACCGTCGTCCAGCGACCGGGCCATCACCGTCGACTCGTGCCGCAGGGTATGCCCGCCCAGCACGGTCCAGGTGCCGGCGGCCACCACCGCCGCGCGGGCCAGCGGCCGACGCCGGGTGGCGAGCGTGGCGGCGACGCCGAGCAGCACCGGCGCACCGACGGCGAGCGCGGTGAACGCCGCTCCGGCCGACCGGTCCGGCCGGTAGATCCGCCGCTCCAGCGCCCCGGCCGCCCGACCGAAGCCGGCCACCGGATGCCACCGGCGAGGATCGCCCAGCAGCGAATCCAGGGCGTAACCCGCCACCAGTCCTGCCGCGTTCGCCATGGCGGTCGTCTGCCGCACCCGTCACCACCTCCGGCCGGCCAGCGTAGTCGTACGGGTGGGCTGGTCGATCGTGCCGCCGGTCGGCCTCAGCGGCAGCGACTGCTACTCGTCGCCCTCGGTGTCCGCGACTTCGCGGCGGTGCTCGGCAATCCAGCGCTCAACGTCTTCCGCGAGCCACACGCGCCCCTGTTCCAATTCGGCGACTGGCTCAGGGAAAGACCGACGCATGGTCAGTTCGTAGACACGCTGACGACTGATCCCTCCCAGGCGCACGCGGATTTCGTGCGTGCCCATTAATCGAAGCCGCGCCACGGTGCGACGGTTCCACACGGGTACCGGTCGCGTGACAGGCTGATGCGAGACTACCTGTCAGGGGTACGTGCCGCACGACCGGACACGCTGGGGTTATGCCGACACACCGACAGTCACCGCCGGACGCCGCCCCCGAGATCCGCTGGGTGATCCCCGCCCGCCCCGCGCCGTTGTCCGCGCACGTGGCGGACGGCCCGGCCTGGGTCTGCACCCAGTGCTGCCAGGACTGGCCCTGCGAGACGGTGCGCGCCGCGCCGACGACGGCCGAGCGCCGAGCGACCCTGATCCCCGAGTTCTCCCGGATCACCCGCCACGCGATCCGTGACCTTCGCGGCAGGCCGGGCGGCGTCGGCGTCGCCGCCCCGCCCCCTGAGGACGAACCGGTGGCTCAGGCCGGCACCGGCGTCCGCCGCCGACCTCGGCGGCCCGGACCGGCCGGGGTGACATCGTCGCCGCCGGTGGCCGCCTCGCCGGTGTCCTCGTCGGGCTCGTCGTTCCCCTCGTCGTCATCGTCGCCGCCGGCCGGCTCGTCGAACGGGTCCACCAGCCCGTCAAAGTCACTCGACGGCCCGTCCGGGGTGCCCGGCAGCCCGTGCCCGGCGCGCGCGCCGGTGAACTCCGGCGGCTCGAACTCGTCGTCGAACGGCCGGTCGTCGAGGGAGGCCGGCGCCTGCGCGGCCGGCACCGACTCGGTCGCCTCGCCGTGCACCCGGCGCTCCGCCTCGGCATCCTCGACGGTGCTGGTGGCCATGCCGGGCCGGTTGCGGAGAAAGCGGCCCCGGCCCCGGGACAGGTCGTGGCCGACCGCGACCGCCTCCAACTCGTAGAGGGTGCGGTGGTTGCCGGCGTCGTCGGTCCAGTCGCGGGTGTAGAGCCGGCCGGCGACGACCACCGGGTCGCCGACCATCACCGAGGCGGCCACCCCCTCGGCCAGCTTGCGCCAACAATTCACCCGCACCCGCAGGCTGTTGCCGTCGACCCAGCGGCCGCTGTCCCGGTCGAGGCGGCGAGCCGTGGACGCGACCTTGAAGTTGGCCACCAGGGTGTTGCTCTGCGTGGTGCGGCGCCACTCCGGCGCGGTCAGCACATTACCGACGATCGTTACATAGGTATCGAACATCGCCCCTCCCAGGACACTCGACTTGTCGGGCCGAGCCTCAACCGGCGGGAGCCCGGTCGCCAGCCGCACGACCCGCGCCTGTGGACGACGGAGCGGGCTGTGGACAACTGCCTGATCATGCTTCCGTCTGCTAAGGCCGCCTCCGGGAGCGCCGGGCCTACCGTCGGGTAGCGTCGCGGCGTACCGTCGCGGTCGTGGAACCCGACCTGCTGGGACCGCCCTACGAGCGGCAGACGATCGACCTCGGCGTCGACGACGAGGGTCCGGTCGTCGCGACCCTGGTACGCCGGCGGGCCGACCGCCCCACCCGCCGGGCCGTGCTCTACGTGCACGGCTACGTCGACTACTTCTTCCAGACCCACGTGGCCGACTTCTTCGCCGCGCGCGGCTGGGACTTCTACGCCCTCGACCTGCGCAAGTACGGCCGCAGCCTGCTCCCGCACCAGACCCCGAACTTCTGCCACGACCTGGGCGACTACTTCCCCGAGCTGGACGCCGCCGCCGAAATCATCCGGGGCGACGACGGGCACGACACGCTGCTCGCGATGGGCCACTCCACCGGCGGCCTGATCCTCTCGCTATGGGCGCACGCCCGCCGCGACGCCGGCCCGGTCGACGGGCTCTTCCTCAACAGCCCCTTCTTCGACCTCAACGCCCCCTGGCTGGTCCGTCGACCCCTCGCGGCCGCCGTCGCCCGGCTGGGCCGCCGGGCGCCGCACCGCGCCCTTCCGCTCGGGCTCGGCACCGTGTACGGCGAGAGCCTGCACGCCGACCACCGCGGCGAGTGGCGGTACGAGCTGGACTGGAAGCCGCTCGCCGGGTTCCCGGTGCGGGCCGGCTGGCTCAACGCGATCCGCGCCGGCCAGCGGCGGCTCCGGGCCGGCCTGGACATCCCGGTGCCGGTGCTGCTGGCCTGCTCCACCCGCAGCTACCGGGGCACCAGGTGGCACGATTCCGCCACCCTCGCCGACGCCGTGCTGGACGTGGAGCACATGGTGCGCTGGGCACCCCGGCTCGGCCGGCACGTCACCCTCGCCCGCTTCGACGGTGGGCTGCACGATCTGACGCTCTCCCGCCCCGCCGTACGGGAAAAGGTTCTCGCCGAGGCCGGGCGGTGGGCGGAGGCGTTCCTCGGCGTGGGGCCGACCGACCCGACGCCGGCCGGCCCGCCAGCGGCGCGCCGGACGGTGGAGGACCAGGCCGACGCGGCCGCCGAGGGCTGAGCCGAGACGTCAGCGATAGCCAGCCGTCGCCGCCGCGAGGGCTGACCTGATCCGGTCGAACGTCGCGATCCGGTGACCACCGCCCTCGGCGGGCAGCACCAGACCGAGGCAGTGCAGCGCCAGCTCCCCCTCGGGGCGCGTCTCGGCGCCGAACACGGGCGCGCCCACGTACCCCGCGGGCAGCTCGGTGGTGACGCGCAGGTCGTCGCCGTCCCGCACCACCCGCTCGATCACCGCTTCGAGGGGCCGCGACCCGTCGTCGGCCACGCCGAGCGCCAGCACGAACGCCGCGCTCGGGTCCGCGCCGACCCGGGCGACCGCGTCGGCCTGCGCGGCCACCGCGTCCGTCACCTGCTGGGTACGCCACCGCCAGCCCCGGTCCTCGGCGTACCCGTGCAACCCGCCGGTCGGCATGGCGGCCACGCCGACCTCCGGAAGGTGCAGCCACCGGTTGGCGAAATCGGGCAGCACGATGTGCTCTGACCCCGCGTCCGCCGGCTCCGTGATGCTCGGCCGCAGACCGATCTCCCCGTACGGCGCGTCAGCGATCGCGTCGGCGGTCAGCAGCCACTCGTGCACCACGTCCCCGTCGTCCGTGGCGCCGACCAGCTCGCTGTAGAAGAAGGCGGTGCCGAAGCCGTCGGCGGACGTTCCGGGGCGGTCGAACTGGCTCAGCGGCAAGATGGCACGCCCGAGCAGCTGACACAGCTCGTAGACGATCTCGTTCTCGGTTTCCTGATCGAGCAACATCCCGCAGAGGGTACAAACCGGGCCGGGCGGCCCGCAGGCGGGGCGTAACCCGGCAGCCGACCAGGGACAGTTCGTGCGACGCTGTGCACCGACGTGGCCGCGACCACCCGTTCCCCCGACGCGCCCGGGGGCGGCGGTACCCTCTTGGCGCAACACACCACGCGCGCCCGTAGCTCAGCGGATAGAGCAGGGGACTTCTAATCCCAAGGCCGCAGGTTCGAATCCTGCCGGGCGCACCACCGTCACCCCAGCTCAACGGCTTGTCATTCCTGGTCCAGTAGATCACCACGACTCCCGTACAGCCATTTGTACAGCCAAGTCAGCCGAAGAGATGCCTCGCAGCCTCATCGACGGCGGCCCGCTCGATCTCCGGCAGGACATGTGCGTAGGTGTTCATGGTCAGCCCGATCTGGCTGTGACCGAGCACCTTCATCACCGTCCGGGGCGACGCCCCGGAGACGAGCAGGAACGTGGCGCAGGCATGCCGCAGGTCATGCAGGCGCAGCCAGTCGAGGCCGGCGGCAGCCCGGATCTTGTGCCAGGTCCGGTCGATGTGATCCGGGTCCATGGGGGTGCCGACCTTGGACGGGAAGACCAGGCCGTGATCCTGCCACCGCTCCCCCGCCGCCAGTCGGTCCGCGGCTTGCTGCCGCCGATGAGTACGGAACAGGGCAAGGGTCTGCGCGGGCACCGGCACAGTCCGCCGCGATCGTTCCGTCTTGGGAGCCACGATCTGCAACCTGCCCTCGGCGCGCTGAACGGTTTGCCGAACGGTCAGGGTGCCGGCGTCGAAGTCGATGTCCGACCAGGCGAGCCCGAGCAGTTCCCCACGACGGAGCCCGACCGTCAGGGCACACACGTACAGCGCTTCGAGACGGTGCCCACGCAGCACGTCGAGCAGTCGCTTGGCCTCATCCACGCCCAGGGCGCGACGCTCGACCTGACGCATGGCCGGCGGGCGAACCGACTTCGCGGCGTTGCGGTGCACCAGTTCCTCCCGCTCCGCATCACCGAGCGAGTTCCGAATCAGGCCGTGAATGTGGCGGACCGTCGTTGCCGAAAGGCCGGCATCCGTCTTCTCCGCTAGCAGCCGGCGGATGACGGTCGGAGTCAGCTTGTCGAGCGCCAGCTTGCCTACGGTGGGACGGACGTGGTTCTCGATGAGCTTTCGGTAGCCCTGCAACGTCGACGGCCGGGTACCGTCGCGCTCCTTCATTAGCACCCACTCATCCAGCCACTCCCCGACCGTGCGAGGCGCAGCCGCGAGGTTCTGCCCCTGCTCCTGGCGGCGGCGAAGGTCAGCCAGCTTGCCGAGCACTTCCCGCTCCGTCTTGCCGTAGACCCATTTCCGGGACCGCCTGCCTGCACCCCAGCCCAGATCGAGCACCGCCGCGAAGCCGTCCCGGTACTTGAAGACCGATCCCTCACCATGAGACCGGCGACGCTTGCCGCTCATGCCGCGAATTCCTCCGTTGCTGAAAGAAGTTCCTCGATCGCCACGACCGGAATGAGGCGAGCCCGACCGAGCTTCACCGACCGCAAACGCCCAGACCGCATCAGGACGTACACGGTGTCCCGGCACACCCCCAGCAGGGCGGCAGCCTCAGCCGGTCGGACGCTCTTCTTCTCGATCACGCTGCTGTCGTCCCTTCCGCGCTCGGTCGATCTGAACCAGTTGCCGAAACATCGGGCGGCGCATCGGCAGCCCGTTTCGCGGCGTCGAGTTGGGCGCGCCATTGGATGCGTTCGGAGATGGCGCGGAGGACTCGGTGGCCGAGGGGTGGTACGTCGGGGTCGGTGGGTTTGGCGAGTTCCCAGGCGTGTCGCTGTTCGCCGCCAAGCGGGGCGGTGGTGGCGTCGGTGGTGACGCCGAGCAGTGCCTTGACCCACTCCTTCCGGTCGGCCCGATGATCCGCGAGAGTCTTCCCCGACCACTGCCGCGAGATCAGGACCCGCCGGCCGCCGATGCCGAGGGTTTCCCGCTTGTGGACCTTGTTCTTGCAGTTGCCCGGCTTCAACCCGGGTCGGGCCTTCTTCGGTTGGATGCCGTAGAGCAGCCAGTTGGCGCACCGCTCCGAACACGGGGTGTGCCGCAGCTCCTGCCAGAGCCGTTCGAGGTGGGCGCGTTGCCGGCCGGTGGTTACGTCGTGGCAGTCGGCGGCTTGCTTGGTGAGGTACTTGGTGATGTAGCCGACGCACCGGTCGGCGTCCTTGGTGCCGGCGAGCACGCCCTTGGCGTCGACCTGGGTGCCGAAGCGGACGACGTGCACGGGTTCGGCGTCGGGGTCGGCGTCGACCAGGTCCAGAGCGTCATCCCACGAAGGCAGCAGTTCACCCGAGTCCGGGTCGGTGTAGCCGCCCGCGGTCGCGTCCCACTGCGGCGCCATCCCCGGTTCGTAGACCAGCTCGGTGGCGGGTGGCCACCACACTTGGTGGTACGTCGCGGCAGCCACCTGGCGGACGAGTGCCCGGGGGATGGTGCCGCGCATGGCGAAGTGGGCGTGAGGGGCAAGCCGGCGTTGCGGTTCGACCGCGCCCGCGTATTGGACGTTCCAGCCCACGGCGCGGCGTAGGTTTTGCCAGAACCGGTCTAGGAGGCGGGGGAAGTGCACGGCGTCCCAGGCGGCCCGCCGGTAGTCGTAGCTGTCGGGGTCGACGGGGGTGCCGTCGGAGTGGACCCGGCCGTAGGAGCCGAGGGTGAGGGTGAGGAACATCGACGGCCGGAACACCTGCCCGCCATGCCCTTCGTAGGTGCGGCCCACCGTCCGGTTTTCGACGGGGAGGCGGGGCAGGTCCGGGGCATCCTGCCGCCGTTTGGTGGAGCGGACCCGGCGCTTGCCGTCGCCGTCGCCGTCGTCCTGGTCGTGGCTGGCGTGGGGCGGGGCGGGTCGGCCGCGCATGCCTTCGGTGGTGATCTGGCCTTCCAGTTCCCCGATGGCGTCGTCCAGGTCCGCGACCTGATCCCACTGCGACGCGCGAGCCGCTTCATCGCGGGCGAACTCCAGGTGAGCCCGGGCCACGATCAGCCCGCGTTGCGCCTCGGTGGCGGGTTGGGGGCCGGGGTCGGGTTCGTCGGTACGGTGCCAGCCTTCCCGGATTTGCTGTTGCCGTAGCTTCCTCGCCCGCTTGGCGCAGGCTGGGCACTTGGCTTCCTGCGTCGCGCCGCAGGGCATGTCGATGACCTCAGTCTGACCCGAGTCGAGATCGGTGCGGCGCAGGGAGACGGGGCGGGTGCAGACGCCGTAGTCGGCGGCCAGGTCCTTGACCACGTCGACGGAGCGGGGCATGAGCATCCGGGCGGCCCGGGAGCCCGGCCGAGGCTCCACCGGGGTGGCGGGGCCGAGGCCGGGCAGCGTCGGGGCGAGCGTCATCGGCCCACCTCCACCGAGGCGAGGTTGCGGACCCGGACGGCGGGACGGGGGTCGGCGGTCGCGTGGTCATCCCGGCGGGGGTCGAACACGGCGACGCCCGTGCCGGTGGTCTTCGCCCGGTACATCGCGGCGTCAGCGGCGGCGAGGGCAGCCGGGAGGCCGGCCGGGCTGGCGGGGGCAAGGCCGATGCTGGCGGTCACCGACACGACGACACCGGAAGGCAGCCGGACGGGTGCGGCGATCGCGGCGGCGAGGTGCCGGACCGCGTGCGTCGGGTCAGAGTCGAGCAGGAGCGCGGCGAACTCGTCCCCGCCGAGCCGAGCGGCGACGCCGTGGACGGTGCGCAGCCGGTGAGCGACGACGGTCAACACGATGTCGCCTGCGGCGTGGCCGTGGGTGTCGTTGACGGGCTTGAAGCCGTCCAGGTCGATCACGACCACCCACGGGCGGTGCGGGGCGAGCTGGGTCCAGGCGGCGGCGAGGCCGGCGCGGTTGGCGATCCCGGTGAGCGGGTCGCGGAGGGTGGCGCGTTGGAGGGCGGCGAGTTCGTAGCGGGCGACGGAGAGCCGGTACTGATCCCAGCAGAACAGGGCGAGGCCGGCGACCAGGAACACGCCGGACAGCAGGTGGTCAGTCATCGGGTGACCTCCCGGGTCAGCGGGGTGCCGTTGCGGCGGGCGAACGCGGTCGACGGGACCGGGGCCAGGACCGGGATGACCGGGGCAGCCGGGGCCGGGTCGGTGGGGACGGTGACGGTGGGGACGGTGGCAGTGAGGACGGTGGCGGTGGGGATCGGGTCCGGGTCGGCCGGGACCGGGACCGTAGTCGAGTTGGCCGGGACGTGGCCCGGGCCGGGCACGGCCGGGCGGCTCTCGCGGCGGATGAGGGCGCGCATGTGCACGGCGAGGCCGGCGACGGCCGGCGGGAGCGCGCCGACGACGGCAGCGAGGATCGGTTGCCAGATGGTCCGGTCGGTGGCCGGTTGCGCCGACCAGACGGCCAGGGCGTGATAGGCGGACTGCGCGGCGACGCCGATGCCGGCAGCGGCGTAGGTGTTGATCCGGGCGAACTCCGCCACCCGGGCCGGGACCGGGGCCATCCACAGGACCAGGGCGACGACGACGTAGCCGTCAACGGCGACGGGCATCAGCCAGGCGAGGTCGGCCGCCATGTCGAGGAAGGGCAGGTGGAGTTTGGCGGAGAAGCCGGCGAGGCGGGCCATGGCGATCCAGGTAGCCGCCGACAGGCCGAACGAGGCCGACAGCACCGCCCAGGAGGCAGCGGCAGCCATGCGCGGCTCACCCGTGACCGGACCGGTGGTGGTAGGCGTGGTGGTCATGCGGCACCGTCCAGGACTTCGCCGTCGATGACGCGGAGTCGGCCGTAGGTGTGGGCCATGTCGCGGATCTCGTCGTCGGTCAGGTAGGAGAAGCGGACCCGCATCGGGGTCGGGTTGCCGTCGATGGCCACGAACCCGACACCTGGTAGGGACTGCGGGATGCGGTCGCACAGTGCGCCCCGATCGCGCATCCCGTCGCCAAGGACGAGGTCCACCTGAGCGGCTTCGGCCAGCCGCAGGCCGATGCGGGTGGGGAAGAGGTCGCGGAACGGCAGCACCTCTTTGCGGGGGTCCTGGATGGCGGCGACGACGTGGACGCCGACGGCGCGGCCCTGGGACAACAGGATGGACAGGGCGGCCTTGATCCGGTCTTTCAACTGGCGGTCGGTCAGGTAGGCGGTCAGGTTCGCCAGCTCATCGATCACCAGGACGATCAGCGGCTCATCCGGGGTCGGGGTGTGCTGGCGGGTCCGGCCGTACAGGTTGGCGGCGCGGTCCTTGGCGACGGTGGCGGCTTCCTCGATCAGCTCGCACATCGCGGCGTAGTCCTTGCGGGCGAACCGGGTGAACATCGGCGCGCCCATCCCGAGTTCCATGCCGCCCTTGGGGTCCAGGCCCCAGATCTGCACCAGGCCGGAGGCGACCCCGGCGGCGAGGGACCGGACCACGGACCAGATCACGGAGCCCTTCCCCGAACCCGTGGCACCCACGACCAGGACTTGCGTGCCGAACAGGCGCAGGTCGTAGCAGTCGCCGTCTTCCCGCCGGCCCACGGGCAGGGCGGTGAACTCGGGCACGGCCGGCACGGGCAGCGGGCGGACGAGCTTGGCGAGGGGGTCACCGCGGAACAGGTGCAGCAGCACCACATCGGGCCGGTTGCTGGGCGTGGCCTTGACCTGCCGGACGCCGAAGGTGTGGGCGAGGCGTTCGGCCACCTTGGCGAAGTCGTCGGGAATCTGGCCGGTGACCATCCGTACCGTAACCACGTCGACGCCGGCACCGCAGCGGACCGTCTTGAGGACGGGGAGAACGGTGTGTCGGTCGAAGGCCACGGCGAGTTTGGCGGTGGCCATCGCGGCGTGCCAGCGGTGCCGGTAGACCATCCGCCGGTACCGGGACAGCACCGGCCACCAGCCGAAGCGCAGGAACGACGGCCGATGCCCGTACCACCAGCCGGCAGCGGCCGACCCGACACCGCCCACGGTCAGGGCGGGACCAGCCCACCCGTACTCGGCGTAGAGCCAGGTCAGGCCGGTGGCCGGGGCGGTCACGTACCAGTACCGGCCGGCAAGGACCGTCATCCGGCCCACGGCCTTGGCACCCCACCACGACAACGCCAGCCACAGCGGGATACGCACGAACGGCGTCCGCACGTTCAGCGGAGCCGGATCGATCCGCTCACCACGGATCACGTTCACCAACGGCATCGCTCAGCCCTCCCCCACCGTGGCGAACAGCGATGCCTGACCCGGCACGCTGGCACGACGGACCAGCCGGCGGCGCATCGGACGGGCAGGGACGAGCGCGGCCAGGTCGACCGGCCCCGACTCCGGGGCGGGAACGTGACGGGTCATGGTCGGCAGCCACCGGCCACGCCCGAGCACCGCGCGCAGGTCCACCCGGTCGGAGACGTGCGGAGCGATCAGATCCGGGTCCAGGTGGCGCAGCTTCACCACCGTCCGCGCCAGAGCAGCAGCGGCGGCGGAGATCTCGACCAAGGCGGCTACGCGGACGGCGTCGGCGGGAACAGTGGTGTAGACCTCACGGACGGCCCGGATGCCAGGACCGGCGAGGCGCATCACGGTGCGACGGTGCGTCTTGCGACGCGGGGCGGGACGCGGGTTCCCGACGATGCGGGCAGCGTCAGCTAGCGTGGGCATCAGCCCAACTCCTTTCGAGGGAGAACAGGTGAAGCGCGGGGCGGGTGTCGACTTGGCGGAAGAGGCCCGCCCCGCGCATCCGAATCTGGTCAGGCCGCCTGCTTCACGTCGGCGGGCTCGGTCATCGCCCCGGCGCGGATCGACCACGCCTGACGCGCCCGGCACTTCCCCGAGCCCTTGCACCGCTGCGAGTCGACGTACGGCGTCAGCGTCACGTCGGTGAACTCCACCGCCGGCGGATAGCCCTGGATCTTCGACGCGGGCGGCACCGGCTGCACCGGGGCGGCGATCTTCACCTTGACCTCCTTGGACGCGCCGAACTTCCCGGCCTCGGGGTCCAGGTCGAGGACCTTGACCACCCACAGGCGCTCGCCCGTGTCCTTGTCGCGGGCCTGGTCGTCGCCCTGGCCGCGCTTGTCGAAGTCCGTCACCGGCTCCACACCCAGGCACAGCGCGCCGTGCGGGAAGACGTAGTCGAACGGAACCGGAACCTTGATCGTGTTCGGGACAGCCATGCCCCTGCCTCCTAGTTCAGTCGGCCGGCTTCCCCGGCCTTGACCTCTGGCGCGCCGGGTTTCCGGCGCACTTCGATGATGCTCGCTATCTCGCGCACCGTCAAGCAATTGCGCGCAATTGCTCTAGACTTGATGTCGCCAGGTTCCGTCACCCGCACCAGATCGCCCCGGTTGCCCTAATCGGCAGCCGGGGCGATTGCGTGAAGATGCGCGACAGTGCAGCATCGAGGTATCTGCGCCACGAGGCGCAGCGACGGAAGGGGTCTGAGGATGCGTGACCTGGAGTTCCTGTGGAAGGACGCCACCTCTGGCGGCGGCGGGTGCCCGGCGCTGTACAAGACCGAGGGCGGCTACGTCGTGCAGGGGATCAAGCTGGATGACGCGACCCGCGCACAGCTCCGCCAGTTGGCCGACGACGAGGACGGCGTGTTCGTCCCGGCCAACGTGCTCGACCGACTGCGCGAGATCGGTTGAGCATGGGTATCCCGCTCACCGATGACGAGTTCGCCGAGCAGCTCCGAACGTTCGACCACACCGCGTTCCGGCTGGAGCTTCAGCCGGCGTACCTGGAGCCCAGCGAGCACGACACGGTGGCGAAGTTCCTGGCCGGCGACCCGGAGCCGCCGACGGAGGTTCCCGGGCTTGCTGCCTGGTTCGAACAGATCACCGCGTTGACGCAGCAGGGCAAGCGGATCGAACGCGTGCGGGTGCACGAGGACCCGCCGACCGAGTACCAGCGGTGGGAACGTTGGATCGGCCGGTGGAACGTCGAAGCCGGCGAAGAGATCCACTACCTCACACGGGCGAGGGCGCACGAGATTGGTTTGCTGCCCGCAGCCGGCAAGGTCGACTGGTGGTTGCTCGACTCCAGCCGACTCATCATGATGCGGTTTGACGAGGTAGGCCACCGGATCAGCAACGAACTGGTGACCGACCCGCCGACCGTGGTGCAGGCGTGTGCGTGGCGGGACCTGGCAGTCCACTACGCCGCTCCGACCAACGCACGGAGCGCAGCCGCCTAGCACAAGGGAGTCATCCCGTGAACCCGATCGAAGAATGGCTGACCCAGCCCGAAGGACTGGCCGATCGCCTGCGTGCCCTGCGCACGCAGGCCGGCCTGTCCGGCAAGCAGCTCGCCGAGGCGAACGGTTGGGCACCATCGAAGGTCTCCCGGCTGGAGAACGGCCGACAGATGCCAGCCCCCGCCGACATTCACGCGTGGGCGCGTGCCTGCGGGGCCGACGACACCGCCGCTCAGGAACTACTGCGGATGCTCGGTGAAGTCCAGGCCGTGCACCGCGACTGGCGTCGCCGGATGCGCCAAGGACAGGCCGCCGTCCAGGACAGCTACAACCAACTCGTCGCCGAGTCCCGCCTGATCCGGCACTTCGAGACCGTGTACGTACCGGGCCTGCTCCAGACCGCCGACTACGCGCGCCGAGTCCTCACCGAGATGGTCGAGCTGCACAGCCTCGACATCGCGGACGTGGATGCCGCCGTAGCCACCCGGATGCAGCGCCAGCAGCTTCTCTACGACACCAACAAGCGGTTCGAGTTCCTGCTAGCCGAACCCGTGCTGCGGTGGCTCCTGTGCCCGTCCGATGTCATGCGCGGCCAACTCGACCGCCTGCAAACCGTGGTCGGCGTGCCGAACATCCGCTTCGGCATCCTGCCGCTCGGCGTCCCACTCGCCACCACCCCGCAGAACTCCTTCCAGATGTACGACGACGTAGCCATCGTGGAAACCTTCGTCGGCGAGACCACCCACCGCGACGACGAAGCCGCCGCATACGCCAAGGCCAGCGAACGACTCTGGAACGAAGCTGTCACCGGAGAAGACGCCCGCAGGCTCATCGTTCGCGCCGCCCAGGATCTCCCGAGCTAGGCACGCCCAAGCGTCACAGACGTCTGCCTAGTACGGCAGCCGCCGTTCGGGATCATGGCTGAAGTTCGGCGTTGAGGCGTCGTTTGTAGTGGGCTCGTCGGGCTCGGGCTTGATGCCGGCGT
>NZ_JBEYIX010000021.1:0-86731 GCF_040636055.1 Micromonospora sp. NPDC006766 | reverse complement strand
TACGAGTAGGTGAAGCCGTTCGCGACGGTGACGTTGCCCGAGTCGTCGGCCACGACCACCGCCACCGCCCCGGCGCCCTTGGCTGGGGTGGTGACCTTGATCTTCGTCTGGCTGAGCACCTTCAGCCCCGTTCCGGCCGTGCCGCCGAACGTCACCCCCGAGGTGCCCGACAGGTTCGTGCCGGTGATCGTCACCTCCGTGCCGCCGGCCTGCGGGCCGGTCGCCGGCGACACCTGCGTCACCGTCGCCGCCGGGTAGTGGGCGTCGATCTCGGACTGGGGGGACGCGGTCGCCGACGGCGTACGCGAGGGTCCGCTTCCGGCCGTCGATGGTGCGGTCGGTGTTGCTGTACGGCGTGTCCTTGTAGACCGCCGCCGTCACCTTCCTGAGCTGCGGATCGGGTACGGCGTCGGCCGGGAAGTCGGCCTTCTTGATGCGCGCGCCGTTGGCGTCGTAAAGAGCAGTCATGCGCGGATGATGGGCGCAGCCTGCGGGTAGCGTCCCCGGTCCGGCAGGGACGGCACCCTGTTGTCCTAGGACGCGCCAGGGGAGGTGACCCGCGTGGACGGGTTCCCAGCGTGGTTAAGGTTTGCTACAGTGGGGGTGTTGGCGGGTGAGCGACCCGCCCCATCGATGGGAGACCCCCGATGCTGAACCTGCCGTTCGCCGACGAGCAGACCGCCCGCGACGAGGCACACCGCCACCTTACGCACTGGGAGGGCGAGCCGGGGCAGACCAGCAACGCCCTGGACCGGGCCCGGTCCTGACGGCTTCCCCGTGCGGCCCGCACGCCGGGCCGTACCGGAAGCCGCCAAGCCCGGCGGCCCAACCCCCAGCGATCGAGGAGACCCCATGCCGTTCGGCATCACGCACACCCGCCGCATCAACTTCCACCTCGGCGGAGACGTCACCGCGCCGTTCATCCACCCCGCCAGCGACGACGAGATCCTCCAGGTCCGACACCGGCTGGCCGACCCGAACGGTGTGATCGAGATGGAGGACGGCGACAACATCAGCATGCTGCCCGTCCGGTCGATCATCTATGTCGAGGTCGAGCGGCGCGCCAACACCAGCTCAGCGTCCGTCGAGCTGTACCAGGACGCCGACGGTGGCCTGTACCTGCGCGACCCCGACGAGGACCTCGCCTACGGCTTCGTGGACACCCCGGCGGCCTGCGAGTTCCGCGGCGATGCAGAGGCCCTGATCACCGGCGACTGGGACCTGACCGACACCATGGACCAGCCGCGCCCCATCGACGGGCTGACCCTCATCGCCACCTACAAGCACAGCATCCGGGCGGTCATGCCGGTGTGGCGGTCGAACGACGGCCCGGACGCCCCCCGCGAGCCGATCGCCGGCGCGGAGGGCCAGCGGTACATCGGCAAGCAGGCCCTCGCCGCGTTCGATCGTCTGGCCTGACTCTTCCCCGTGCGGCCCGGTGAGCGACCGGGCCGCACCGGTGGCGTCAGGAAGGAGACCCCCATGAGGATCTTGACCGCCGTTACGGAGCGGATCGCCCGCTCCACCACCTCGAAGGCCGCCCGGAAGGCGTACTTCGACCTCGACCGGCACGCCTACCGGATCCGCGTCGAGCTGACCCGCCCGATGAGCGGCATCACCCGCGCCGGGTTCATCGGCCAGCTCGCCTCACTGGAGGCGCAGCAGGCGCGGCTCCACCTGGACGCTTTCGGGCCCGACCCGATCCCCGGCGAGGACGGCCGGGACATGGCCGAGTCGCTCCGCCTGTCCGCGCTGCTGCTGGACCTGATCGCCGACACCGAGTACGCCGTGGCGGTCAGCGGGCCGCGGGTGCTCACCACCACCGAGTTGGAGCCGCACGCCGGGCCGATCCTGAACCGGATGCTCAACATCCCCAACCCGGTCAAGCGCGGCCAGCTGCTGGACGAGCTGTACGACGCGGTGGTCGACGTCGTCGGCGGGCAGGCCGCCGAGACGATCGCCTGCCTGCCCGCCCCCGGCCACGAGCAGCTGGTCACCGCCGGCCAGCACATCGGCGCTCTCGTCAGTGACCGGTCGCGGGACATGGCACGCGAGATCGCCTGGGGCGTGCTGGTCCTCGTCGCGGCCGTCCTCACCGCCGTGGTCACCGGCCCGGCGCGCATCCCGGCCTGGCTCGGCGTGGCCGTCACCATCGCCGGCACCGTCGCGGCCGGCCTGGCCGCCTGGGCGCCCCAGCTGCTGCGCCCCAACCGGATGCCCGCCGTGTCGGCGGCGCTGGTGGCCGCCGCGTTCGGCCTGGTCGCCGGCGACGCCAACCACGACATCGGCCCCAACCTGCTGGTGGTCGCCGTCGCGGTCACCATCGCCGCCGGCGGCGTGCTGACCTGGCGGCTCCGCAGCCGCTGACCGTGTTCCTGGTCGGCCCGGGTGAGCGACCCGGGCCGACCCCCAACCCCTCGGAGACCCCGTTGCGACCGCACGATCTTGCCCGGGACGTAAACCCGGCCGCGCACCTACCGTCCGCGCACATGACGACGTTCCCCCCGACGCCGACGCCGGACGTCCTGGCTGGCCCCACCCAGATGCTGCCGCTGCGCATCCCCGGCGCCACCCTCCACCCCGACCCGGACACCCTGCTGCCCGTCCCGGCAGGCGCGCTCCTCGATGAGGTCGACGCGCTGCTGTTCGCCGACATCGCCGCCCGCCTCGGCGACCCCACCACCGGCCCCACCAACCAGCCCGCCAGCCACGACAACGGGTGCCGCTGCGGCCAGCCCCAACCCGGTGTCCGCGCCGTCGGCCGCGCCCGCACCCGCCAAGCCAAGGCCAAGCAGCGCGGCAAAGCCCGCCGCACCCGCCGCCGATGAGCCACGTGGACACCGGTCGCCGCTGGGTCGAGCTGATGGACATCGACCAGCTGCCCGGCGCCCGCCTCAACCCGCGCCGCCACAACATTCCTGAGCTGAGGGCCTCCATCGCCCGGTTCGGCTACGTCGACCCCATGGTCTTGGACGAGCGCACCGGCCAGCTCGTCGCCGGACACGGCCGCCGTGACACCCTCCGCGGCCTCCGCGACTCCGGCGAACCACCACCGCCCGGTGTCGTCATCGGCGAGCGCGGGGAATGGCAGGCGTACGTGCTGCGCGGCTGGGCCTCCGCCAACGATGTGGAGGCCGCCGGCTACCTCCTCACCTCCAACCGGCAGACCGAACTCGCGTCGTGGGACCTCGACGGCCTGGTCGACCTCCTCGGCTTGCAGGACGACTTCACCGGCCTCGGCTGGACCCCCGAGGAGATCGACCGGCTCCTCGACGGCCCCGACCCGTCAGGCGCCGGCGACAGCGACACCGGCCAGGACGACGCCGACGACCAGCCCGCGCCAACCCCCGGCGTCCAGTACGGCGTCCTCGTCATCTGCGCCGACGAAGCCGAGCAGGCAGCCGTCCAGGACCAGCTCTCCGGCGAAGGCTACGACTGCCGGCCCATCAGCCGCTGACCAGCCCTCGGGACGCTAACCACCACCCGGACCTACCGTTCGCCCCCAGACCACCGTCGACCCGCCAGGAGGACCAGTGGGCATCTACATCAGCCGCGCCCACCACCGTCACCCCCGCCGCGCACGCCTCACCATCGGCCGGGTCACCTTCGAAGCCAACCCCATCTTCTGGGCCGTCCTCGTCGGCTCAGCCACATGGGCCGCCATCCTCTGCGCGTGCGCCTGGCTGTGACCGGACCCGTGATGCCGTCATGACCGTCACCGACCAGCCCGGACACGTCACCCGCCACCCCGGCGGCCGACCGTCCAAGCTCACCCCCGAGATCGCCGACCGGATCATCAAAGCCGTCCGCCTCGGCAACTTCTTGGAGACCGCCGCGAAAGCCTCAGGCGTTCACCCCGCCACCGTCTACCGCTGGCTCCAAGACGCCGACAAACCCGGATCTCCCCGCGCCAAGCGCGAGTTCCGCGATGCGTTGTCCCGGGCGCGGGCGGAGGCGGAGCAGCGGATGGTCGGCGCGGTGATCAAAGACGCCAACGGCGGCTACGTCACGAAACGGGTCACCCGGGTTTTGCGCAACGGCGACAAGGAGACGGAGGAGACGATCGCCGGCCCCAACGGGCGGGTGGCGTTGGAGTTCCTGTCCCGAGCGTTCCCGGACCGGTGGGCGCGTCGCTCGGCGCTGGAAGTCACCGGCGCTGGCGGCGGCCCCATCCAAGTCTCCGCGGAGCGGATCAACGGGCTCGCCGACCGGGTGCAGGCCGCGCTCACCTCCGCCGCAGTGGTGGACGCCGAAATCGTGGACGACGACGAAGAAGAGGGGGCTGCGGCGTGACGGACCTGGCGCACCGGATGTGGCTGCTGCACGACATGGAAGAGACGGCGGCCCGCGAGGCGGCCGTGTGGGAGGCCCTCGCCGTGCACGTCGGCGGCACGGTGGTCGCCTGGCACCTGGGTGCCGCGTCCGCCCGGCTGGGTCTCATCCGGGCGGCCATCGTGGAGCAGATGGCGTGCACCCAGCTCGCCCGGATGGCGGCCATGCTGGACGGGCCGATGGCCGTGCTCGGGAAGGCGTTCCGGGACGCGGGGACGGCCGGCCGCGCAGCAGTGTCGGGCCTGTTCGCGGCGGCGCCCGCCGGTAGACTGGATGTGCGCGCCGGTGAGCGACCGGCCGCCAGTAGGGAGACCCCATGGTGACCGCCGGTCGCCGGCCGTACCGCCTCGTCGTGGTCAAAGCCGGCGTCGAGTTTGTGACCCGCACCGAGTACCGCAACGAGGACACCGCCGTCGCTGACGGGCGGGGCTACGTGGCGTCCGGGTGGGACACGGCGTGGGTGCGTACCGCCGCAGGGGCCGACCTGTACCGCATCGAGATCCCTCGGAAGGAGGCCGGCTGTGGCCGGTGACACCACCCTGACCGTGATCGGGAACCTGACCGACGACCCGGAGCTGCGGTTCACCCCGTCGGGTGCGGCGGTGGCGAAGTTCCGGGTCGCGTCCACCCCCCGCTACCTGGACAAGGCCTCGGGCGAGTGGAAGGACGGGGAGCCGCTGTTCCTGTCCTGCGTCGTCTGGAACCAGGCGGCGGAGAACGTCGCCGAGAGCCTCCAGCGCGGCGCCCGCGTCATCGTGTCCGGCAGGCTGCGGCAACGGTCGTACGAGGCCCGCGACGGCGGCGGCAAACGCACCGTCCTCGAACTCGAGGTGGACGAGGTGGGCCCGTCGCTGCGGTACGCCACCGCCAAGGTCCAGAAGATGACACGCGGCTCGGGCACCCCGACCGCGCAGCAGCGGCCGGCTGGCGGGTTCGACGCTGACGACCCGTGGGCCACGCCCGCCGTCGGCGGCGACCAGGGGCCGGGGTTCTGATGTCGACGCTGATGATCCCCCCGATGAGCGGGCCGCGCCGCGGTGGTAGCCGGGTGCCCGACTACCACCCCGACGACCGGACCAACCGGTTGCGCGTCGCCGCCGAACTGGTCGCGGTCCGCAAGCAGGCCGGCCTGTCGTGGTATTCGTTCGGGGCGAAGGTCGGCCGGGCGAAGGCGACCGTGCAGTCGATGGAGGAACGCGGCTACTGGACCGTCGGCACTCTGCAGCGGTGGGCGCGCTGGCTCGACCACCGGTTCGTGTGGACGCTGCACCTGCCGTACGCGCTGGCCCCGGACGCCCTCGCCGACATGTACGCGGCGAAGATCACCGGCACCGCCGACGTGGTCGACGCCTACGCCCGCGCCGGCCTGGTCAACGACATGCGCCGCGCCCGCGAGGGCGCCGGCCTCACCCAGAAGCAGCTCGGCGAGCGGCTCGACGTCTCCCACGACACGATCTGCCGGGCGGAGCGGATCGAAGACAACCTCGACCTCGCCGCCGCGCAACGACACGTGCGTGGCTGCGGCGGCTGGCTGGAACCCCGCATCGAACCCCTGGAAACGGCGTGAGCGGCGTGTACGCCGGAAGGTTCGCCGACCTGGACCCGGCCGACACCGCCGCCCGGCGCGTCCTCATCGGCCAGCTGCGCGGGCTGCGCGACGCGGCTGGCCTCAACCAGCGGCAGGTCGCCCAGGCGATGGGCTGGAAGAGCACCACCGGCGCGCTGTACCGCGTCGAGCGGGGCGACAACTGGCAGCTGCGCACCCTCCAAACCCTCGCCCGCCTCTACGGCCAGCAGCTGACCGTGAACCTGGGCGCACCCGTCCCCGACGACGGCGATCCGCTCGCCGCCATGTACGCGGCGATGCACCCGACCACACCGGCCGCCGCCGACGAACTGGCCCGCGCCGTCTTGGTGCGGAACCTCGTACGCATCCGCGTCGACCGCGGACTGCGGCAAGAGGACGTCGCCTGCGTGATCGGCATCAGCGACAGGGCCGTGCGGCTGTGGGAGCAGGGCTCCGACGGGGTGATGGTCGCCCCCGCCCAACGCTACGCCCGCGCCCTCGAAGCGCCACTCACCTTCCGGCTGGCACCGCTCGCCGAGCCCCTACCCGACACACCCCTGGAGACCCGATGACCGAACCGCAGCAGTACCGCCTCCGCCCGTTCGAGGTCGAAGCGATGCGCTGGCAGCCCGACCAGTCCGACGCCGCCGCCCACCTGCTCGGCTGGCTCACCAGCCACGACGTCGCCTACGACGTGAACGAGAAGTCCGGCGACCTCGTGCTGCACAGCTCGGCCAGGATCGCCCAGCCCGGCTGGTGGGTGATCCGCCGCGCCGACGGCTGGACGTTCACCCTCACCCCCGAGGATTTCGACCAGGCGTACGCGCCGATCGCCCCGCCGGCCGCCGACCCGGACAAGCCCTGCGACCACGTCGCCTTCGCCGGCCAGTTCGACATCAACCGCATCACCGCCACCGACGGCGGCCCGGTCACCGCCTACTCGGCCGACATCCGCATCACCTGTGAGACCTGCGGGGAGCAGTTCCGCTGGATCGGCGCTCCCGCCGGGTTGTCGCCGGCCCGGCCGACCGTCTCCGTGGACGAGACGGTGCTGCACGCCCCGATCCGGCCCGCGAGCTCCGACCCGGACTTCGGCCTCGGCATCCCGGGCTTCGCGATCCGCTTCACCGAGGGAGACGCCCGATGACAGACCAGACCGGCCACCGACGGCTCCGCCGGGACTCGACCCGCTACACCGACGCGAGCCTCGTACCTTGCCCACCCGGCCGGTTCCGACTTCGGCAGGAAGACGTCGAGGCGATGCAGTGGCTGCCCGACGACTACGACGCCAAGTGCGCGATGCTCGCCTGGCTGGACCTGCACGACCGCAGCCGTCGGCTCACCGACACCGGCCAACTCATGCTGGCCGGCTCGGTCGCCCAGCCCGGCTGGTGGGTAGTCCGCCACCTGCCACCACGACAGCAGTTCATCGCGCTCCCAGCGGACACGTTCACCGAAGCGCACGAGCCGGCCCCGGTCACGGAAGGCCCCGCTCTGACCCCCGCCGAGCACGAGGCGATGGATCTCACCGCCCAGCTGTGGGAGAAGCTCTGCCACATCGTCGGCACCGGCGCGTCCGCCGGGCAGGACCTCGCCGAGCTGGCCGCGCCGATCCACACCATTCAGAACGCGATCCTCGCCCAGGCCGCCGCCCGCGCCTACCCGGACCGGTACCGGCTCCTCGGCGGCACCATTACCCGCACCTCGGCGGCGGACCGGTGAGGCGGCGTTCCTGGCGCGCGTCGTGGCTCCGCCGGCTGCTGGGCCTGCACTCGCCCAGCGGCCACGAGCTGGGCCGGTGCTGGTGCCAGCGGTGACCGTGCCCGTCGACCCCGCCCGGGTCGACGGGCAGCACCTGGTGGCCGGCCTACCCCGAGGGGCGGTGCCGCTGCCCGGCGACACCCTCACCGTCACCGACCCGGACGGCCGGACCGGCCTCGCCCGGGTCGCCTGCACCGACCTCGCCCGGAAACGGCTGTACCTCGCCGTCACCTGGCCCCACCCCGTTCACCCCGCTGACCAGGAGCCCGCCCGTGTCTAACCTCCGTACCCTGCGCCGCCGCATGGCCCGCGCCAACCGCGTCGACACCCGCCCCGTCGGGGTAGCCGCCCTCTACCAGGGCCGCCTCAACGCCTACCGGTGCCCGGCCTGCCGTGGCTGCACGGTTACCGTCGACCTCGACGCCGGGGTCACCCCGGCGATGATGGGCTGCCGCGCCACCGACGACTGCGAAGGCACCGCGTTCTCCCTCGGCTACCCGCTCCCCGAGGCGTGGCCGGCCAACGTGCCCACCCAGCCCGCCTGGGAGTGGTACCGGCCCGGCGAACGGCAGCTGACCCGGCTGCGCCGCAAGGACAAGGACGGCTACGACCACGTGGTGCGCGGCGGGCTGCTGCTGCGCCCGTACGGCGCCGGCCGCGGCCCCGCACCCGCCGACGACGCTGGCGAGGCGGAGCCGGCCGCCGAGACCGCCGGGGACGCCCGATGACGGGGCCGCTCGCCGCCCTGGAGCGCCTCCGCGTCGGCCTGGCCGACCGGGGCATCACCGTGCCCGACGGCGATGACCCCGACACCGCCACCATCACCGCAGCCCTGGACGCGATCGACCAGCTCCGGCGGCCCCTCGCCAACCGGGTTGGCCCGCTGAACCCCTGCCACATCGTGTTCAGCCCCAGCCCGCCGCCACCGCCGGTGATCGTGCCGGTCCCGTTCGACCCGCGCACCGGGCGGATGCTCGCATGACCGCGATCGTCGGCCTCGTCCACAACGGTGCCGTCCACCTCGGCGGGGACTCCGCCGGAGTCGGCCCCGGCTGGAGCAGCACCATCCGCGCCGACGCGAAGGTCTTCAGGACCGGCCCTTACCTGCTCGGCTTCACCGACAGCTTCCGCATGGGCCAACTGCTGCGGTACGCCCTCGACGCCCCGAAGCCGCCCGCGTCGCCGGCCGCCCTCGACCGGCACATGGCCACCACGTTCATCGACGCCGTGCGGCGGACCCTGGTCGACGGCGGCTGGATGAGCCGCTGCGACGGCCGGGAGGTCGGCGGCCAGTTCCTCGTCGGCATCGCCGGCCGCCTGTTCGCCGTCGCCGCCGACTTCCAAGTCGGCGAACCGGCCGACCTATACACCGCGATCGGCTGCGGCCAGGACATCGCCCTCGGCGCCCTCCACGCCACCCAGGGCCAACCCCCGGGCCGGCGCATCCGCGCCGCCCTCGAAGCCGCCGCGCACCACAGTGCAGGGGTGCGCGGACCGTACGTCCACCTGCACCAGCGACCCCCCAAGGAGACCCCATGACCCAGCCCCCGTACCTGTACGGCGACCCGGACAGCCGGTTCCGCTGGCACTACATCGACCTCCGCCACAGCGGGTGGATGCTGGACCACCCGGCGGGGTGCAACAGCCTCGACTGCCCGGTCCGCGATGCAGCTAAGACCGCGATCACGTTCCCCCCGCCCGTTACCGGCGAATTCCCCTGCACGGTGGACGAGCAGGGGCGGCTGCTGGTCGTCAACACCCGCCCCACCCGGTCCGTCACGTCGCCTGGCTCGGCGCGGCTGTGTTCCTGGCTGGCTTGCCCCGCCCGCTACGACGCCGTGGCGGTGGCCACCGGCGAGGCGACCGCTGCGGGCTGGCGGCAGTGGCCCAGCCTCAACCTCCAGATGTGCCCCGACCACGCCTGGGTGTGGACGCCCCGTGATGCCGGGGAGGCTGGCCCGCACGAGCCGCGTCTGAACAACACGACCGGCACCCCGGTCCTGCGCTGCGCCTGCGGCACCGTCATCGACAGCGCGGGCCTGAACGGCAGGAAGCTCGCCGAGACGTACCTGCTGCACCTGCTCCGCGAAGAGCAGGCCAACGCCGCCCGGACCGCGTTCGAGCGCGCCGGCACCTACCTGGACGACACGGACACGCTGGACGCCATGCTGGCCGAGATCGCCGACAAGGCCACCGGCAGCCACGCCATCGCCAAGCGCAGTTTCTACGCGAACGGGGAACTCGAGTTCCCGGCCGCGTACGCGGTGCTGTGTCACCTCCTGGCCGTCACCGCGGCGGCGCGCGCGGCGCTCGGCATGGAGGCGACGCCGACGGCGACGGACCTGATGGGAGGGGAGCACCGGAAGATCGGGCCGATGGTCCACGCTCTCGACGGGGCCGCGCACTCGGTGTACCTGCACGGGGAGTGGCGGTGGCTCAGCTCGAAGATGACCACGGAGGAGCGGGAGGCGTTCGCCGGCGCCGTCGAGCGGTACTCCGCCGGCCTGGACCCAGATGGGCCGCCGATCAGCGTCGATTGCTGGTGGCGGGTGCCGGCACAGGGTGAGGCGTGAAGGTGAGCATGCGCAGCAGCACCCGGCTGTATCCGGGGCACAACACCGGCTGTGTCGGAATTGGCTTCGGCCTGACGCGGATGGCCCGCCGGCGGCAGCTGCTCGGGGCGATGCGCCGGGAGTGGACCGGTCCGCTGGCCTTGGTGGGCCGGTACGCGGCGAGGACCCGCCGGCCACGGCAGTGACCAGGGAATGACGGAAGGGCCCGCAGGAATGTCCCTGCGGGCCCTTCCGCTGTGCGGGTTACTGCCCGGCTCGTTCCAGGGTGCTGCCGGCCTCACCGAGTGCCCATGCGGCCTCGCCGAGCGCTTTTCGTGCCGCTGCCAGCCGGGTGCGGGCGGACGTGGCGCCGCTGTGGGGCGCGGGGGGCAGGTGCTCGCCGTCGAGCCGGTGGACGATCGTCTCGACCGCTCGGGTGGTCTGGTGGAGGAGCCACGCCCGGTCGCCGATGGTGGGGGCGGGCAGCGGCGCGGCGGTGCGGCCGTCGAGCCAGCTGTGGACGGTGGGTTGGGAGACGCCGAATTTCGCGGCGATGGCCCGTTCGGTCATGCCGGCTTGGGCGGCGGCGATGGCGGCGGCGCGGGCCTCTTCGTCGGCTTCGGTGATGAGGCGGGTGAGGGCGGTGAGGGCGTCGCGGAGGTTGCGGGCGCGGTCGAGGCGGGCGAGCGCCTCGACCAGTTGCGTGGTGTCGGTGGTCTGGGTGTCGGTCATGGGGTCTCCGATCGCTGAACGGCTGATGCCGATAGGCACCATATCAGCAATAGTCGGGTGTCGATAGGGGTGTGTTCGCTATTCGAGGAAGCCTCGTATGGTGGAGAAACGTTGATCGACAACCCGGGAGACGTCCGCACATGCCACCCCTGCCCGTCATCACCCCCCTGTCCATCTACGAGCCTGGCGAGGACCGCGCCTGCGTCGTGATCGACTGCCCCCAGCCGGCGGTGGCGGCCTGGCACATCGCCCGCAGCGGCAGCATCTTCGGTGAGCGGTGGATAGCCGGGCAGAACGTCGACCTGTGCCGCGATCACGATGTGCGGGCCGCGAAGCTGACCGGCGCGGAGGATTACGTCGACCAGGTGTCGCAGGTGAAAGCGCCCCGCCCGAGGCGTTCCACCGGCCGGTCCATGACGTCATGACGGACATCATGACGTCATGACACCACCGGGCGAAAGTGTGCTACACTTTGGGGTGTGAGGGAGAGCGACCCTCACAGGAACGGAGACCCTTGTGAAGACGTCCGCGTACGAGTGCCGGATCTACACCTTCCGCACCCGCCGGCCCGCCCCCCTCGCCACCCCCGACGGCGTCCAGGCCACCCGCGCGAAGCTCGCCCGGACCAGTGCCGGCTACCAGACCGCCATGGCCGACCCGTTCGCCATCCTCACCGACGCCCGCAACACCGACGACATCCCGTTCTGACCACTGTGGAGGGCCGGCCGCGCGCCGGCTCTCCACCCACGTCGCCCGTTCTCTGGCGGGCCTGCTGCACCCTTGGTGGTCTGGTCACACCAGCCCCGGGGATCTTCCCGAGGACAACAACCTGACCTATCGTTCACACTTCGATCGACGCCCGTGATCAACCCGGGCAAACGGGGTAGGGAGGTGCCATGGTCGCCCTGGACCGTCCCGAAGTTGCCCACCGACTGCCACGCTCCTACCGGCAGCTAGTCGACGCCGTCCACGACGCCGGCTGGAGCTGCCAGATCACCACGGTCGGGCCGATGCGGTGCGGCGACGTCCACCGGGAGGTCGTGGAGCTGACGGCGACCACCCGCGCCGGGCACCGCATCCGCGCCTGGTGGACCGCCGACGCGCCCGAGGGGCGGCCGCGGCCGGGGTTCCGGCCGGGCGGCACGCTGGTCGGGCAAGGGCAAGCGGTCAGTGACGCGACGGCCGCGCAGGCGGAGGAGTACGTGCGCGCGCACCCGGCCCGGGGTGCACCCCACACGGTCTAATCTGTGCTACACTTTGGGGTGTGAGCGGGTGAGCGACCCGCCCCCGGATCGAGGGAGACCCCCGTGCAGCAGACCCGCATCCAGCCCGCCGCCGACCGGCCCGCCCCCCGCCCCATCGCCGAGGCGGACGAGGCCGCCGCCCGACGGTTCATCGCGGAGCGGGAACTGCGCGCCTTCGCCCGGGACATCCTCATCCGCGAGGCCCGTCGCAACTCCCTCGCCATGATCCGCCGTCCCATCCGCCGCGCCGCGCCGATCCAGCAGTACGGCGTGTTCGACGGTGACCGCCTCGTAGAGACCCACACCGACCCCGAGGTGGCCCGGCTCGCCGCCGCCGACAACGCCGACGCCACCGGACGGCCCGGCGCGTACACCGTCGAGCCCCTCTGCCTGACCTGCCGGGACCTGCCGGCCGGCGACTGCAACTGCCCCTGACCACCCCGGCCGGGCCGCCACGCGCGGCCCGGCCATCGTCATGCCCGGCGGGCGAGCGGCCCGCCCAGAGGATCGGAGCCCCCCTGGTGACCCAGTACACCGTGATCGCGCAGGCCAGCGACAGCACCGGCACCCTGTCCGTCCTCGCTGTGATCCCCGGCGAATGCAGCGTCGTCGGCGAGTGGCGGCTCCCCGAACGCCGATTCGTCCGCACCGTCACCGCCGGCAGCCCCGACCAGGCCGCAGGGATCCTCGCCGACGCCGCCCGCCTGCTCGGCGGCGCCCCAAACCAGCAGACCGCCGACGACGCGCCGGCTTGGCAGGTGGAGGCCGCCGGCGGCAAGTGGACCGTGATCGGTCTCGCCGACAGCTACTACCTGCGGCTGTTCGCCGCCACGCCCGGCGAGGTGGAGGTCCACGGCCGGTGGGGCGCGATCCTGGACAACCGGTGGGTCGGGGTGGTGGAGGCGGCCACCGCCGACGACGCGTACGACGCGGCGTACGCGGCCTGGATCGCTGAGCACGGCGGCGAGTGGTAAGCCCGGCGCGGCCTGTCTATGCGGGCTTCCCACCCTCCCTAACGTCTGCTACACTTTGGGGTGTGCGGGTGAGCGACCCGCCGAGCGAGGAGGCCCCGATGACCGCCACCACCGTCCACGCGATCGGCCGTTGCATCGTCAAGGGCTGCAAGCAGCGGAAGCGGAACACCCTCCCCGGCCGGATCGTCACCGAACGGCACCGCACCTACACCCGCTGGTCGATCCCCACCGCCGTCGGCCCGATGAGCCCGCACAGCATGTGGCACAGCAACACCCCGTCCCTCGCCGCCCTCGCCGGCTACACCTCGGACCGGAACGTGCAGGCGTGGATCGACGGCATGACCGCCCTGGGCTGGGTGTGCCCCGACCACAAGCGGGTCATGAAGGTGGTCACCGTCGCCGGCACCGTGAACGTCGACAAGACGTGCGACGGCCGGTGCCGCTCGGCGACCGGCCCGAACTGCGAGTGCCCGTGCGGCGGCGAGCAGCACGGCTCCCGCTGGTCCTGACCTTCCCAGGCCGCCCCGGCGGCCCGGCCCACCCTGGCAGAGCGGGTGAGCGACCCGCCGCACGATCGGAGACCCCGTGACCACCGCCACCGTCGTCACCCCGCCGGCCGTCCACAACGCGCCGGCCGCCCCCGACTGGTGGGAGATCCAGGGCGTCCAGCTGCCCGACGACATCGCCGGTCCGGCCCGCTTCGCCAACCCCGCCGACCTGTCCGAGCTGGAACGCGCCATGGTCGCCGAGAACGCGGCGGACTCGATCGCCCGCTGGCACTCGATCGCCGAGACCAGCCCGACCCCGACCCCGGCGTGGAAGCAGCTACTCTCGCCCGACTCGCACTCCGGCCACAAGCTCCACGTGCCCGCCGCCACCCTGGCCGACGTTCGCGCCCGCCTCGCCGCCGTGTTCGCGGTCGCCTGGTCGGCTGGCCTCGGCATGAAGGCCGCCACCAGCAGCACGGCACTGGCCACCGGTAAGGGCGTCGTCATCTACCTGCCACGCCGCGCCACCGTCGACCGGGACACCTCCCTCATCGCCGCCGCGCTCGCCGGCTACCGGCCCAGCGCGCCCGTCACCTGCGTCGGCAGCACCCAGCTCACCGACGGGCTGTGGTGGCGGCACGAGTTCGGCGGCGCCGACCCCGGCTACGACGTGTTCGACCCGCGCGAGTACCGCGCCCTCTACGTCCCGGCCGCCGCCAGCGCGTGACGGCCGGGCTGGCCGCCGTGCTCGACACGGCGGTCTACCCTGCAACCCGTGGGCCGGTGAGCGACCGGCCCGGAAGTGGAGACCCACCCATGCAGCAGCACCCCCCGACAACCGACCTTGGCGAGCGGATCCGCCAGGTGGTCGAGGCCCCGCTGCACCCCGCCGCCCTCGCGGCCGCGGTGTGCACGGCGATCGGAGAGCAGTTCGAGCTGTACGCCGACCACGAGGCCCGCCGTAACGCCGACGAGGGCCAGCCGATCACCGTCAGCGTCTGGCAGGAGGGCACCGCCACCGCGTACCGGCGGGCCGCTACCCAGATGCGCGACCTGGCCCGCCGGCTCACCGCCACGCCGGAGGGCTCCGGCCTGTGGCGGCAGGCGGTCACCGCCACCCCCGAGCCGTACCGGGAGTTCTTCCGGCAGCTCACCGACGCCGAAGGCTCGGCCATGGCCCAGGCCGGAATGCCCCTCGGCCCGACCCTGGCGTACGCGCGGCTGTGGGAGCAGCACATCTGGCCCGCCATGGTCGCCGACCTGGACGACCTGATCCGGCAGCACGGCGGCACCATCGCCGAGCGGACCACCGCCGGGCAGCCCGCATGACCGCCCCCGCCCGGGTTCGCGTCTGCCCGGCGCCGGTTGTCGACACCGACGGCACCTGCCCCGGCGAGCCCGCTGACGGCTCCCCGTTCTGCCCCGGCCACGGGGCGGAGGTTCGTCACCTCACGGCGGTACGCGACGCCCGCGCCGAGCTCGGCCACCACCTGGTCGAGGCGGCCCGGCACCTGCGGCTCGCCATGGCCGCCGGCCGGACGCTCGGCGACACGGACTCGGACTGGGTGTCCTGGACCGACCTGGACCGGGCGCTCGGCCAGGCCCTGACGGGGGTGCACGCGGCGAAGCACCTCACCCCGGAGCCGGACCCGCTGCCGGGCTGGCTGTTCCAGCTCTACACCACCTGACCCACCCGAAGCGGCCCCGGACCAGCAGCTGGTCCGGGGCCGCTCCGCGTCACGGGTGACTGCCGGCCGCAACGGGGGTATCCTGCGGACATGGCCAGCCAGACCCCCGAGACCGGCACCGACACCACGGCGATGCTCGCCGCGGCCGGCATCACCGTGACCGACGAGGGGAAAGCGCGCGCCCGCCGCCGGCTGCGTGAAGCCCGCGCCCGGTGGACACCGGACCTCGATGCTGCCGCCCGCGCCCAGCTCGGCATGCCGGCCCGCGCCGCGTGACCCACCCGACCGTCCGGATCGTCCTCGACACGTCCGCGATCATCGCCTTCGGCCGCGAGTCGATCGACGTCGGCGAGGTGCTCGCCGAAGTCGCCGACGAAGACGACTGCGTGTTCGGGCTGCCGGTGCTGTGCCTCGCCGAAGCGGCCCGCGTCGTCACCGACCAGGACCGCCTGACGCTGCTGGTCCAGCATCGCGCCGCCGAGATCCTGCTACCGGACCCGGACAGCTGGCAGGCCCTGGCCGTCACCCTCGACACCGTGGGCCGGGTCGACGCGGCCAGCGCGGTGCTCGCCGCGATCGACCTGGGCTGTGACGTGCTCACCGGGCAGCCCGGCTTGTACGGCGGCATCGCCGGCGGCGGCCCGGTCATCGCGTTCTGACCGGCACCTGCCGGACTGTCTACTACCTGACACGCCTGTCGATTCACTCGACATGTCGATTCACTCGACATAGCCTGAGGCGATGAACGCGATCGATCCCCGCGCCGCCGCGCTCGCCGAAATTCAACGGTGGGCGCAGCACCAGGCCAACGCGCGGCCCCGGCTCATCGCCGACGCCTGGCGGGCCGGCTGCCGCAACGTAGCCGAGCTGGCCCGCGCCGCCGGGTGCAGCCGCGACACCGTGTACGCCGACCTGACCGCGCAGGGCATCGACTACAGCGACCGAGCGACCAAGGAGACCCCCATGCCCACGCCCGCGCCGTCGGCGGCCACCACCGTCACCTGGCACCACCCGCACTTCGTGTCCGCCAAAGAGACCCACTTCGGCATCAAGTACCAGTTCAAGGCGTTCACCGGCGACGAGCCGGAGCCGACGCTGCCAGAGAGCGCCAGCCTGGCATTTCGTAACGCCTGCGACGCCTTCGAGGTCGGCAGTGCCGAGCGCCGAGCGGTGTCGGACGCCTGGACGGCCGCCGAGCGAGAGGCGCGCGCTGCCCACACCTCATGGCGTGTCGCCCGCTACCACCGGGACGTCGCCGCCGTCCTGCGTAAAGCCGCGCCGGCCGCCGAGGCGTACCTGCGCGCGAAGCAAGCCGCCGACGCCGCCTACGCGGCGCTGGACGATGCACCCGATGGGAAGTGGCGTGCCACGCTGCTGCGCCTGGCCGACGCGCGGACGGCGGCGCTGGCGGCAGCGGAACAGTTCGACCAGGCGGTTGAGCCCGCCGCTGGACTCATCGACGGCCTGCCGGAGCGAACCCTGGAGCTGATCGACAGTATCGACGGGGTTGGCCGCCAGATCGGCCTCGACACCAGCGACTGGTGGATCGGCTCCTCGGACGAGTACCACGGCTACGGGGCTGGCCCGAGTCGGCGGAAGCTGTCACGGCAGTTCAAGGAGCAGGATCAGCGGATCAAGGAAGTCAGCCGCCTCGCGGGCGACTCTCAGTAACCACGAGCACAGCCAGCGACCCTACCGAACATGTGTTCGGTAGGGTCGCTCCGTGTCCGAGTGGGTGCGCCGCTGGCAGGTGGAGGTCCGTTGGCGACCCGGCCTGCCCGGCGACCGCACGACCGTCCGCCGCGTCGACACCGTGGCCGAGCTCCGCCACCTGATTGACGCCGCCCGCGCCAACCCCGACATCGAGGCACACCGGTACGAGCCGGTGCGGGAACTGGTAGGCGATGAGCCGAGCAGCTGCCCGCGCGGCCACCCGTACGACGGCGGCTCCGCGACCCGGGCCGCCCGCGGCTGGGTGAACTGCTTCTGCGGTGGGCACCTTGCGCTCGTGTGCCGCTGGCCTGACTGCGGCGACGTCCAGCACGACCCTCCGATCGGCCCTGACTGCGTACCCGGCGACCAGGGACGCTAACCCGGTCCGGCGGCCACCATGCCCCCGTGTCGTACCCGCCGAACCTCGCCCCGGTCACCGTCACCGGGCGGTACACGCTCGCCGACCAGGGCGGCACGCCCGCACCCGGCACCGTCGCCTTCCAGCTTCGCGACCGGGTGCAGCTGCCCACCGACGACCTGATCCTCATCCCCACCCGGGTCGAGGTCGAGCTGATCGACGGCGCACTGCCGTCCGTGGAGCTGCCGTCGCTGGCCGCCGCCGACGGCAACCCGGACGGGGTGACGTGGTGGGTGGTCGAGCGGATCAACGGCGAAACCCGCACCTACGACATCCACCTACCGCCCGGCCCCGCCACCGTCGACCTGGCCGACCTCGCCCCGGCCGAACCGTCCCGTGGCCTGGTGTCGTACGTGCTCGCCGGGCAGGTCGGCCAGCCCGGCGGTGTCGCCCCGCTCGGCCCCGATGGCCTGGTCCCCGCCGAGCACCTCCCCGAAGGCAACGGCGGGGGAGGCCCGGGTGCGGTCACGTCGGTCGACGGCCGCACGGGGGCGGTCGACCTGTCCGACCGGTACGTGCCCCTCGCGTCGCGCGGCCAGCCGGGCGGCGTGGCCACCCTCGACGGCGGCGGGAAACTCCCATCCGCGCAGCTCCCGGCCATCACTGCCAGCCAGGTCGGTGCCGCGCCCGCCAGCCACACCCACGACGACCGGTACTACACCGAGTCCGAGATCGACGTGGCCCTAGCCGGCCGCGCCCCAGCCAACCACAGCCACCCGTACGTGCCGGCCGGCGCGGTCGGCGCACCCGACGGGGTCGCTTCCCTCGACGGCGGCGGGAAGCTGCCGAAGGGCCAGCTGCCGGCCATCACCGCAGCGGACGTCGGCGCATCCCCGATCGGGCATAACCACGACGGCCGCTACCCGACCGGCGCGGAGGTGGCCGACGCGCTCGCGGGGAAGGCCGAGGACGTCCACGCCCACCCCGAGTACGTCACCACCGCAGCAATCGGCGCGGAGGGCGGGCCGGCCGGCCCGCTGGTCGGCGGGGTGCTACCCACCAGCCAGCTGCCCGCCCTCGCGATCACCGACGTGTTCACCGTCGGCAGTGCGGCGGAGATGCAGGCGCTGCCCGCGCAGCAGGGCGATGTGGCGATCCGCACGGACCTTCCCGGCGCGTGCATCCTCGCCGCCGAACCGGCCACCGCGCTGTCCAACTGGAAGGTGCTGCCCACTCCCGCCGACGCGGTGCTGTCCGTGAACGGCAGCATCGGCGTGGTCGTCCTGGGTGCCGCCGACGTCGGCGCGGCCACGGCCGACCACACGCACACCCCGGCCTCGATCGGCGCCGCGCCCGCCGCGCACACGCACACCCCGGCCGAGGCCGGCGCGGCACCCGCCGTGCACACCCACACAGCCGCCGACATCAGCTCCGGCACACTGGCCGCCGCGCGCCTCCCCGACGCCACCACCGGGGCGAAGGGCGTAGTGCAGCTGGCCGGGGACCTGGCCGGCACCGCCGCCGCCCCCACCGTGCCCGGACTGACCGCCCGGCCCACCGTCATGCTGTGGGACGTCGACACCTACCGGCCCGTCACCGGGGCCCGGGTCTACCTCGGCGGGCCGGCCGACCCGACAACCAACCCCGGCGACGTGTGGATCAAGGGGGCCACGCCGTGACCCTGCACTACCGGACACCATCTGGCCTCATGGCCAGCACCGCCGAGGGCTGCTACCGGGACCAGGCCGGCCTGTCGATCCCGTTCGGCCCGGCCCCCACGGTCACAGACGAGTGGTTCACCTGGACACCACCCAATCCGGTGCTGCCCGACAACATGGACGGCGGCAGCCTGTACGCGTTGGCTGTCCGGTACGAGGTGGGGGTTCTCGGCAAGACCGTTGGTGTGCGGTTCAGGGTGCCGCTGTCCGGCATGGGGTCGATCCCGCAGCCGCGTGTGCGGTTGTACTCCACTGTAGGTCCCACACTGCTGGCGTCGAAGGACTTCAGCGTCGCGCCGGCAGCGTACGGCACCGACCTCAACGTGCGCTTCGATTCGCCGGTCCCGTGTGTGCCGTCGACTCTTGACGAGGGCTACTACGCGGTCCTGGAGACCAACCGGTACGTCGCCACCACCCAAAGCTCCGACCAGTGGGGCAGGTGGCAGGGGCACCTGTATGCCTACAACCAAAATGGCTGGATAGGCAGTGTGGGCATGCCGCCCGCCACCGTCAGCGGCAACAGGGCCAACTACTACGTGTCGCCCATCTTCGTCGCCGGCTGATCAAGCCCGGGACGTTAACTCCCGCCCGGGGTCATGGTGCCCGGCATGGACGAGGACACGACCCCTCCCCAGGACATCGAGCCCTGGGAGAAGACGGACGACGCGCTCGCCGCCGCGGCGGAACTCATGCCCGTCTGCCAGATCGCACACGGCATCGGTGAGGACGGTCTGCCGATCGAGGACCGCCAAACGGTCGAGGCGATCGTCGACGCCGGCCCGGACGAGACGGGTGACGCCTGATGGGCGCCGCGACGCTGACGGGCGGCATCACCCACGACACCTACTACAACGTGGACCGGGCGTGGCGGCCGGTCGGCCCGGTCGTGGACGAGTGGCAGTTCTACGTCGCTCTTGCCGACGACGCGTACGTCTGCTTGGGCGTGGTCGGTAACGCCGCGCACTGGGCGTTGAAGAACGCCGGCGACCACACCTCCCGCAGCTCCCACAGCACCGTCATCGACGGTAAGACGGTCTCGCCGAAGCCGGGCTGGGTGTACGCGATCGACGGGCGGGTGCCGGAGCCCGTGAAGTTCGAGAAGTGGCTCCTCGGCGAGGTCAAGGCCGGCCGATACCCGCACCTCAAGTACTTCAACATCTCCAACCGGCACTACAACCAGATGGCCGGCTGGAAGCCCGTCTACAGCTCCGACGACCACCTGCACATGTCGTTCGACCCGGGCTGCGAGTACGCCGACTCCTCGATCCTCGCGGACTACGAGCGGTGGCGCACCGGCAAGCCCGCCCCGAAGCCCAAGCCCACCCCGGCCCCGGCGCCGAAGCCGCCCGCCGCGAAACCGCCAACGGCCAGCGGCCGACCGACGCTGAGCAAGGGCAGCAAGGGGACGTGGGTGCGCCGCCTCCAGGGCGCTCTCAACGGCCACGGCGTCGCCAAGCTCGTGGTTGACGGGGACTTCGGGGCCCGCACCTACGCGGCCGTCCGGGTGTTCCAGGGCCGGGCGAAGATCAGCGTGGACGGCATCTGCGGCTCGCAGACGTGGGGGAAGCTCCTCACCAGCCAGCCGACCGTCCGGCGCGGCTCGACCGGCACCGCGGTTGGTGTGGTGCAGGGCCTGCTGGTGGCGGCCGGCTGGAGCATCACGGTCGACCGCGTGTTCGGGGCGAAGACCGACGCGGCGGTGCGGGCGTTCCAGAAGGCCAAGAAGCTCACGGTCGACGGCGTGGTGGGTCCGAAGACGTGGGCGCGGCTGGTCAACGGCTGATGGAGCACCTCGGCCCCGGTCCGGTCAAGGCCGAGGTGTGTCTCGAATACCCGCCCGCCGGCTGCCCCCACCTCCCCGGGGTGCGGCCGGCGGGCGTCTCCGTCAAAACACCCGGCCCGGCGAAGGGTTGCCACACTGTGGGGTGTCGCATAGAATCGCATACAACGGTACCGGGTGAGCGACCCGGCACCGCGAGGAGGCCCCGGTGAGCCACACCATCCCCGCCCGACGGGCGGACCTGGACCTCCAGCAGCACGCCCAAACCGGGCCTGCTGTCCAGCACAGGAGTGGTCACCGCCTTCGCATGAGAGCCCCCGCCGCCAGTGGCACTGAGTGCGGTGTCGGCGGGTGTGTGCGGTGACCCTCCTGCGCTTCCGAGCAGCCCGACCGGCTCCCCTTCCCCGGAGCCGGTCGGGCTGCCCCGTCTCCAAGCCCTGATCGGAGCCTCATGTTCGACCGCCTGTTCGCGCTTCGCCGCGACACCGACCCGACCGGCATGTCCGGCACCGGCATCGTCGCCTACGGCGCTGTCCTCCCCGAGGGCCGCGCCCTCGTCCAGTGGCTGTCCGACCGGCCGTCCACCGTCATCTGGCGGACCGTCGAGGACGCCGAGTACATCCACTCCCACGGCGGGAAACACCCCACCAGCATCGTGTGGCTCGACCCGGCCAGCCCCGACGCCGACACCGCCCGCGCGGCCCTCGACGCCGGCATGCAGCTCCTCGCCGACATCGCCGGCCCGGCCGCCCTCGCGAAAACGCTCCGCGACGCCGCCCAGGGCCGCCGCGAACTCGCCAAGAGCATCAAGGGCGACCACCCGGTCATCGCCGACAATCTCACCATCCAGGCCCTCGCCCTGGACGACGCCGCCCGCGTCGCCGGCGGGGACCTGCGGCCCCTCTACGACTGGCTGCCCCCGCACCGCTGGACCGACGACATGCACGCCCGCCTCTACCGGCAGCGGCAGCGGCAGCAGCAGCCCGGCTGACCCGGGGTGCACACCCCAGCCCTGTTCCAACGTCCACGAGCCGCCCCCCGACGGCGGCTGACGTGCCAGCAATGCGGCGCCCGGCGGCGCTCCAGCGAGGAGTCCGCCCGGGCCGCCGGCTGGCGAGTGTGGACCGGCACCACCGAAGGCGGCCAGCCCGCCCGCGTTGTCCTTTGCCCGTGCGCCACCTGAACGAACGGAGACCCCCGTGGCCACCACCACCCCCACCAACCCGACCACCATCACGGCCGCCCCCCTGCACGTACCCCAGCCCGTCAACGCGCTCCGCGTCCTGGTCGCCGACACCCTCGCCCAGCACCACGCCGTCACCATCCACCTCGGCGGCCACCTGTACGTGTGGGTCTGCGGATGCGGCGCCCCCGGCAGCCCCCGCACCGGCGGCGCAACCACCCAGCCTGTCGCCTACGAGCAGGCCCGCGTCCACACCGCCCAGGCGATCCTCGACGCCCTCACCCGCGCCGGACTCCTCTGATGGCCACGCCGATCCTGTTCGGCCGGTGCCGCCGCTGCCGCGCCGGCCTGGACAGCTGCCGCCGCGGCTGCCGGCCCGCCCGAGGCCGCCGCCGGCCCCGCCGGTGCGGCCCCTGCCACGGCACCGCCCTGTACCCGACCGAGCACGACGCGATCAACGTCGCCGTGTCCATCGCCGCCACCACCGGCGCGGCGAACCTCGTCCACCGCTGCCCGTCCGGGCGCGGCTTCCACCTCACCTCGATCCGGAGGAGCGCGTGACCACGAACATCGGCTGGACCGACGAGACCTGGAACTTCCTGCTCGGCTGCGAGCGGGTCTCGAAGGGCTGCGACGGCTGCTACGCCATCACCACGGCGAACATCCGTAAGAGCAACCCGAACCCGAAGATCGCCAACGCGTACGAGGGCCTGGTCGAGCGCCGGGCCGGCCGCGTCGACTGGACCGGCCGCATCCGGGTCATCGAGGACCGGCTGCACAAGCCGCTCAGCTGGCGCAAGCCCCGCCGGATCTTCGTCAACTCCATGAGCGACCTGTTCCACGCCGACGTCCCGATCGGCATCATCGCCGAGGCGTTCGCCGTCATGGCCCTCACCCCCCAGCACCACTACCAGCTGCTCACCAAGCGGCACGCCCGGATGCGGTCCGTGCTGTCCAGCGACGCGTTCCGGCTGGCGGTGGAAAGCTGGATCAACAAGCTGGCCGACGACCCGACGATCCCGCTGAACCGCGACGAGCGCCGCCGGGTGCAGGCCGCCGAAAGCGCCGGAGCGCCGCCGTGGGTGTGGCCGCTGCCGAACGCGTGGATCGGCGTCAGCGTCGAGGACCAGGCCACCGCCAACCTGCGTATCCCCGCCCTGCTGGACACCCCCGCCGCCGTCCGGTGGATCTCCGCCGAGCCGCTTCTCGGCCCGGTCGACCTCACCCGGTGGATCCCGCCGCGCACCCCCATGTCGCCCGGCGACGCCCCTGCCACCTGGCACGAGTGGACCTGGCCCGACTGGGTGCCCGCGAAGGCCCGCGAGCAGATCGAGTCGTTCTGGTCCGAGAGCATCGGCCGAGGCCCGCGAGCATGGCTGCGGAACGCCCACACGAACGGCGCACCCGCGTTCGGTCAGCGGTGGGCTGACCCCGCCGACATGGGGCCGAAGAGCGACCTGCGGGCGGTTGGCCGGTACATCCACGCCTGGAACAACATCGGCCGGATCGCCCTCGACCCGGCCGCGCCCGCCCCGTCCTGGCTGGACGACGGGGACATGGGCTACACCTCGTTCACCAGCCGGCACGTCCGGGAGCAGCTGGGTCTGCACTGGGTCGTCGTCGGCGGCGAGACCGGCCCCGGCTGCCGGCCGATGCACCCCGCCTGGGCGCGCTCGCTGCGCGACCAGTGCCGGGCCAGCGCCGGCACGAAGTTCTTCTTCAAGCAGTGGGGCGACCACGGCCCGCTGCCGAAGGTCGGCCCGGACGGACTGTACGCCCGCGACCCCGGCATCACCGTCGCCAACGACGGCACGGTCTACCAGCCCGGTGACCTGGCCTGGCCGGACGGCCCGCGCGTCGGCGAGGCCCTCCGCGCCGGTCACGACAAGGCGCAGCTGCACGCGATGTACCGGGTGGGCCAGAAGACCGCCGGGAACGAGCTGGACGGCGAGGTCATCGAGGAGTACCCGGCGGTGCTCGGTGAGTGAGCCGTACTTCGCCGACCACGCGACCACCAGCACCGCCCAAGAACCCAGCCTCGCCATCACCCTCTGCGGCAGCATCACTCGGGCGCCGGAGGCACTCCGCCGGGTCGAGCGCGCCCTCGCCCTCGCCGGCCACCTCGTCAACGCCCCTATCCCGCCCCTTCCGGGAGAGAGCGACCTCACCCCGGGCCAGCTCGCCAACCTCACCACGGGGCACCACGCGGCAATCCGCCGCAGCGACCTTGTCATTGCCGTCGTCCCCGACGGCCGGCCCGGCGACTCCACGCGCTCCGAGGTGCGCTACGCGGAACAGCTCGGCGTGCCGGTCCGCTGGGTTTGGGACGTCGACCCGTTCGTCGCCGCGCTCGGCGCGCTTGCCGCATGAGGCGGCGACCGTGGGAGCGGGACCTGGCCGTGCGCCAGGCCCGCACCCCCGACGAAGCCCGCACCCGGGCCGAGCGGGGCGGCGCGCTGGTCCGGGCGGCGCTCGCCGCTGCCCGGGAGGGCCGCCCCGCCCCCGAACTGCCCGCCCCGGCGGCCCGGACCGAGCCGGGTCCGCGCCCTCGCCACCGACGTGCTCCGCCGCCGCGGCGTCCCGCAGCCCGAGCCGGCCAAGCCGCCGGTGCCGGCCCAGTCCAAGCCCCGCCATCAGCAGCCCGCCCTCATCTGACCACCCAGCCACCCAGACGAATTCCCAGTTGGAGGAACCCGTGACCGAACTGACCTGGCCGGAGAAGGCCCAGAAGGCGTGGGACGCCCACCTGGCCGCGAGCGAGACCGGCAGCCTCGCCGAGCAGCTCGGGGCCGCCCGGAAGGCCGCGAACACCGTGCCGTACCTGCTGAGCCTCATCGGCAACCTCACCGAGGCCCTCAACGAGACGGAGGCCGGCCCGCTGCGCTGCACCCTGTGCGGGGAGCCGGTGTCCGCCGAGACCGCCCCGATGGTCGTCCGGGCCGTCATCGAGTGCCCGGAGTGCATCCGCCGGCGCGGCGACGGCAGCGAGGTCGACAAGCTCCGCGCCCTGGTCGCCGAGTTGCAGGCCGAGGTGCCGCACCTCGTGCGGATGGGCCCCGGCGCCGAAGGGCACTGGGAGGTGATGGTGAAGCGCGGCCCGCGGCTGGTGGAGGCCATGGCCGACGCGCTGGAAGGGTTCCTCGACGCGTCCGGCGCGGCCAACTACGTGGAGACGACGCTGGCCGCGCCGGACGGGCGGCCGTTCAAACTCATCGTGGTCCGCCCCGACGGGCAGTCGCCGCACGAGCTGCGGGTGCAGGCGGAGCGGGAGCTGGCCGAGGCCCGCGCCGAGCTGGCCGCGCTGCGGGGCGCTGACGCCTGATGCGTGCCATCACCATCCAGCAGCCGTGGGCGTGGGCGATCGCCGAAGGGCGCAAGCCGGTCGAGAACCGGGGCCAGAACGCCCGGTACCGGGGTGAGATCGCCATCCACGCCAGCATCGAGGTGAGCGACGCGCCGCTGCCGGACCGGGAGGCGTGCGCCGCCCTGGACCTGCTCGGCGGGCGGGGGAACGTCTGGGATCCGCGGTGGTATCCGGCGCCGCTGCGCCGGCCGCAGTCGGCCACACCAACGCTCGCTCTGGGGGCGGTGATCGCCGTCGGGCAGCTGGTCGACGCGCACCGTGCCGTCGCCGCCGGCAAGGGGGTGTGCTGCCAGCCGTGGGGGCAGGCCGTGCACGGGACGAACGCGCGGGCTGCCTGGCACCTGGTGCTGGCCGACGTCCGCGCGCTCGCCGAGCCGGTGCAGTGCCGGGGGATGCAAGCCGTCCCGTGGCCTATCAAGGACGAGGGCGTGGTCGACGCGATCCGCGCCCAGCTCGACCAGCCCACCCCGGCCAGCCCCTGGAGGATGTCGTGACCGTGATGGCCACCCCGGCGGTTGCCGCTGACCACGCGTTCCTGCGCATCCCGATCGACGCCATCGAGCCCGGCCCGAACGTTCGCGGCGAGGTCGGTGACGTCGCCGAACTCGCCGCGAACCTGCGCGCGGTCGGGCAACTGATGCCGGTCCTGGTGGAGCCCCTGCCCGACGGCCGCTACCAGCTGCTCGACGGGCACCGCCGCCACGCCGCAGCCAGCATGGCCGGCATCGGCCACCTCATGGCGGTGGTCCGGCACGCCGACGACAACGCGGTCCGCCGTACCGTCCGGCAGTTGAGCATCCAGGCGCACGCGCAGCCGTTCGACCCGATGGCCGAGGCCCGCGCCCTGCACAAGCTGATGTTCGAGCAGAACCTGACCCGCGAGGCCATCTCGCGGATGGTCGGTAAGAGCACCGGCTGGGTGCGTGACCGGATCAGCCTGGTGCACCTCGAACCCGGTGAGCAGCGGGACGTCCAGGCCGGCAGCATGTCCGTGTCGGAGGCGCTGTTCCGGCTGTCGAACCGGCGGGCGATGCGGGAAGGCCGCCAGCCCACCCAGCAGCGCCGGCAAGCGACACGCAGCACCGCGGCGCCCGGGCGGCCCGCTGCGCAGATGCCGATGGCCGGGCGGCGCGGGCAGATCATCGCGCTGCTCGCCGACGGTGCGAGCGCCGAGGGGATCAGCACCGCGCTCGGCATCTCCCTGTCGACCGCGAAGACGCACATACAGTCGCTGTACCAGCACCTCGGTGCCCGCAACGCCGCCCACGCCGTCCACCTGGCCTACGAGAAGGGCCTGCTGCGGTCGCCTGGCTGCGTCCGCTGCGCACCGGACGAGGTGACCGCCCGATGAAGGCCCGCCTCGGCCTGGACATGAGCGAGGACGATCTACTCAAGGTCATCCTCAGTCTCTGCCAGACGATGCACCTACGCACAGCGCACTTCCGGCCGGCACGCACGGAGAAGGGCTGGCGCACCCCGGTACAGGGCGACGGGAAGGGCTGGCTCGATCTGGTCATCGTCGGCAGCGAGGTGTTGTACCGCGAAACGAAGAGCACGAACGGCAGGGTCGAGCCGGACCAGCAGGTGTGGATGGACGCCCTCGCCGCAGCCGGGCAGAACGTGGGCGTGTGGCGGCCGATCGACCTGCTGAACGGCACGATCGGCCGCGAACTGAACGCCATCCGGCGCCGGCCACGCGTACCGCGCCAGGGTAGCCCCACGGGTTAACCCTTGATACAGTGAAGGGTGTGCGGGTGAGCGACCCGCCGGGACGGAGACCCTCGTGTCCAGTAAGAGCAGCAGGCCCATCCGGCGACGTCGCAGCGAAGAGCTCACCCCCGAACACCAGGCCCTGCTCGATACGGTCGAGACGCTGCTTGGCGAGTGGTCCGGGCCCGGGCCGGTGCGGCCTCACGGCGTCGCCCACCAGGACCCAGCCACCAAGATGCTGACCTGGCACCTGCGTGGTCTGCCCGAGCAGCTCGACCACATCGTCGGCGCGCTGCGGGCCGCCGAGCCGGCCGAGGTGCGGCTCGCCCACGTCCTGGCCGACATTGCCGCCGTCGACCCGTCCCGGCACGGCCACACCGGCCCGGATACCCCGGAGATCACCGCCCGGTACGCCCACCGCAACGCCCTGATCTGGGCGGCGGTCGGCCTGGCCCACAAGGTGGGCGTACCGGCGGGGGTCGGCTACGACCCGACGGACCCGCACCCGGTCGTCGTCTACATCGAACTGCCCGGCGGCGGGCAGGTGTCGTGGCACCTGCCCGCCCACCCGGCCGCCTGGGACGGCCACACCACCGCCGAGAAGTACGAGCGGGTGAAAGCGTTCGCCGAGCTGATCGGCGTGCGCCCGGCCGCCGAAGGACGTTAACCACCGCTACAGCACACGGTGCGGGTGAGCGACCCGCCGGAATGATCGGAGACCCCCCTTGGCCACAAAGCGTAGGAAGGCTCGGCGCGTCGCCGAGCACAGGCCCGCCACCCGCCGCCGTCGTTTTGCCCATGACGACCTCGTCGCCGTTGACCTCTTCAGCGGCTTCGGTGGGCTGACGCGGGGCATCGAGATGGCCGGATTCACCACGATCATGGCGGCGAACCACAACAGCTACAAAGTGCAGGTTCACGAGGCCAACCATCCGCACGCGGAGCACTGGATCGCCGACCTGGTCGACCCCGACTCCTCCGACTACCACTCCGCCCGTGACCTGCCCAAGGCTGATCTGCTGGTGGCCGGAGTGTCCTGCGTGAACCACTCCCAGGCCAACACCCAGAAGGCGTACGAGCAGCGCCTCAGCCTGTTTGACCTCGATGACCCGGAGTTCGAGGCGCGGGTGACCCGCAGCGAGCGGGATCGGGCGACCGCGAACTGCGTGCTGCACTACGCCGCCGAGCACCACCCGCGCATGATCCTTGTCGAGTGCACCACCGAGCTGACGTCGTGGGGGCCGGCCATCCCCGGCAAGCCGAAGATCGGCGACGGGTCGACCTACCGGTGGTGGCTCAAACGGTTCGACAACCTGGGCTACCGGCACAAGGTGCTGTACCTGAACTCCATGTTCTTCGGGGTGCCGCAGTCGCGGAACCGGTACTACTGCGTGTTCTGGGACAAGAGCATCCCCGCCCCGGACTTGGAGCACCGGCCGGCGTCGTGGTGTGGCCGGTGCTCCGAGATCGTCCCGGCGGTGTGGACGTGGAAGACCGGCATCCCGCTCACCGGGTCGGTGAACTACGGCAAGCAGTACAACTACCGGTGCCCGCGCTGCCGCTCCGAGGTCATCCCGCCGATGACCCCTTCGATCAACGCACTCGACCTCAGCGACCTGGGGCCCCGGATCGGCGACCGCCCCAACCCGCTCGCCCCGGCGACGATGGCCCGCGCCGAGCGCTGCCGGCAGCGGTTCCCGGAGTTCCCCGCGGTCCTCATGCCCGCCAAAGCGGCGCGCGGCACGGAGCGACACCCGTGGCAGCCGATGGTCACCCAGACCAGCCAGCAGGAAACCGCGTTGCTCTCCACCGGCGCGATCAGGCAACCCTCCGCGCTGACGGGTCACGTGTTCGCCGCGCACCGACACAACGGCGACGGCCAGCACATCAGCCGGCCCATGGACACGGTCACGTCGACCCATGAGAAGGCCGTGCTGCTCGCCGCCGTCGACAACTATCAGGGCGCCCCCCGCAGCGTCGGAGAGCCCCTGCCGACGCAGGGCGGGTCGGAAACCATGGGCCTGCTCACGGCGGGGATCACGGCGAACAGGGAGAACGCGACCAGCCGCAGCCTGAACGAGCCCATGGCAACGGTCGTCGGTAACGCCGGGTCAGGCGGCATCGGTGTCCTGTCCACCGGGATCCTGCCGTTCCGCCGGAACACGGTGCCGACCGTCCACGCCGAGCCGATGCCGACGGTGACCTCCGACCAGACCCCGGGCCTGCTCACCGCCGCCGGGTATATCAAGAACAACGGCTCGATCAACGAAGCGCCGTACCGGGCGCACCCGGTCAGTGACCCGCTCGGCACGGTCGTCGCGACCGGAGCCAGCCAGGGGCTGCTGTTTTCCGGCTGGCACGAGCAGCCGGCCGCCGGACCGGAGCATGCTCCCGACTGGTGGCTTGAAGCGCTCTCTGCTCTGCCCCTTGAGAAGTGCCACTTCCGGATGCTCGGCAAGCACGAGGTCGGCCGGGGCTGTGGGTTCGACGTCGACTTTCCCGACTACAAGGGCAGCTTCGTCGTGTGGGGTTCCGCCCGCGACCAGATCGACGGGTTCGGTAACGCTGTTTCGCCGCAGGTCGGCGAGTGGATCGGTCGGCGGCTGCGGGCCGCGCTGCACGGCGAGGCTGCGGCGGTCTGATGGCCACCCCGCGCGAGGCGGCCGGCCGGGGGGTGTGGCTCGGCGCGAGCCACGTCCTCGGCCGGCCCGTGCCGTTCGAGGAGAACCCGCACGTCTGCGGTAACTCGCTGACGGGCACGATGACGGGCCGGTCGGTGCGGTTGACGTGGCGGGACTGCGCGGCGTGCGCGGTCAAGCAAGCGACCCCGGACCGGTCGGAGCCGCAGCCGTGACCGCCCCGGACCCGGCGTGCCCCGCAGGGGTGCACGGTGACCTGTACGCGTACCGGCGGCACGGCTGCCGCTGCCCCGAGGCACGCCGCGCCCGGAGTTTGGACGCCGCCCGCTACCGGCGCGCTCGCGGTGCCCAGCCGGCGCCGGAGACGGTCCGCGCCGGCCGGTACGCGGCGATGCTGCGGCAGCTGCTGAAGGGGCACACGTACGACGACCTGGCGGACCGGCTGGGCTGGGCGAAGAGCCGCTTGTCCGCGATCCTGCACGCGGAGCGGATCCAGGGGCCGACCGCGGAGCGGATCGAGGAGCTGCACTCCCTACTCGTGCTCGGTCGGCCGTTGGCGCGTAGGCGGTGGGCGCCGTTCGACCCGGAGGTGGTGGAGCGGGCCGCCGCCGGCATGGTGCCGTGGTCGGACCTGAACGCCGAGCACCGCCAGGCAGTGGCTGCGAAGCTGCGCGGTGAGGGCCTGCGGTTGGAGGAGGCGGCCGCGCGGCTAAGGGTGTCGGAGCAGGTGGTCAAGAGGTGGTCGGCGCGGGACCGCGCCTCACAAGTGGCTTAATCTGTGCTACACTTTGGGGTGTGCGGGTGAGCGACCCGACAGATAGGAGACCCCACGTGAGCAGCAACATCATCGACGCGATCGACCAGGCCATCGCCGACACGACGGTGAGCCTCGACGCCATGCGCAGCGTCCCGGGCGACGCCGACGGCATCCGGGTAGTCGTGATCCCCGCCGACGAGGACGAGCCGATCACCCTGCGGTACCTGGCCCGGGACGAGAACGGGTCAACGCTGCGGGCGATGCAGGCGACGGTGGGCGGCTACGTGGACGTCGTGCGGACGGCCGAGGGCGTGGACGTGTGGATCAACGACGAGGGCCTGCTGATGGGTCTGCCGTTCAACGAGCGGGCCACGGCGTTCGTGCACGCGGTGAAGTGGGCGCTGGCCACCTGCGAGTGGTCGGGCGCGGTGAGCCTCAGCCTGCGGGACGCGATGGAGGAGGCGTTGGTGGCGCAGCGGTACACCCGACTGGTCGGGCCGGCGATCATCTCGGGCTGCAACGACGAGGGCGAGACCGTCTCGGTGCCGGACGTGGCGGTGGAGTTCCTTCAGAAGATGGGCCTGATGTAGCAGGCCGGGCCGGGTGCTGGGGCTGCCCTCACGTAGGGCGGCCCCAGCTTCCCATGGCCACTAATGTCTGCTACACTTTGGGGTGTAGGCGGGTGAGCGACCCGCCCCAACCGAGGGAGACCCCGATGATCACTGAGGCCATGTTCGTCCGGACCGCCGAGATCCTCGAAGCCGGCCTGGCCGACGCCGTCGCGCAGGGCTGGGGCCGCGAGGCCCGCGCGGTGCTCGCCCCCGTCCGCGCCAGCCTCACCCACACCGCTGACGAGGCCCGCGCCACCATCACCGACCAGATGCGCGTCGTCGCCGCCGACCCGATCGCCGCCCGGGGCCTCTACATCGAGGAGATCCTCCAGCGGGCGATGGACGCGCTCACCACCGACGCCGACCGGGAGGCACACGCCCGGTGGGAGGCCGCACTGCTGGCCGACATGCGGTCCTTCCTCTACCCGCCGACCACCCCGGCCGTCGAGCCGGACCCGGCGGCGGTGCTGGTGGGCGCGCTGTTCTGACAGCCAGACGAGGGGCGGCACCGCCGGGTGCCGCCCCTCGTCTGTGTCCGGTATTGCCCACACGGGTTAATGCCGGCTACATTGAAGGGTGTGAGTGGGTGAGCGACCCGCTCCAAACGACTGGAGACCCCAGATGGACGCCATCGACACCGCCACGCGCGACGCGAAGCAGCTGCTCACCGAGATCGACGGACCGCCGCGGATGCGCCCGAAGGCCCCACGGCCGGCCAGCTCGGTGCCGGAGATCACCGTCGTCTCCGGGACGCGGCGCCCGTGCCCGCACTGCCAGCCGGGCAGCCGCCGCCACCGACACTGACACGACGTTAACCTCTGTTACGGTAAGGGGTGGCAGGTCGCCTGGCCGCCCCGCGAACCCCCTGGAGACCCCATGAACACGACCGAACCCGTCGACACGTACCGAAACCGTCTGGCCGAAGCGGCGGAACGCGCCGGCCCGGACCGGCCGACCGCCGGGAAAATCCTCGCCGGTGAGCTACGCGCCGCGCACCGCCGCGCCCTGGCCGAGCGGAACCGGTGGGGCGCCGCCCTGCACTTCCACCACGGCTGGACGTGGACGCAGCTGTGCACCGAGATTCACGGACGCCCAAACAAGGTCGCCCAGGTGCGGGAGGCCGTCGAGGGTGTGACACCGCCGCGCCGGGTGTCGAAGGCCCGCGCCGAGGAGACGTTCAAGGCCGCGCAGGGCGACGTGAAGGAGCTGTGGGCGCTCTACAAGCAGGCCAGCGCCCTAGCCGCCGAGGAGGCGACCGGCGCCGACGTCGCGGACACCGACGTGGTGCTGGACCTGCCGGATGCGTCGATCGCCCGGCTGGAGGCAGCTGCCGAGCAGCTGAGGACCGTCAGCGACGAACACGCGGACGCGATGGAGGCCCGCAACCGGGCCGCCGCGGCGCTGACCGTTCACGCGGGCTGGTCGAACCGGCAGGCCGCAACGCTGGCCGGCGCGGCCGTGCGGGACGTCTACCCACACCAGGCCGGGGCGCAGAAGGCGGAGGCCGACCCGGAGCTGGTCGCCGACCGAGCCGGCGAGGTGCGGCGCCTAGCCGCGCGGCGCACGGCGCTGACGCGGGCGCGGGACGAGGCGATCCGGGAGCTGTCGGCGGGGGGCATGGGGCCGGCTGATCTGGCGCGGCTGGCGCGGATCACCGACGAGCGGGTGGTGCAGATCCGCGACGCCAGCTGACCTGCGGAAACAGCGTCGGGGGTCGGCCTCGTGTCCGGCCCCCGACCTACATCCCGGGGCGAAATTCTGCTACACTTTGGGGTGTGCGGGTGAGCGACCCGCCGAAGTAAGGAGACCCCATGCACCTCCCTGACGTCCTCCTCATCACCGGCAGCGACCACCGCCGGGAGGAGTTCCGCGTCTACGCCGACCACACCGGCGCGTCCGTCCACATGACCGCCGACACCACGGCGGCCACCGACCTGTGGAAGGCCGCGCCGCTGGTCGTCATCGCCCCCGACATGGCAGCGACCGTCATCACCTCCACCCTGCCCGACAACGAGCACTGCGGGGACGTGGTGCTGCTGACCGCTTCCACCCTGCCGCTGGCCCTCCAGGCCGGCATCGCGGCCGGCGCGGGCTACGTCGTGCACGAGGGAATCGGCGCACCGTGGCTACTCACGATGATGCGCAAGGCCGCCGTGCGGGGCACCGAGGCCCGCCGCGCGTTGGACGAGGCACGCAACACCGACCGCTGACCATTCCACGCCGGGGGCGGGAGAGCGACCCGCCCCCGGCGCGACCAGGGGAGACCCCAGTGCAAGACGGCACCACCATCCAGCTGACCGCCCGCCGGTCGATCACCTTCACCACCATCCCCGACCAGTACGGCCGCTGCGTCTACCAGGTCCAGGGCATCGGCGCGTTCACCATCGAACCGGACGCCCACGGTCGCCTGTACGACGAGCGGGACTACGTGCACGTCACCTTCGGCCGGGTCGAGGGAGAGCACCGTTGGATCCGCACCGACCAGCTACCCGACCGGCCGGTGGTGTGCCGCGTCGAGCTGGAAGGCGCGAGCACCTTCAACCCTGCCGCCACCAACCCCGCCAGCCCGTACGGCTGGCTGTCCGTGCGTCGCTCCGGCGGCGGCAGCGCACCCACGGGCACCAGCCGCCGCGCCGGGGAGATCGTGCACGCCCTCGTCCGGCACTGGCTCGCCCGTGACGACCACGACGAACTGGTCGGCTACCACCGCTGGCACCTCGCCCCCGAGCGGATGCGCGGCCATGGCGTCCGCATTGACCGGCTCAACCAGCAACTCAGCCAGGTGCTCACCGTTCTCGCCAAGGAGCACGCCGGGTACGCCGAGCAGGCCGCGATCCGCGACCGGCAGCCCCTCGACCGAGGGTGGACGCCCGACCCGTCAACCAGGGAAGGGCAGACCATCCTGCGGCTCTACGAGCAGCTCGCCATGGTGAAGAGCGAGCACCGGGGCCTACCCGGCGCGGAGGTCGTGCCGCTGCTGGAGAAGTGGCTGACCACCATGAACCTGACCCTGCCCGACCGCTGACCGCGCCGCCGGGCCGACCTGAACGTCGGCCCGGCGGCGTACCCTCACCGAGAGCGATAGAAGGAGACCCCCGTGGCAGAGAAAACCAAGCCCTTCTGGCTTGACTGGGACTACGACCGGCGCAACGCCGACACCGGCACCAAGTCCCGCTACGGCAACTACCTGTACCAGCACGACAAGTCGTTCCGCGACATCTGGACCGACGACCCGAGCGTGGAGTTCGCCCGCATCGCCTGGCGGGTCGCCACCGGTCCCATCATGTCCCCGCCGCTGGTGCGCAGCCACCCCCGCATCATGGACGTGAGCCTGACCCGCAGCGACTGGAACGGCGAGATGACCGCCGACGTGCGGCTCGTCTCCCACCGCCCGCAGCCGCTCGGCAACGCCAAGACCGCCGACGGCGCCTACTACCGCGACTACCGGCTCAACGCCTGGGACGAGTACGAGGGGATCGGCGAGGACGACCTGACCCGCAGCTCGTACCTCCTCACCGAGGTCCGGCTGCTCTGGCAGCTCCCCGCCGGCAAGCTCCCCACGATCACGGAGGTGCCGACCGGCAGCGACGCCATCTTCCGCCAGGCCGTCGAGTGCCTGGACGTGCTGGTCTGGGCGCTCAACCGCGAGGTCGCCCCGGTGATCGAGCAGCTGGAGGCGTCCTGATGAACCGCATCGACCCCGCGACCGCAGCCGCCGAGCTGCACGCCCTCGCCGACGCGATCGCCGCCGGCACGGCGCCGCTGCCCGCGATGCGCCGCGACGAGGTGGACGGCTACCGAATGCGGATCGTGCCCCGCATCATCCACGACGTGCTCTGCACGTGGCGGATCGCCACCCCGCAAGAAACCGACCCCGTGGTGCTCGGTTGCGCCGGCTGCGGCCTCTGCTACCCGCCGGCCAGCGTCGACCCGACCGGCATGACGACCGGGATGCCGGTGGACCCCGCCATGCATGATCTGGTGAAGGAGATCAAGGCCACGCACGCCCAGCTCGCAAAAGCGGCGCGGAGGGAGGCCTGATGGACCAGAGCGAGGTGCGGCGGCTCCGGGACGAGATGCTGCGGCGCGCACGCCTGGCCGCCCAGCGGTACAACGTCGACCAGACGAGCGTGCAGCACTACGTCACGGCAATGGGCCAGCGCTGGAATATCGGCCAGGCCGCCTACATCGCCGGCAGCGCTCACCGCGTCCTGCTCGACCTGGCCGAGGCTCACGCCGAATGCGTCACGCCCGCCTGCCGGGAGTGCAGCCTGCTCGGTGAAGCGGTCGCGCAGATCATCGCCATGGACCAGGCTGACGTGGACGAGCAGTTCGCGGCCCTGGCCCAGGAAGCCCGTAGGCCCGGGTGGACGAGGTGGCCACGGCCACGACGCAAGGACGACCCGCGGTGACGGTCGACGGGATCGGCTTCGCCATCGCAGTCATGGGCGTCGCCCCGGGCATCCTGCTCACCGGCGCGGTCGTGAACCTGCGCCGGCGCGGCCGGGTGACCCGGGCGGCGGTGGGCATGGTGCTGGCCATCACCGCGGTGTCGACGGCCGGCGCGGTCGCCCACCTGGTCCTGCGTACGCCGCCGGTGTGGCTGCCGTGGGTCACGGCCGTGGTGTCGCTGGCGATCGGGTACGGCTTCCTCGCCCGCCAGCTCGTCCGGCACCGTGGGGCCCTCTGGCCGACGCGAGGGGGCGGCCGTGAGCGGGCAGCCGGGTGACGGGTGTGACGACCCTCGCGCTGTCCACCCTCACTGGTGCGGGTTCTGCGGGGCGGAGCTGCTCTTCAACGCCATCCAGTGTCGCCAGCTGGTGATCGTGCCGCCCTGCTCGCGCTGTGGTGAGAAGCAGTGGCGCAACGAGGTTGACGAACTGACGGCACCAGACCACCGGGAGAGGACGTGACGACCCCCAGCGGTAAGGCCGCCCAGGCGTGGGCCGGGCTAAACGAACGCCAGCAGGCGTATCTGAAGGCGATCTACAACGCTGACCAGGACCGGGAGAAGGAGATCGCCGGGAAACGTCTCGCCCGGATCGAGGTGCCACCGGCGGCGGAGTGGCGGAAGCTGTGGTTCTCCCTGAAGCTGCCCCGCAAACTGTTCGGGTACACCACCATCCAGGACGTACTGCGGGCTGCCGGCGAGCATGACTCCGGTGCCGGAGCGACGCTCGCGGCCCTGCGACGGCGCGGCCTGGTGAAGACCGAGCACGGGTGGGCGGACCTGGGCATCATGACGGTGGAATGCGTGTACGTCACGCTGACCACCGCTGGCCGAGCAGCTGCTCGCGCCGGTCTCCCGGCCGAGGCCGGGCCGGTGAAGAAGCCGGCCGGGTTGCTCGCCGAGTGGCTGTGGGAGTCCCTCGCGAAGCTGTACCGGGCCGGCGAGGACGGCATGACCCGCGGCCTGCAACCCCGGGGCACGCCGATGTCGGAGCGCACCCCGACCTGGACAGCGTTGCAGAAGCTCCGCGACGACCAGCGCGACGGCGAGTACATCGAGGAGTTCCAGCCGCAGGGGAGCCGCGACTGGTGGGTGCGGATCACGCCGGTCGGACGCAGGCACTACGAACTGCACCACGCCTGTTACCAGCAGCTCTATCCGGACATCAAGGCGGTCGCCCCGGAGCCGGTCAACGGCGCGCACACTGGCCTGGCGGACCACTCGCCGTCCCGTCGGCCGAAGCATCTGGTGCGGGAGCCGGACTGGCGGATCCTGGTCGAACTGACCGAGCTGGAGACGACAGGCCGGTGCCCGCTGCGTAGGTGGATGATCTACGAGTACGACAGCTCCAACCGGGTAGAGGCGGAGAAATACCGCGTTGAGGTGCCCGACGAGGTCAGGGCGATCCCGTCGGGGATGACAATGCCGCACGTCAAGAAGGTTGCCCGGTCGACGGCCGTCGTGGACCGGCTGAAGGCGTACCCGGGCGGCGGCTTGGTCGAGGTGCTCGATATCCGGATGCCGCTTCCTTACCGTGCCCCGGTCTGCGCCCAGCTCGTGTGTCTCACCGACGCTGGACGGGCGCACGTCGCCACGCACCGCGGCGAGTACCTGCGGCTGTACGCGGACGTGCAGGCTCCCGAAACACCATCCACCACCCCGAGCGACGGACCGCCCTGGTGACCACCGCCTCGGCGGGCAGCGGTGGTCGGCCGCTGGCACGATAGATCCATGCCAGAGCCGATCCCGAGGTACGCCGGCCCAGCGATGCAGATGCGCGAGTCAGCGTTCGAGCTGGCCGACTGCCTTCGAGGTGACGTTCAGGTCGACCACCCCGACGTGCTGCTCGCGCTGATCCGCGCCACGGCGATCGCCGTCGGCAACAGCGTCTCGGAACTGGCGGACGCCGCTGATGCGGCTGGCCAGGGCCCGGCAGCGGCGGCGCTGCGGCGGGCCCTGTCCAGCCAACTGGAGTCGGCGCAGGCGTTGGCGGAGGCGGTGCAGGCCCTGACGTCGCCTCGGGTGCTGCGGGGCTAGGTGGTGAGGGCGTCGGCCGCGGTCCGGCTGAGGGACCAGCGGGGCGTGGTGAACAGGACGTAGATCCGGGTGAAGCCGTACGGCCAGCGGGCGACCGCCCCGTATTGCATGAGGTGCATCAGGGTGCGGGAGGCGTCGGTGTGGCCGATCTCCAGCGGGATGTTCTCCCATGCGTCGGCGTCCCGAGCTGGGCGGTCCGGCTCGGCGTCGTCCAGCACTGTGAGCCCTTCCGGGATGGTGAGCATCGCGTCGCCGTCGAAGCCGTTGCCGTCGACCAGCTCCGCCGTGATGCCGTCAGGCAGGTTGGCGAGCTTGGCCTGGTTGCCGGTGCGGTCGGCGTCCCGGCCCGGCGTTGCCTCGACCTCGAAGTACGCCAGCTCGTACCGGCCGGTGCGGCCGTAGTGGAGCAGCTGCGACAGTGCCTCCACTTGGCCGGGCGTCCAGCCGCGGAAGGGCTGGCCGAGGATGTCCCGCAGCGTTGCGTTGTCCGGGTTCTGGAGCCAGGCGGTGGTGTGGTCGAAGATGCGGCGGCCGGCGGGGGTGGCGAGCAGCTCGATGGCGGCCTGGTCGGCGACGCGGGCGTGGGAGGTGGTCATAGTGTCTCCGCTCGTCAGAGTCCGACGCCGGTGAGGGCGTTCGAGGTGACCCGGTCAACGTCTTCGATGTAGCCGGCGAGAGTGGGGGAGCCGTCTTTCCAGCCGCCGTGGCGGCCGATGCGGATCTGGTCGTGGCCGGCGCGGCGGGCCTCGGTGGCGAAGCCGCGCCGCAGGGAGTGGCCGGAGAACGCGGATGCGGCGTCGATGCCGGCGGCGAGGGCGGTCCGCTGCACGATGATGGCCACCGTCTGGCCGCTGATCCGGCCGTCGGCCGCGCCGCGGCCGTGTGGTGCGCGGCCGAGCTGGCCGTGCTTGTCGATCCGCCGGAACAGTGCACCGCTGGTGACGCCGTGCTCGGCGAGGGCGGCGAGCCACGCCCGGACGGTCCGGACGGGGCACGTCTCGGCGTTCGTGCCGTACGGGACGTGGACCTTGCGACCCGCCGCCTCCTGGTCGGTCTTCGACCGGCGGATCGTCACCTCCAACCCGTCGTCGGTGAACTCGAGGTCGGCGATGTTGAGGCCGGCGATCTCGGAGCGGCGGGCGCCGAGCGCGAACCCGAGGACCAGGACGGCGCGGTCGCGGATGCCGGCGAGCTTCGTGGTGTCGAGGGTGTCCACCATGGCCCGCAGCGTGGTGACGACCAGCGGCTTGGCCCGGCGCACTGTTCGGCCGGCGTCGGCCGAGTCCCGGCGGTAGGTGCGCAGCACGTCCCGGGCCGCCTCGGTGGCGAGCCGACCGGCCCCTGCAGAACGGTGCGCGACCGCGACGGCGGCCAGGGCGCGGTCGATGGTGGCGGGGGCCTTGCCCTCGTCGGCGAGGTGGTTGACGTACTCGGTGGCCACCGCGTGCAGCTGCCCGTACCGGTGGAGGAGCGCGGCGAACGCGTCGGCGTTGAGGGCGTCGTTGATCGGGCCCCGGTCGGTGGGGGTGAGGTCAGCGGGGATCATGCCCCGGGCACCGGCCCAGGCGAGGAAGCGGCGGAGGTCGCCTCGGTACGCGCGGAGGGTGGAGTCGGCCTTGGCGCGGCGAAGCCGGTCCAGCGCGGACGAGGACAGGACGAAGGGGGCCGGCCGGTCGGGGGAAGCCGGCGCGGTGGGTACGAGGTCGGTCACAGCTGACTGTCCTCCTCCTGAAGGCGATAGGTGCAGGCGTGGCACAGGTCCAGCCAGCGGGGTCCGAGCTTCGTTTCGGCCACAAAGGCACACTCGGCACGCTGCCCGCAGCCCAGGCAGGTCTGCACCTCGTCAAGCCGGCGGTGGTCCATGTGCGCGCCGCCAACGAGCGCCGCCTCGGGCGCCGGCGGCAGCAGGGTCGGCTCGGCCCTGATCAGGGCGAGGAGGCCGATCATTGGTCCCATCAGCTCTCCTCGGCGTACGGGGTGAGGCCGAGCTCGGCGGCGGCCTGGTCGACGGCGACAGCGAACGACTCCGGGGGAGCCGGGTACAGATGCCGGCCGGTGGTGTTGCGCAGGGTGACGAAGACGCGCAGCGCGGGAGGCAGGTAACGGACAAGCCAGGCGAGTTCGTCGCGGCGCTTCTCGATGTTGGCGTACTGCCGGCGGAACTCCTTCTCTACGTCGTGGAACCGGCGGGCGTTGGCGTCCCGCTCGCCTTCTGCGGCTGCCACTCGCTCCGCAGCGTCCCGCTCGACCTCGGCGATACGCGGGGCGGCGATCTCCTGGGCGCGCTGCTCGATGTACGCAGCGAGGTTGGCGGTGGTGTCCCGCAGCGCGTTCGCGAGGCTGAGCTGCGGGGGGCCGGCTGGTGCCGGCGGGGCGTCGCCCGAAAGATCATTGATCTTGACGGCGGAGATCCGGGCGCGTCCGTGTTCGTCGGTGCCGACCCGGCTGACGAGGAGCACGGTGTCGTCGGGGAGCGCGCCGGCCGGCGCGATCTCGATGGGGAGTCCGAAGGGGTTGTTGGGGGTGTCCGGGTCGCTCACCCGGGGCCGATTCTCATTCACGAGAAGTAAGGTTATCGTGAATGAGCGCGCTAGGGCGACGCGACACGCACGACACGCCGGACGGGTTCGGCGCGCCCCCCACGCCTCCCGCTACTTGCCGGGCTTGTTCCAGGTGCCGAGGGCGTCACGGTGGCGCAGCTGGCAGAACCCCCACGCCCGGTCGCTGCTCATGTGCTTGGACGCCTCCAGATGACAGGCCGTGAGGTCCCCCGGCTGTCCCCACACCCATTTGCCGTCGCCTCCCCTGTTGAACCAGGCGATGAGGTGGCGGGCCCGCCAGCGGCCGGCGAGGTTGCTGCGGCTCCGCTGGCGGCGGTCGTCTTTGGCTTCGCGGCCGTCCCAGGGGGCGACAGCGTAGCGGGTGGTGGGGAGCGCGTCGTTCACATAGCGGACGGTAGATGGCGTGGTGGTTAGGGTCTGTCTGGGCAACGTGAAAAGCCTGGCTAGTTCTGCTACAGTTAGGGGTGTGCGGGTGAGCGACCCGCGCAGGATGGAGACCCTCGTGACGCCCATCAAGGTGCTCGGCAGGCTCGCGAACAGGTCGCGTAGCCCGTACCTCGCCGAATCGGTCGACGGGCTGTGGGGCTACCGCTGGGATGAGACCCCCGGCACGCCGTGGTGCGTGGAGTACCGGCCGACCGGCCAGTTGCTGTTCTTCGCCTCGCTGCGGGCCGCGCGGATCGCCACCGCGGCCGGCGACGCCATGCAGCAGTTGGTGTTCGACTGCGAGGCCGTGCTGCGCAGTCGAACCAGCACCACCGCCGAGCAGACCCGGGCGCAGCAGCGCCTGACGGTGTACCGGGAGGTGATGGCGCAGCACGGCGCGGCTGAGGCCGCATAGCTCTACCCGACGGCCGGGTGAGCGACCTGGCCGCAACGATCGGAGACCCTGTGACACCTGAGCAACTGGAGCAGTTGGCCCGCCGGCTGCGCACGTTCACGGCCGGCGCGTTCGTCGTGCTGGCCAAGTCGGAGAGCATCAAGCCGACCCGGCAGCTGGTGTACCTGACCGTGCACCAGCACGCCGACCTGATGCTGCGCCACCCCGACGGCTACCGATACACCACCGCCGGGGACGTCGCCGCGCTGATCGTCCTGGACCGGTCCACCGTGAGTGGGCACCTCGCCGCGCTGTCCCGCACTGGTGTGATTGCCCGCGTCGACACGAACGGCCGGGAGGTCGGCTACCGGCCGCTGCCGGAGATGGCGGCGTGGGTCGGATGAACGCCGATGCCTCCGCGCGTGCTGTTTACTGCGCACCGCTCGCGGGCCACCCCGGCGCCTACCGGGTTCGTCCCGCCGACGCCGAGCCGTTCGGCCAACAGGAGGCGGTGATCTGCCGGGCCGGGGACGGGTGGGACGTCATGTGGGGACTCACCGCCTACGGCCTGTTCCAGCACCACGCGACCATGCCCGGCTGGTCGGACATCGACACGGCAGCTCAGGCCGCAGTCGAGGTGGTGACGGCCGCCGCCGGCTGACCGACAGGGGTGGAGGGGTTGACTCAAGACGGGTCAACCCCTCCACCCCTGTTCGGGGACGTAAGGCCTGGCGGTCGGCACGATCTTCGGCATGTCCACGACGGGGAACGCCGCTGCCGCGCGCCCCGTCGTGCTCCTCCCCCGGGTGTCGATGTGGCCGACGTCGCCGGCGCCGCCCAGGTAGCCGCCGGCCGCCGGGCCGTGCGGTCGTCGGTGGCCGCCAGGATGTTGTCCGACCTGATGGCCGCCCCGGTGCCGGCCCGGCGGCGGGTGCTGGGTGCGCTGGACCGGGACGACCTGGTGGCGCTGCTGGCGGCGTCCACTGCGGAGTTGGGCACCCCGTACGCGGTGTGGCAGGGCGACCCGGTGGGATTCGCGGTTCAGGTGCTGGGTGAGGCGTTGTGGTCGGGGCAGCGGAAGATCCTCCGATCCATGGTGAAAAACCAGGTTACGGCCGTTCCGTCCTGTTTTGGGAGCGGGAAGACACGCTCGATGGCGCTCGCTGCCACGTACTTCGGGGCGGTGTACCCGCCCGGCACCGCCGTGGTGGTGACGATCGCGCCGCGGTGGCGTCAGGTGGCCCGGCAGATTTGGCCGGAGATCCGTGGCGTCGTCACGCGGGCGGATCTGTTCGGGACCGTGGATAAGACGCAGTGGAAGATCCCCACGCTCGCCGGGATCGACTACGCCGCGGCGTACGGCATCGCGGCGGCGCCGACCGCTGAGGACGCGGTGCAGGGTATCCACGCCCCGAACCTGCTGTTGGTGGTGGACGAGGCCGGGGGTATCTCGCAGACGATCGGCCAGAACATGCGGGGTCTGCTGACCGGTAGCAACGCGGCGATGGTGGCGATCGGGAACCCGCCCACGGACGACGAGGGCAGCTGGTTCGAGCGGCTGTGCGCGGCCGACGACCGGACGAACGTGATCCCCCTGGACGCGTACGGAACCCCGAACTTCACGGGCGAGGTAACTGCGCAGTGCCGGTCGTGCCCGCCGGCGGTGCCACCGCACAAGCTGGCAAAGCACCTGGTGGACGAGCAGTGGGTCGCCAACGCGATCGCCGACCACGGCGACGACTCCCGGTTCGTCATCGCGAAGGTGCGGGCGCAGTTCCCGCGTGGTGGCCCGAACACGCTGATCCCCTGGTCGTGGGTGGACGCCGCGGTGCGCGCCGACGAACCCGAAGGCTCCGAGTACGTGCGGCTGTGCGACCTGGGCCTGCCTGCGGAGGCGGCCCAGCACCGGGTGCAGCGCGGCGCGTGGGTGCGGCTGGGCGTGGACGTCGCGGCTGACGGTGGTGATGAGCTGGCCATCACCCGCTGCGTCGGTGACCTGATCACGATCGAGAAGACCAGCGCCGGGCAGGCGAACACCGACTCGGTGGCGGTGGCGGGCATGGTGCTCGAGGAAATCCGCCGAGCCGAGCAACTGGCCCGCGCGCTCGGCACCACGGCGCGGGTGCGGGTGAAGGTGGACATCATTGGTGTCGGGTGGGGTGTGTACGGGCTGCTGGACGCGTGGGGGCGGGAGGGCCGCCACCAGGCGGAGATCGTGGCGGTCGACGTGCGGGAGTCCCCGAACCGGGACGCGGACACGGCGACGCTGCGGCCGGCGCGGAAGCGGGACGAGATGTGGCTGGCGATGCGCGGACTGCTGGCGTCATCGGCCGGCGACGGCGAGCCGGTACTGCGGCTGCGGGTGGACGACCGAACCGTGTCGCAGTTGTCCGCGCCCCGCTACGCCACCGATTCGCAGGGCATGACGGTGGTCGAGTCGAAGGACAAGATGCGCGGCCGGGGGGTACGCAGCCCGGACCGGGCGGAGGCGTGCTGCCTGGCCGTGTACGAGCCGCTCGTTCACCGGGCGCGGGTTATCGCCTGACGGATATGCGGCCGGCGAGGCTCACTGGCGGGTCCGGTTGATGCCGAGCGCGCCGAGTTGCTCGTCCACCCACGACTGCGCCGGGGTTGTCTGCTCCACGACGACCTGTACGACCCGTGACCTTATGGCTTGGGACACGCGTGCGAGCCAGCGCGCCTCGCCGGCCATGTCCGCGGCGCCGCCCTCGACCTCGCCCGTGTTGGTGGGACGGCGTCCGGCCTGCTTGTCCCGGAGGGCGCAGGCCACCGTGGCGGCTTCGACCGTGGCGTCGAGGGTGTCGCCGGACAGGTCGGCCTGCTGCGCATGCCTGCGGGCGCGGTTCATCACGCCGGCGTCGATCCACGGCCGCATCTCCAGGTAGCCGTCCCTTATATCGATCACCATCCGGTTGACGGGGTAGTCGTCCCGCGCGGTGAGGCCGCTGATGATCGCCTGGGCGGTGTTGCGTGGTCCCTCGTCACCGCGAGGGCTGGGGAACACGTCGCGGATCGCGGACCAGAGCGGGCGGAGGCGGGCGGTGAGGATGGCTCGCCGGGAGCGGGTGGTAGCGGCGCCGATGCCTGGTACCACGGCTGCGGCGGCGACGAACAGCAGGCACAGGTACTGGCCGGTCCGCACGAGCAGGTCGAATGCGGGCTGCGGCAGCGGGTGGCCGAGCAGGGTGGCGACGGTGTTGATGACGTGGGTGAACGGGTAGAGCAGGCCGATCCCGGCGCCGATGGCGAACAGGCGCAGGGACATCTGGATTCGGGGGCGGTCATGGATGCGGTGGGCGTAGTGCCAGGAGGAGCGGCGCAGGTCGTACAGCATCCAACCGATCGCGAGGTTGAACAGGGCCACGTAGACGGCGATTTGCGGGATGTTGGCGTACCGGTCTTGCCACTCGCCGCGTTCCTGCTCGGTGGGGGTGGTCAGGAACAGCCCGATCATCGCTGTCGCGATGACGGTGGAGGTGATGATCTGGCGGCGGGTGGCGCGGCGGGCCTGGTCGGCGGGGTACGCCCAGTAGGCCACCATGCTTTGGGCGGCGCAGGCGGCGGCGACTCCGCCGACGATGTGGCCGATCAGCCGGGCGACGTTTGGTATGCCGGTCCAGGCGGTGAGCTGGTCGTACAGCTCCCAGGTGAAGGCGTTCACGCCAGTAAGGATCAGCGCGGCTGCCATCCACGCCCGTCCGGGGTTGCGGGTTGCGGGTCTAGTGGCCAGCCCATAGCAGATGTAGCAGCCGACGGCGAGCACGAACAGGAGGATGATCCGCAGCAAGGTGGTCTCCGGGGTCGAGCGCGGTCAGGACTCGGTCTACGGCGGGGTCGAAGGACACGACGGTGGAGCGGCCGGCGCGGAGCAGGATCTCGGTGGCGAACGCCTCGGCCTGTTGTTCGTGCCAGTCGTTGTGGGGCGCCGGCCCGTCGGCGGGGCGGCCGGGGTGGTCGCAGAGGATGTGCCCGACCTCGTGCAGGATGATGTGCTCGCTGTGGGCGGGGCTGGTGTGCCGCTCGTAGGCGATGTAGTCGGCCTGGGCGGTGGGCATCCACAGCCCGCACACCCCGCCTTTGGTGTCGGTGGGCAAGAGGTAGATCGGGCGGTCCCGTGACCGGCCGATCGCCTCCACGTAGCTGGCGACGTCCCACGGCTTGGGCGGGGCGTACAGGGCTACGAGGGGTGCGATCTCTCGTCGCAGTTGTGCGATGGACATGGAGGGTGGGCCTCCGGTGGGAATCGGGATTGCCGGGAATCGCTGGCCCAACGGTGCCGCACCGCCCTGGGAGCTGCAAGGACTGTCCGGGGTGGAGGCAGATCTCCGTACCGGCGTCGCCTGCCGTCGGGCTGTTCGGGCGGTGCGCGCGTCCGAACGCTGGTCAGTCGTCTCCGCTTTCTCGGCGGCGGATGGTCTCTAGGACGTCGAGGATCATCTGTTGGCTTTCGGGTGATACGCCTGCAGCGCGGGTGGCGATGTGCCGGACGCCGGCGTCGGCCATCGCGGCGCGCAATTCGGCATCTGGCTCCTCGGCCGCGCCGAAGAAGTAGCCGGGGGTGACGCCGAAGAATTCGGCGAGGGCGTGGATTGTTTCCCACGTCGGGTTCGCTGTCTGCCCGGTGCGTAGGTTCCAGACGGCGGTCTTGGATAGGCCGATCGCGGCGGCGATTTCGGCGTCACTGTATCGACGCCGTGACACGGGGTTGGGGTAGCTGGATAGCAGGTGCTCGAATCGTGCCGCGAAGGAATGCCGCAGTGGGGGGGTCGACATTCATCCGATCTTGCTGGCGCGGTCTACGCTCGTCAAGTCAAGTGAACGGTGTGGTGTTGCGGTCGTTCAGTCCAGTTGACGGGAGTCGGGGTGATCACCGTATGCTCTGGCATCGCAGCTACCTGCAACATAGATCAACATATCCTGGCAATCGATAGGGGCCACTCCGAACGGTCAGGCAGACCTCACCTGCCTTTGTTGCGCCGTCAAGCACTCCCCTCCCCCCTCTGCTTGGAGGTCACCGTGCCCGCAGCGGTATACAGCGACCAGCACACCTGGTATGCGGCAGCGAATATCACCATCGACCCCGCCCACGCCGAGCAGGCGCTGGAAGACGGCTACGTCGTGCTGGACGCGGGGGCCCGGATCGACGTGCTCGATCTCAGATGCTCCCAATGCCAAGGCTGGTACGAAGCCGTGCGCGGTCAGGTGTGCTCGGCCGCCACCGACGGCACCGCCCACCTGCGCGGCGGCCCCGACGGGCGCCGCAAACGCAAGTGCCCCACCCACCACATGACGTGGGACGCGTGCGAGCACCTGCACGAGGAGCCGCACAACTACGGCCGGCCGCCCATGCCGGCCCTAGCTGTCGCCTGACCACGCCTCGGGGGACGCTAGCCCACCCGTGGGCCTACCGTCCCGGCCGTGAGCCGCCGACTCCTGACCAGCCGCCGCGCCCGCGACCTCACCGGCGCGGGCCTGCTCGCCGCCGGACTGCTGACCGTCGCGGTCTGCGCGCTGGTGGCCGCGTTCCGGTGGGACGCGCTGGCCGGTCTCTCGCTGCTCGGCGGTATCACCGCCGGGGTCGGTTTCCTGCTGGGTAGGGAGTAACCGGGTGTCGCTGTTCCCCAGCCTCCGCCTCCGCCGCCGCGCCGGCGATGTGGAGACCAAAACGGTCGAGACGATCCGGTGGTCCACCCCGACCGAGCAGATGCCGGACTGGCTCGCCGGCCGGCGCGGCCGGCAACGGTGGGACGTCGAACGCGCCGTCTACCAGGCCTATGAGCGGACCGTGTGGCTGTGGCGCGGCACGTCGCTGATGGCCGGTCACTTCTCACGGTTGCCGTTCCGGTACAAGATCGCCGGCACGGACGACTACGTGGACGACCACCCGGTCGTGCGGCTACTCCAGCCGCACGCCCAAACGAACCCGATGGAGAAGGGCCGCGCGTTCAAACGGCGGCTGTTCATCCAGGTCATGTATTCCCCCCGCGGCGCGTTCGTGGAGCACACCCGCTCGCGGGGCGGGGACATCATCCGCCTGGACCTGCTGCCCCCGGGCCGTACCGTGCCGGTGCCCACGGAAAGCGCGAAGAACGGCCACGTCGTGCCGGGTGACCGGCTGGTCTCCCATTTCGAGACGAAGATGCCCGATGGGCAGATCCGGCGGGTCGACGCGGAGCGGGTGTGGTGGATCCGCGAACCCCACCCCTTGGATCCTTTCCGCGCGGACACGGTGATGTTGGCGCTCGGCGCGTCCGTTGAAATGGATGACCTGGCCCGGCAGATCAACGTCCAGTGGATGCTCAATGACGGCAATGTGCGGGCGATCGTCGGTATCAAGGGCGGCCTCAACGGTGAGGACACCGCACGGCTGGAGCGGCGGTTCGGTCGCGGGCCGGTCGACGCCGGCAAGGTCACCGTCGTCAACTCCGACCAGGTGTCCTACGCGGACCTGTCCGCCCGCATCCGGGACATGCAGTACCAGGAGCTCACCCGCAACGCGCGGGAGGAGATCCTCGGCGGCATCGGCGTCCCCGAAAGCCTCCTCGGTATCAGCAAGGGCTCCACGTACGACAACGCCGCCCAGGACAAGTACAACTTCTGGTCCGAGACCATGCCCGGCCCGATCGAGCTGATCGCGGCGGAGATGGTCGACCCGGCCGACGATCGGGACCTGGAACCCGAGTTCGATCTCAGCGAGATCGAGGCGTTGCGGCTGCCGCAGCGGGCCGTCCGCGAAGAGGCACGACTGGAGGTGCAGCAGGGCCTACGCTCCATCGAGTCGTACGCCCAGCTCGCCGGCTACGAGGTGCACTCGACGCCGGAGACGCGCGCGTTGTGGCTGCCCAACACGGGCCGGGAGGAGATCCCGCAGACCGCCGCCGATGCGAAGGCCCGGGAGAAGCGGCGTGAGGAAATGGCCGCGCAGATGCGCCCGGCGGCTGACGGCGGCGATGGTGAGCCGGGCGGCGGGGACGGGCCCTCCGGTGGTAAACCTCCGGCGGGCGGGAAGCCCCAAGCGGGCGGGAAGCCCCAAGCGGACGGGAAGCCCCAGGCGACTGGGGGGAAGCCGGCGGGCCAGGTGATGCCGCTGGCCGCCGGCCGGCCAGGCCAGGACGCCGCCGACGACGGGCCGAAACCCGCCGGTGAGCCGGCCGACAAGACTGCCCTCGGTCTCGCACGGTACGGGGTAAAGGCCGCCGCGCCGTCGCGGACGGTCAACAGCGACCGGCTCGGTGAGGCGGATGCGGAAGCGGCCGTGACAGCCGCGCTAACCGCGCTGACCACCCGGTGGGCGGCGCGTACCACCGCCCGGCTGCGGTCACCGAAGGCCCGCAAAGGCACCCGACACTGGGCGGCCGACCCCGACATGCCGGACGACCGACGCGTCGGGCTGAAGGCCCTCGACACGAACGCCGCCGTGGACGCGGACGGGTGGGCTCAGGACACCAACGATGCTCTGTCGCCGCTGCTCGCCGCCGCCGCGGTGGCGGCCGCGACCACAGCGGTCGGGGTGCTCGCCGGCCCGGCCGCGTCCGGCGCCGCCGTGACGGCCGCAGCGACGGCGGTGGCCACGTCGGCGGCAGCGGCGGCAGCAGACGCAGCCCGCAAGGCCGGGCAGCACCTCGCGGCGAGCCTCGCCGCCGGGGAGGCAGCCGGGGAGACCGTCGAGCAGCTGGCCGCCCGCGTGGATGCTGGGAGCCTGCTCGGCTGGGCGAAGACCACCGCCGGGCATGCGGCCCGCACGGCTGTGGCCGGCGGCATGTACGCGGCAGCGCGGGCTGCCAAGGCCCTCGGTGTGCCGGTGGTGGCGACGTGGCGGGACCGCCGGGACACGGCCGTGCGGCCCACCCACCGCGCGGCCAACGGGCAAACCCAGCCGGTCGGCACCGCCTTCACCGTCGGCAAGGCGCTGCTGCGGTACCCGCGCGACCCGGAAGGCCCGCTGAACGAGACGATCGGCTGCCGCTGCCGGCTGTCGCTGAGCGTGAAACGGCAGGTCAGGGCGGGCTAGAAATATTATTCCGGCCTCTCGTCCAGGTAGCGCGGGTGGCGGGCGGGGACGCTAACCGGCCGGTGCAGCCACCATGCCGGGGACTCTGCCCGCCCATCTGGAGGCACGCTCATGGGAGCAACCGCCGGCACCGCCGACCTGGACCTGTCGGCCCCACCGCCGCAGCTGGAGTACAAGGCCGCCGGCGCGTCCGGTGTGCTGCTCGGCCACGACGATAAGAAGGGCATCGTGGAATGCCTGGTCAGCGTCACGGGCATCAAAGACGACCAGGGGGACATCATCACCCCCGGCGCGTACGCCGAGACCCTCGCCAAGCGCAAGATGAAGGGCGTCCGGCACCACGACTGGGCGCGGATGGCCGCGAAGACCCTCGTCCAGGAGGAGTGGCTGCCGGGCGACTCGCGCCTGCCGAAGACCCTGCCCGACGGCTCGCCGTGGCCGAAGGACGCCGGGGCGCTGTACATCAAGGGCCAGTACAACCTGGAGACGAAGGACGGCAAGGAGGGCTACTCGAACGCGAAGTTCTACGCGGACGAGGGCCAATGGTCGATCGGCTACCGAGCGGTGCCGGGACACGTCACCCGCCGAAAGAGCGACGGCGCGCGGATCCTCGCCAAGATCGACAGCTATGAGTGGTCGGACGTGCTCCACGGCGCGAACACCCAAACCTCGACCCTCAAGGTCAAGTCGGCGGCCGGCGGGTTCGGCGACGCCCTGGACGAAGAGCCCGACGGGTTGGAGAAGAAGAAGTTCAACCCGGCGCAGCCCCGCGCAACGGACGGCGAGTGGACAGCCGGCCGGGCCGGCTCGGCCGCCTCCGGTTCCGGTGACGGGTCGGGGCTCGGCTCGGACTGGCTGAAGCGGGTCTTGCGCGGCGATTCGTCCGTGGTCGAGGGCCGCGGCGGCGGCCGGGGCGGGTCCGGCGGGGCGGGTGGAGACAAGAAGGAACAGGCCGCCGAGCAGGCCCGCCGGGACAAGGTCGAGGCCGCTTTCGACAAGGAACGTGCCGCCGAGCGGAAGCGCCGCGCGGACGCCGACCGGACGATCGAAGCCGCGACCGGCGACCAGAAGAAGGAACTGCAGGCGGCGGAGCGGGAACGCCGCCGCCAGTGGCAGGAGGCATTCGACTCGGCGCGGGACGCCGAGCGGAAGCGGCGCCGCGAGTGGTCCGCCGCGCAGCGGAAGAAGAAGACCGCCGAAGAGCCCTACCCGGACCTGGACCAGGATCTGGACCTGGCGGTCGATGACGACGCGCTCACCGACGAGGCGGGCGGCGAGGAAACCGCCGGGGACACCGGCGAGAAGGGCGGTGCTGCGGTGACGCTGAAAACCAAGGTGCGGGATGTGCTGCCCGGCAGCTACGAGGAGCGGCGCGACGCGCTGCGGGACGCCGCCCGGCGCGCGCTGTCCGGGCCGACCGACCAGCACGGCAGCCCCGAGTGGTACGTGTACGTGGTCGGCACGTGGGACGACCACGTGATCGTCAACCGGTCCCCCCGCAACGACGGCGAAGCCCAGACGTGGCAGATCCCGTACACCGTTGGCGACGACGGCACGATCACGTTCGGGGAGATGCTGCGGGTGCAGCTGGTCGCCCAGGTCGTCCCGGCCACCAAGGCCGGCGACACCCCGGCCGTGTCCGAGGCGACGGTCACCTCCGTGGCCGACCTGCTCGAGGACGCGACCGCGCAGCTGTCCCTCGCCGTGACCGCCGACGCGGCCGGGGTGAAGGGCGCGCAGATCCCGGCCGACGGGGCGGAGCGGCTCGCCGGCTGCGTGGCGCAGCTGCTCGACACGCTCGCCGAGGCGGGCGTGGACGTGGACAGCCTCGGCGCCCCGTCCGGCGTCGGGGAGGTCGGCGGGAAGGCCGGGAAGCCGGGCGAGGAGAAGACCGGCGAGCAGGCTGAGACCGGCGGGATGGTCCTCGACCTGGCGCAGATGCAGGCCGACCTGAACGCCCTGCGCATCGACTGAGTGAGTCGTGGAGGCGGGCCGGAGACGTTAACCCCGGCCCGCCTCTACGTTTCCCGCAGCCACGGGCGACCGGCCTGCGGGCGTTCCCGGCGATGGCCGGGCCGACGCGACGCCTCCCGCCCGGCACGACAACATCCGTGCCCACCTGGGAGACCACCATGACCACCAGCACGAAGGTGCGCGACGAGATCACCGGTCTCAAGAACGCGCTGAAGGAGAAGACCGGCGAGCTCGACGCGATGACCGACGCGTTCGAGGTGAAGGACGGCAAGGTCGTCCTCAACGACGCCCAGACCAAGGCGTACCTGGAGAAGACCGCCGAGGCGAACCAGATCAAGGCCCTCATCCAGGCCAAGTCCAGCCACGCCGGCCTGCGCGAGTGGCTCGACGCCCCCGAGGGCGGCTCGGTCGCCGGCGCCGCGAACGCCGCCCACCACGCGATGGCCGGCGGGCAGAGCCTCGGCGACCAGTTCCTCGCCTCGGAGTCGTGGGCCGAGTACAAGGGCCGCGCCTACCGGGGCCGGATGACTTTCGAGGTCGACGGCGAGTCGATGTTCCGCAAGGGCATCGACGCCGGGGAGATCGGCGCGAAGGACGTCTTCAGCGCCATGGCCGGGAACCTGACCGGCGTGCAGGGCCTCGGCAGCCACCAGGAACGGCCCCTGGTGGAGAAGCTGCCCCGGCTGATGCACGTGCGGAACCTGTTCCCGCCGGACGAGACGACCGCGGCGATCCTCTACGGCATCCGGCAGACGGGGTTCACCAACCGCGCGGGCACCGTGCGGGAGCGCACCGCCGCCGACGGCACCAGCGCCCCGGTCGGGGACGACACCGACGTCTTCGGACGCGCCCGCAAGAGCACCCTCACCCTCGCGATCGTGACGTACCCCCTCGCGACGGTCAGCCACGTCATGTACGCCCACCAGCAGACCCTGGACGACGAGCCGCGCATGCGCGGCCTCATCAACCGGCAGCTCATCGAGGGCGTCCGGCTCGTCGAGGACGACCAGATCCTCTTCGGCGACGGCAGCGGGGCGAACATCCGCGGCATCTTCAACACCCAGGGTGTGCAGACCTACAACCAGCCGGTCAACGCCGGCGCGGCCACCGAGAAGAAGACGGTGACCCTGCGGCGGGCGATCACCCGCGTCCAGCTGGCGGAGATGGCCCCCACCGGGATCATCATCAACCCGCTCGACTGGGAAGACATGGAGCTGGAGACCGACGACAACGGCCGGCTCACCCTCGTCACCTCCGTCGCCGTCGGCGCGGAGGAGCGGGTGTGGCGGCTGCCGGTCGTCGCAACCACCGCCATGCCGGAGGGCAAGTACCTGCTCGGCGCGTTCGGGCTCGGCGCGCAGCTGTTCGACCGCCGCACCGTTCAGGTCGACGTGTCGACGGAGAACCAGGACCTGTTCGAGCGGGACGCGGTCACTCTAAAGGGCCATGAAAGGATCGGTCTGACCGTGGATCGCCCGGAGGCGTTTGTCCAGGGTGACCTGGTCGTGGGCTGATTCTGGTAAGATCGTTGGCGGTGGCTGGCCTTCGGGCCGCCACCGCCAATGTGTTTCTCACCTTGTACCGACCGGATGGTTTCGGTGCTGGATGAAGATGCCCCGGCGGCTGTTGGCGCAGCCCCGGGGCGGGCGACCTGCGTGGAGGTCACGTGAGCAAGGATATCTGTGCCCGCTGCAAAGCCGAGGGGCAGGAGCCGAAGCCGGTCCAGGCGCGCGGTCTGTGCCGACGCCATTATCTGCGGGCGTACCGCGCGGGTGAGTTCCAGCCCGGCCCGGTGGGGATGCAGCCGCGCGGCCGGACGTGCACCGTCGAGGGGTGCGGCAGGCCACACAAAGCACACGGCTGGTGCAAGCGACACCTGTACGCCGCCGTTCGCGTGGGAAAGGTGGACGCCGCACCGCGCTGCGTCGGCCCCGAGTGTGACCTTCCGGCCGTCGCGCACGATCTGTGCCAAACCCACCGGCGCCAGGAACGCAAGGGTCTGCCGCTGACCCCGTTCAAACCTCGACAGCGACGTGAGGGAACGTGCGGCGGCCCTGAGTGCGGGAAACCGATCAAGTCCGCTGGGCTCTGCGACGGCCACTACTACCAGCAGCGCAAGGGTCTGCCGCTGACCCCGATTCGCAAGCCCAAGCCGAAGGGCGGACCGTGCGAGGCACGGCCGTGCCCACGGCCAGCACTGACCGATGGCCTGTGTCGCACCCACTACACCCGCCGCCTGTCCGGACAGTCGAACTGGGCTGACCTGATTCCAGATAAGGCCCCGGACGGAGCCGGCACTCTCAACCGGAACGGGTACCGCGTCATTCCCCACCCCCAACGGCCGGGACGGCGCATCTTCGAGCACCGGTGGGTGGTGCAGACCCTCCTCGACCGGGAACTGCTGCCGGAGGAGAACGTGCACCACCTCAATGGTGTCCGGCATGACAACCGGCCGGAGAACCTGGAGCTGTGGACGAAGAAGCAGCCGCCCGGGCAACGGGTCGAGGACAAGGTGGCGTTCGCCCGGGAGATGCTGGCGCTGTACGGCACGGAGGATGAGCGGGCGCGGTACGCCGAGCACGCGCCGGAGTTGACGCCGCTCGCGGGGACGTAAGGCGGCTGCGGCCCCTACGGTGCGGGGCGATCCGTCACCGTCCGCAGGAGACCCGCATGAGCAGCCGCAGCAGCACCAGGAAGGCCACCGCGCCAGCCAGCCCGGAGGAGACCGACCAGACCCCCGAGACCGGCGGCCCGGCAGCCCCGGAGGCGACCGTCCCGGCGGCACCGGAAGCCGCCGCGGCCGACGCCGCGCCGCTGGCCCCGCCCGCCGCGCCGCCGCAGGCCGTGCCCGACGTGGCACCGCAGCCGGCCGCTGCGCCGCTGGCCCCGCCCACCGCAGCGCCGAACACGGCGCCGGCCGCGCCGCTGGTCGCGCCGCTGCCCGTCGTGCCGGGCGACGTGGACGCGTTCCTCGGCTACGTGGACGACAAGGGCGCACCGATCGACCCGGACGACCTGTTCGACATGTCCGGTGTCGGCACCGTCGTCACCGCGCGAGTGCGGGCGAACGCGCTGGTGCGGCGCGGCGGCTCGAAGACCGAGCTGATGTCCCTCGCCTTCCCGCTGGGCATGGAGGTCACCCGGGCGACCGCCCAGGAGGCCATCGCCAAGGCCCGCGCCGCCGTCGAGCGCTGACCTGTGACGTCGCCGTTGCCGCCGCTGATCGTTCCGGTCGACCGGGTGGCCCGGCTCGCCGGGCTGGACCCGGCGGACGAGCAGGTGCAGTTCGCGGTGGAGGCGGCGATCCGGGCCGCCACCGTCGCCGCCGAGGGGCATCTGCGGCGGTTCGTCTCCCCGTTGCAGCTCACGCAGCGGGGTGTGCGGGCGTTGCCGGCCGGTTGGCCGTTACAGCACACCCCGACCCGCATCGTGTCCGTCACCGCTGAGACCGGCGGTGCCGGGGAGGAGACCGGCTACTACACGGTGGTGTACGAGACCGGGTTGGATGCGCGGGAGCCGCAGTACGGGGCGATCCGGGAATGGGTCGCCGCTGCTGCGCAGGTGCACCCGGCGGTGCGCCGCCTGGTGGGCTCGTCTGGTCGGGAGGTGCGGTCGGTCAGCGCGGAGGGCCAGTCGGTGTCGTACGAGCCGATCCCGGGTGCTGCTGCCGCGCCGACGGCGGGAGTGCCGCCGATGTCGAGCATGGACATGTGGCGTAGCGCGGACGGGTTGGCGTGGCAGCGGCCGGACTCCGAGGTGTCGGTGCCGGGTGAGGCTGCTACCTGGCCGTACGTGTTGTGATCTTGCGGCGGGACGCTATCCGGCGGCGGCGGATACTGTGCGGCCACGATCCGGGGGGGTCGTTCCTCCACGCGGTGGAGGTGTTGGTGGCGGGCCCGGTTTCACGGGGGCCGGGCTCGCCGTCCGACAGCGTGCTTCCAGCCGCGCTCTCTGGCGCGTCCTAGGACAACGGGTGGGTTGATGGCGGTGCTGCTGCCGGACGGCCGGTACGCCCTGCTGCGGCAGGCGCACCCGCAGGGCCGGGACGCTCACGGCACGCCGATACCCGCTGAGCCACCGGCCCCGACCGCGCCGGTGGACGGGGCTGCGGCGCGGCATCTGGACGGGTCGTGGACGCTGCGACTGGACCCGGCTTTGTGGCCGGTCGCGGCCGGGGACACGATCAGCCGGGCCGGGGACGGCCGCCGCTGGGTGGTGACCGGCACTCCCCTGCTCCAGCAGGTGCCCGGACACCCGGACGTCGACTATGTGGCGGTCACGGCGATGCAGGACCCGCCGGACGTGGACCGCGGCTACCCGGTGAGGAGCGTGGTGTGACCCGGTACCGGCCGAAGCAGGGTTTGGAGGCGGCGATCGCCCGGATGATCGCCCCGAAGGTGCAGCACATCACCGACCAGGTGGCCGACGCTGCGCAGCGGAACGCGCCGCCGACGAAAGTGTGGGTGTCGAAAGGTGACGCGGTGGTACGGCCTGAGCATCGGGAGGCGCACGGCCAGGAGGTGCCGGACAACCTGCGGTTCGTGGTGAAGTCGCCGGAGTACGACCAGCATCACTACGGTGCCGGCCCGCACCAGCAGCTGCGGAAGCCCCGTGATCCGGAAGGCACGCCGGGCCTGACCGCGAACTGCCGGTGCGAGGCCGTGAAGGACCCGGACGGGATCGCCCGCAACATCCACGCCCACCCGGTAAAGGTGTCCGGCTCCCGGGTGGAGGGGCACGTCACCTGCCACGGCCACCGCGTGGTCGACAGCGAGTTCGGCACCGACAAGGACGACGCCGCCCGGTTCATGGGCCGCGCCCTCGCGGAGATAGCCCGGCGGCTGCGCCGCCGCTGATGGCAGACTCGGCGGGCAGCGGCCAGGGACGCTAGCCGGCGGCGGTGCCTATCGTGCGGGCCGTCGAGCACCTGGAGGCACCCGATGGCGCGCACAACCCGGGCGGAAGCTGAGACCACCGATCCGGTGGTCGACGTCGACCCGGTGGCCATCGCGCTCGCCGAGCTGGCCTCGGCGACCGAGGTGCTCGCCGAGTACGGACCCGATGGTGCCGCCCACGTGTCGGGGCTGAACGAGGGCCCCTACCCGCACCTTCAGATCCGCCCCTCCCCGGGGGGGGATGACAACCGGTTGTTGTGGTCGGTGACCGGGGAGGTAGCTCTGCTGGCGTGGGCGCACCCGGATGGGCGGCCCGGGTCGGCGGAGCTGCGGCGGCTGCTGTACCGGGCGGTGAAGCACCTGGTGGGGACTGCGGACCGGGAGTCCATTCCCGGACGGCCGGTGGTGGTCGACGCGTACGCGGTCGGCAGCGCTCGGCTCCAGCCGGACCCGGCGACGGGGCAGCTGTGCTGGGCGCACACGGTGCAGATCATCGCCCACCCCGACAACGCCTGATCTGCGCTGGGACGTTAACCCCGGGCGGGTCCTAGCGTGCGGTCGTCCCGATCGGCCCAGCAGCGCGAGGCGTGAGATGACGCAACCCAACCAGCTCGTTCAGGCCAAGCACGTCGCCCTGTACCTCGGCGTGCTCGGGTCGACCCTGCCCACCGGCCTGGCCGTCCCCGACGAGGGGTTCTTCAACGTGGGTCTGACCACCCCGGACAGCTGCCGCTTCCGCGTCAGCCCGGAGTTCGAGAAGGTCATGGCGCACCAGTCGAACTTCCCGGTGAAGGTCATCCAGACCGCCGACGCGGCCGGTATCGACGTCGACCTGATGCAGTGGAACGGCAACAACATCAAGGCCGTGTTTGGTGGCGGCACCATCACGAAGGTGCCCGCGTCGCCGACGTTGTACAAGTTCGTGCCCCCGTCGTTCGGGAACCGTGCCGAGCTGATCGCCATCCTCGATGTGAAGGACGGGGCGAAGCACTACCGGTTCACCGCGGCCCGCGTGTTCAACGAGTCCGAGGTTGAGCTGGAGCTGAACAAGAGCCCCGAGTCGAAGTTGCCGCTGCGGCTGTCGATCTTGGGTGGGGATGACACCGACGCCTGGTTCATGACCACCAACGACCCGGCGTTCGCGCCCGAGGAAGAGGAGCAGGGCAGCTAGCCCTCTCCCTTCGCCTGTCCTTCATCACTTCGAAAGGTGGCCCCCCTGTGGCCCGTGTGATCGACCTCGACGTCAACGCCCCGGCCCGCGAGGCGGCCGGGGAGCCGCTGGTCTTCATCCTCAACCAGCGGGAGTGGACGCTGCCGCCGGAGTTCCCGGCATCGGTGCTGGACCCGCTGTTCGACGGCGAGTTGGACGACCTGCTCGCACTGCTCATCCAGGTGGTCGGCGACGAGGCCGACGACCTGAACTGGCAGAACGTCCTGCCGATCTTGAAGCGTAACCCGGGCCTGGTGTCCAGCGCCCTGCGTGCGGTGCGGCGGGCGTTCGCCGAGCTGCTCGGTGAGGAGCAATGGGCGGAGTGGCTGAAGACCCGCCCGGGCCTCGACGCCTACTTCCGGCTCGGCCGCGCCGCGTGGGCGGAGTACGGGGTGAGCCTGGGGGAAGCGTTGGGCTTGTCGCCCTCCTCCGACACCGGTGGGACGACATCGAAGCCGACCTCGAAGCGCGCGGCTACGACGCGCGGCGGATCTGGCTCCCGGCGTGGCACCCGCAACTGATCGGCCTACGCCGCGTCCGGGCGCTGATCCGCAGCCTGCCCCCGGACGCGGCGATCCGCCGGCGCCCCGGCACACCGCCGTGGGACGAGCAGCGGGAGCTACTCGCCATGCTGCTGGAAGAGCTGTCCGTCCTGTCGTCGGACCACCGGCGCAAGGAACCCCTCCGTATCCCTCGACCAGGGCGTAAGCCCGCGCCTCCCCCCGGCTCGGTCGGTATCGCGCAGATGGCCACAGCGATGGCCGCTGCCGGCAGAGTGAGGGTGGTCAGGGACGGTGACGCAGCCGGGGAAGGGTGAGGACGCCGGCCAGCTCGACCTGTCGGTCGTCGCTGACCTACGCGGGTTCGTGCGGGACCTTCGCCGCCGTGTCAACGAGGCGGCGGCGAAGGTCCAGGCCAAGGTGCAGGTCAAGGTCAAGACGACCGGGCTGCGGACCGAGCTGCGCAACGCCGTCAAGGAAGCCTCGGAGAAGAGCAAAATCACCGCGAAGATCGGGGTGAGGATCCCGGTCGCTGACTTCCGGCGTGCCGTCCGCGAGGTGGCGGAGAAGGCAAAGGCCCGGGCGAAGATCGGGGTGCAGATCCCGGTCACGGAGATGCGCCGCGCGGTCAAGGAGGCCGGGGACAAGGCGAAAGCCAAGGTCCGGGTCGACGCCGACACCAAGCCGGCCCGGCGGGCCATTGACCGGCTCAAGGACGCCAAGGCCGAGATCAAGGTCAAGGCGGACACCAGCGACTTCCACGCCAAGCTCAAGAAGGCCACCTCCGCCGCCGGGAAATTCGCGCTGGTCGCCGCGAAGGGCCTCGGCCTGGGCCTGCTGGCCGCGTCGGCGGCCGGGGCCGCAGCCAACATCCTGGGCTTCGCAGGCGCCATACTCACCGCCCTGAACGCCGTCTGGCTGGCTCCCGCTGCGATCGGCGGGCTCGCTGCCATTCTCGGCACCGTGAAGCTGGCCCTGTCCGGAGTCGGCGACGCCGTCGGCGAGGTGTTCAAGGCGTACGCGACGCTCGCGTCCGGCGGGAAGCTGACCGCCGCCGAGCAGGAAAAACTCAACGACGCGCTGGACCAGCTGTCGCCGAGCGCACGCCGGTTCGTGAAGGAGCTGGGCCGGCTCGCGCCCGCCCTGAACGGGCTCCGCCTGGACGTGCAAGAGCGTTTCTTCAAGGGCCTGAACGTCCAGGTGCGGGACCTCGCCGCCCGGTACCTGCCGGTGTTGAAGACGGGGCTCGGCGAGATTTCCGCCGAACTCAACGGTGGGATGCGGGAGGCGCTCAGCTGGCTGGACAGCAAGGCCGCGTCGTCGTCGCTGGCCGGGATGCTCGACAACACCGCCGGGGCGGCGCGTGACCTGCTGGGCGCGCTCGGCCCGATCGGTCTGGCGCTGCTGAAAATCGGCGACGTCGGGTCGTCGTTCCTGCCCGGCCTCTCCGAGGGTCTCGCCGGCTGGGCGGCCGGCTGGGCCGAAAAGATCGGCCAGGTTGCCAGCGACGGCCGGCTGCACCAGTGGATCCAAGACGGCCTGGACATGCTCGGGCAGCTGTGGCAGATGGGCAGCGACGTCGTCGGCATCCTGCGGGGTGTCTTCGACGCCGCGAAGTCGGCCACGGACGGCGGCGCGTTCGGCATGGTGGGGCAGCTGCTGTCCACCCTCAACGAGGCCGCCAACTCGGCTGAGGGTCAGCAGGCGCTGATCGCCGTGTTCCAGGGGCTGGCGGAGGTCGGGGCGGCGCTCAACCCGGTGGTCAAGGCGGTAGTGGCCGGGCTGGCGCCGCTGTCGGGGATCATCGGTGACCTTGCGACGGCCCTGTCGCCTGGGCTGACCATCCTGGTCGACGCACTCGCCGAGGGGCTGCGGCTGATGGCCCCCGCGGCCGGGCCGGTGGGTCAGGCGCTGTCGGACATCGCGGTCGCCCTGGCTCCGCTGCTGCCGATGTTGGGTGCGCAGCTCGCTAACGGGCTGAGCCTGCTCGCCGGCATCCTGTCCACCGTCGCCCGTGAGGCCGGCCCGCTGCTGGGCGTTTTCGGCGAGATGGCCACCGAGGTCGCCGCCACCCTGCTGCCCGTCATTGAGGAGCTCATCGCCGCTGGCCTCGGCCCGGCCGCCGAAGCCGGTATCGCGATCGCCAAGGCGTTCATGCCGCTGGTGCCGGTGGTCGTGGAGCTGGCGAAGGTCATCGCGTCGAAGCTGATGGAGCATCTGCCTGCGCTGCAGTCGATGCTAGCCGGTGAGCTTGTCCCGGCCATTGCCAAGATCGCCGAGGCTTTGAGTGGTGCGTTCCTCGACGCGCTGTTGGCGGTAGCGCCGCAGCTGCCCGACATGGTCGATGCGGGCCTCCGACTGGCGGAGGCGTTCACGGAGCTCGTGGTCGCGATCATCCCGTTCCTGCCGCAGTTGATGCAGATGGGTCTGCTGGCGATCAAGCTCCTCCCCTGGCTGTTCGGGCTGGCCGAACCGATATCCACGGTAGCCGATCTCATCACCGGCATGCTGGACGCTGGCGACGCCTTCAACCAGTGGCTGTCCGATGCCGCCTCCGCCGTCGGCGATTTCTTTTCCGACGCTGGCCAGGCTGTCGAGGACGCGGCCGGCGCGATCGGTGATTTCTTCACCGAGACCCTGCCCGGCTGGCTCGACAGCGCGGGCGAGTGGTTCGCTGCCCTGCCAGGGCGGATCGGTGAGGCCCTGTCCGACTTGCCGGGCCAGGTGGCGGCGTTCTTCGAGGACGCCGCCGGCGAGATGGCGTACTGGGTGGGCTACGGCGTCGGCCTGGTGATCGGCTTCCTGGTCGACCTGCCGGACCGGGCAACCGAGGCCCTGACGGACCTGGGCACGGCGGTGGCTGACGGCGTGGACGCCGTAGTCGCATGGTTCGAAGAGCTGCCAGGCCAGGTCTCGGCGATCGTGCAGGACCTCTGGGACCAGGCGCAGGATCTGTTCTCGACCGGCGTCGACACGGTGGTCGGGTTCGTCACCGAGCTACCCGACCGGCTCGGCGAAATCGTGGGGGACGCCTACTCCCGGGTGACCGGCGCGTTCGACCGGATGTGGTCGACGGTGCGGCAGGCCGTGTCCGACGGGGTGTCCGACACCGTCGACACGATCACCGGCCTGCCCGGCCGGCTGGGTGACCTGGGCGGCTTGCTGGTCGACGCCGGCCGGGACCTGATCCAGGGCTTGATCAACGGCGTGACGCAGATGGCGGACCGGGCTGTCGGCGCGATCCGGGGTGTGATCGGCAAGGGCATCCAGGGGGCGAAGGACGCCCTGATGAGCAGAAGCCCGTCCAAGGTGTTCATGAACATCGGCAAGGGGGTCGTGCAGGGCTACACGATCGGCATCGACCGGAACGCCCCCGCCGCGGTGAAGGCCGCGGAGCGGCTCGCCACTGCGACCGCCGTCGGGGCCTCCGCCGTGGCCCCGACCGGGCCGGCCGGCGGCCGGCCGGTGGCCGGGGACGCGGCGGCGGGCTCCCCGCTGATCGGGCAGGTGACGTTGCAGGGCGGAGGCAGCTTCGCCGACCAGCTGGATGAGCTGATGTTCAGGCTGCGGGTGATCCGCAGGGGAGGCGTGGTGGCCGGTGGCTGACGTGTGGACGCTGACCTACCCGGGCGTGTCGTACAGCTGGGGCACGGCCGCGCTGGGGGTGATGGACCGCGCCGGGGCACCACCCGATGTCGGGGCGGTCGAGCTGCGCACCGACGACGCAGACGTGCCCCGCGGTGACGGCCGCCGGTTCGGCAACGACTACCGCGGCGGGCAGACCATCACGTTCGACCTGCTGGTCCTCGGCGCCGACGAGGCGCAGGCGCGGGACCGGGAAGCGGAGCTGCGGCGGGTGTGGCGCGGCGACGCGATCCGCACCACCCCGGGGGCGGTGGCCGAGCTGCGGGCCAACCTCGGCGGCCGGCAGCGGGTCGCGTACGGGCGGCCGCGTAGGTTCGCGCCTGCGGGCAAGGACACCCAGCATGGGGTCAGCCGCGTGGTGTGTGACTTCGCGGCCGTGGACGACCTGTGGTACGACCCGGTGCAGGAGCAGGTGACGGTGGCGCTCGTGCCGCCGCCGTCTGGCGGGCTGACCGCGCCGTTGACCACCCCGCTGACGACCGTGCCCGCCGGCGCTGGCCCGGGCGCGATCGTTGTTGGTGGAAGTCTGCCGGTGTGGCCGGTCATCACCCTCCGCGCCGCCACCGGCACGCTCACCAACCCGGTCGTGCAGGTGACCAGTCTGTGGACGCTCGCGCTGACGGCGACGGTGCTACCCGGGCAGTCGATCACCGTCGACACCCGGCCGTGGCGGCGCACGGTGCTGCGGCAGGACGGCGCGTCGTTCGCGGGGGCCCTCACCCCCCGGACCGGGGTGCGGCTCGCTGACGCGAAGGTGCCGCCGGGCACCTGGGAGGTGGTGCTGCGAGGGCAGGACGTTAGCGGCACCGCCACGATGAAATTCGCCTGGCAGAAAACGTATGCGGGGCTGTAGGGGGCGCAGTGGCTGGCTGGGATCCAGTGCCGTGGATGGTCGGAGGCGGCGCGTCGCACTCCGCCGAGGTGGCCAGGCTCCTCGCCTACGTGGCCTTCCGCGGTAATGAGGGCATTATCGGGGTGGACGACCTGAAGGTTAAGTCGCTGCCCGTGCCGGGCGGGTCCGTGACGGTCGACCCGGGCGCGTGCGCGATCCTGTGCCGCGCTACGGGGCAGCTGCACCAGGCGTACGCTGGCCGTCTCCCCACCCAGGACACGGCGGGTATCGCCGCGACCGGCTCCGGAGCGGGCCGCTCTGATCTGGTGATCGCGCGGGTGGAAGACCCGTGGCTGGCCGGGGAACCGTGGCCGAACCCGTCCGACCCGACCGTCGGCCCGTACATCAGGACGCGGGTCATCCCGGGCGTGCCGTCGACCACCAAGCGGCTCACCGACCTGAACCTCGGCATGTCGGGGATCGCGCTGGCCCGGGTTGACCTTCCCGCCTCGACGGGCACCGTCACCCAGGCGATGATCACCGACCTGCGGAAAATCGCGAACCCGCGCCGCGACCGGGACATGGTGGTGAAGTTCCCCGTGGCGGACAACAACATGCCGGCGGCGTACACGCTGTGGCCGGCCGCGTCGCAGATCAGCGTGGATGTGCCGGTGTGGGCGACGCATGTGCGGGTCCACATCACGTTGCAGGGCATCCAGCACATCCCCGGATCCAGCACGCCCACGACCGCTGGCCTGAAGACCGTCTACAACGGCACCGACTACTCGCCCGAGAACGGCGTCCTGATCGAGACGGCGGCCGGTCGCGGCTACTACGCGGTGGCCGGCGAGCACACCATCCCCGCCGCGCATCGGGGCACCAGCCGCACCATCGCCGCGGCCGGGATGCGTTCCGGCGGGAACGGCACCTACCAGGCCGACTACCAGTCAATCATCACCATCGACTACGAGTTCGTTGAGCGGCCCTGATGGGTTGGAGGTACATCGCCCGGCGGGTGCTGACCGGCGAGATCCTCGACTTGGATTTGCCCGTGCACCGGGACGAGCTGACGTGGGGGTTGCGCCGGTCGGGGTCGCTGCGCGGCACCATCAGCCCCGACATTGGGCAGCTGCGCGCCCCGGACGGTCAGCTGCTGATCCAGGAGTGGGGCACGGAGCTGTTCGCCGAAGCGGACGGGCAGCTGCGATGGGGTGGCATCGTGGTCCGCTCCCGGTTCGAAGGCCCTGAGTGGAAGATCGAGGCCGCTGGGGTGTCCGCATACGCGCACGCCATGCCGTACATGGGCGAGTACTCGCGGGTGGGTGTCGACCCGATCGACGCGGCGCGGGAGATTTGGCGGCATCTCCAGTCCTACCCGAACGGCAACCTCGGCGTCGTGCTGGACGGCACGACCAGCCCCATCAGGCTCGGCAAACCTGGCATCCCCTCCTACCAGGAGGCTTTCATTGGCGGGAAGTGGGTGCGGAAGGACTCCGTGCCGGCCAGCGCGATCGAGCCGTCGGCTGAGGCGAAGCTGAAGGACAACATCGACGAGAAGGCCAGCAGTCTCACCCTGGCCGCGTTGGGCGCGTACGGGCAGCTGACACCCCCATACCTGGTGACCGTAGGCGCGGAGACCATGCGGGTGACCGGCCGTTCGGGGACGAAGCTGACGGGTCTTCAGCGCGGCTACGGGACCAGCGCCGCCACCACCCACCGCTCGGGCACCCTCGTCAAGCACCAGGGCACTCAACTGCGGACGGTGGCGGCAGTGCCCCCGGAGCCGTACTTGTTGGCGTGGTGGGAGGCGAAGGACTGCGGGCGGGAGTTCGCGGCCCTCGCGGCAGAGACGCCGTTCGACTGGGCGGAGGATGTCGCCTGGGGGCCTGGGGACACCATCGTGCACCGGATCCGGATCGGCTACCCGCGTCTCGGCCGCCGCCGCGACGACCTCGCGTTCGTGCAAGGCGACAACGTGATCTCGGTCGTGCCCGTCCAGCGGGACGGCGACATTTACGCCAACGAGCTGCTCGGGCTCGGCGCCGGTGAGGGCCGCACGCTCGTACACACCCGTCTGCCGGTCATAGATGGACGGCTGCGGCGGGTGGCCGTGTACTCCGACAAGAGCTGCACGTCCGGCAGCCGCCTCGACATGCTGTGCCGCGACGAGCTGGTGCGCCGGCAGGGCCTGACGGAAATCACCGAAATTGAGGTGATAGACCACCCGAACGCACGCATCGGGGCCTGGCAGCCGGGCGACGACATCCTCGTGCAGGCGGTGACCCCGTGGGCCGGTGAGGTGTCGATCTGGTCGCGGATCATCGGCTCGTCCCTGGTCGGAGAGCACAAGGTGCGGCTGGCCCTGCAGCGGGCCGACCGATTCACGTACGGGGCAGGATGATGGATCCGATCAACGAATTGGCGGACCAGCTGGCTGGGGTCGAGCAGCGGCTGACCGCAGTCGAGCGGGGCTCGCAGCTCGCGCATTCGAGTATCGAGGCCGGGCAGCTGGCCGTGTTTGACCCTGACGGCAACCCGGTGCTGCTGATCGGCGACCAGGGCGACGGCACCTACACGGTGGCCGGCGTCAACGGTGGGATCGTCGTCGCGCAGGATTTGGACCTGCCCGCCGGCACGATCACCGAAACCGACATCTCGGATGATGCGATCTCGACGCCGAAGTTGACCGCAAACGCGGTCACGGCCGACAAGATCGAGGCCGGTACGATCACCGCGCGGGAGCTGGCCGCCGCGGCGATCACGGCCGAGGCGATCGAGGCGAACGCGGTCACGGCAGACAAGATCGCCACCAACGCGGTCACGGCCGGGAAGATCGCCGCCGGGGCGATCACCACGGAGAAGCTGACCGTCGGCGGGCAGCAGGCGCTCGCGACGCGGGTGTACGACGCGTGCGGGGACCTGGCCGACTGGCAGGCCAACCAGATCCTTGGCAGTCTCACCGTGCAGCCGGTTGTCGATTCGGTGTCCGGTGGGACGGTGATCCGGGCGGTCGGCGCCGTCAACGGCCTTGTACGAATGCCGCTCATCCCTTTCGATCCGACGGCGTTGTACCGGGTCAAGGTGCGGGTGCGGCAGACGGTCGCGCCGACCGGTGACACCACCGCGTCGCGGGTGTACGCCGGTTTCGCGGCGGTGTCCGCCGACGGGGCGACCTACATCAACATTTCCGGAGCCATCACCGGTACCGACCCGGCCAGCGGCCACTACATCGCTGCACAGGGAGCCACCCTCGTCGCCGGCGGCGGGTGGCAGGAATACACGGGGTACCTGCGTGGCACCGGGGCGACCGGCACCGGCACGCCCCGTGCCGACCCGAACAACCCGGGCGTAGCCGTCAACGGCACCAGGTATTTACGGCCGCTGCTGTATCTCAACTTCCCGAACGGCAACGGCACCGCTGAGGTCGACCTGGTAGCGGTGGACATCGTCCCGGCCGGATCGGTGGCCGCGGTGTCCATCGCTGACGGGGCGATCACAGCGGACAAGCTGTCCGCGAACGCGATCACGGGCAAGGTGATCACCGGCGGGACGTTCTACACCCGCAGCTCGGCGCCTCGGGTGGAGATGGGCGAGACCGCGTACGAGGGCGGCGCGGTTGCAAGCATCAAGTGGGACCTACTGGGCCGGGGCTGGGATGAGCCGGTCATCCAAGCCGCCGGAATCACTGGCGGCAAGAGGCGATTCCAGATCCGCGGCCCGGCCGGCACCAGCGGCGCGGCCGGCACCAGCCTCATCGCGGAGGACACGGACTATTCGTGGAAGGCGGTCTGCTGGACCGATCCGGTGACCGCGATCTCTACCTTCAAGTTCACCCCGGCCGGCGGGCTGGAAATCTCCACGCCGCGCAGCGCCGCCGCTAAGCAAATCACCCTCAACGAGGGCTACGTGATCTACGCGGACAACGCCGGCGCGGGCTCGGCGGGCAACCGGGTCTGGCTGGACGGGCCCAACGGCGGCGAAGCGATCATCGGCCCGCGCGCCGGCAGCAGCACGTTCGGGTCAATCCGGTTGAGGACCAACGCGACCACGGCCACCGCCGCGAACGCGGTGATCGACTCCGCCACCTACCAGTTGTACCGGTCCACGTCGTCACTCCAGTACAAGACCGACGTCGAGGACTTGGGCTTGGACCTGGAGGCGCTGCGGCGGCTTCGCCCGCGCCGGTTCCGTGACAAGAGCGAGGTGGACGAGCAGGGCGACAGTGCCCGCTTCTACTGCGGGTTCGTCGCCGAGGAGGTGCACGACCTCGGCTTGGCCGAGCTGGTGACGTACGACGCGGACGGTGAGCCGGACGCCTTGCAGTACGACCGGTTCTGCGCCGCGCTGTTGCTACTGGTCCAGGATCAGGACCGGCGGCTCGCCGAGCTGGCCGCTCGGGTGGCCGAGCTGGAAGGCCGCTAGCGGTCCCACCGGCAGGAGGCGAGGTCGGCGGGCCCGGACTGGTCGACCACTCGACCGTCGATGACGATCGCGCAGAAGGCGGCGGTCGCCCGTAGCGGCAGATCGACACCGGGCTGGCTGACCTCTACCCCACCCTCGGGGGCACGCAGAAATATCTGCACACCGGCCAGCTGCTCGGTGAACTCGATCTCTCGCCCGATGGGCGCCGGCTCGATGATGCTGCCGTCGGTGAGGTAGATGGCGGCCGCCGCGCTGACGGTGGGCTGCACGATCAGCAGCACGCGGGTCGGAGGTTTGGTGGCTGCCACCGGTTCGGGGGCGACCGCGGCCAGGGTGACGGCGCCGGCGGCGAGGACGGCTGCGGTCACCGCGTACCTGTGGGGCGCGGACGCGGTGCGGGGTCTCCGATGGAGGGTGGTCACCGGGCGATTATGCGGGGTGATGACAACCCGGCACGGTCCGTGAGGACGCAAGGGGCAGATCGACCCTACGGTGACGCGGTCCGGGTTGCGGGGGTCGCGGGGGTTACGGGTGGACGTGTCACAGCTAGTGGGGCTGCTACCCGGCCTCGGCGCGTTCGGCACGTTCGCGACGGCGGTGGTCATCCTGGCGCGGATGATCGGCCACGACCGCGGCCAGCTCGACGCGGCGGACGCCCGCTACAAGCAGGAAGCGGCGGATCACGAGGAGACCCAGGCGAAGCTGGACCAGCAGATGCGGCTACGCCGGCAGGCCGAGGACACGGTGGCGAAGCTGGGTCGCAAGGTCGACGCGCTGATCGAGCAGATGGCCGCCCAGGGCCGGCAGATCGCGGCTCAGAGTGAGCTGATCCAGCGGCAGACCGAGGTGATCAGCGAGCAGACCGAGCGGATCCAGCACCTGGAGCGGGAGGTAGCCCAGCTCAGCGGCGCCGCTCGGGTCGAGGCCCGCTGACCGGGACGCTAACCCCACCAGGGCCGATCGTGGCGGCATGGATGTCAACCTCTTCTCGTGGGTGCTGGACACCCCGTCGTGGGCGCTGCTGCTCGGCGTCATCAACCCGCTGCTCGTGTCGGTCGTCAACCAGCCGCGCTGGTCGGCGACCGCCCGGCAGGCGGTGGCGATCGTCGTGGCCGTCGCGCTCGGTGTGGTCGGCTGCCTCGCCGACGGGTCGATCGGTGACGGCATGACCGTTCTGCAGGTGGCCGCCGTTGTGGCGGTCGCGTCGCACGCCGCGTACAAGACCGTGCTGTCGAAGGTGGCCGGGGCGGTGGAGCGGGCGACCAGCCGGCGTGAGGACTACGACCTGGCGACCTGACCGGTGTCGGACTCGCCGCGCGTCCGCTCTTCCCGCAGCAGTTCGATCATGCGGACGGGGTGGCGCGCGGCGATCTGCTCCAGCAGGCTCCGGCGGGCGTTCTTCGCGACCGGGCCGGCCCGGAGCGCCTTCAGTTCGTCCGGGTGTTCCTGGCCGAGGCGCTCGAGCGCGCGCCGGCGCGGCCCGGCGCCCTCGGGTGGCAGGGCCTGGAGGGCTTCCCGTTCGGCGCGGGCTGCTGTGCGGACGGCCCGCCACTTGGCGCGGGTCTGCTCGGGTGCGCCCTTGCGGTCGTGCTGGTCGGCCATTATCAGGAGCTCGCCGATGGCCTTGCGGGTGCGGCGGCGCAGGACGTCGCTGCGGAAGAGGGCGATGGTGTCGGGGGTGGGCCGGTCCAGGTGACGGAGCAGCTCCATGAGGAAGCCGCGGTCGTCGGTGGCGGCGATCTCGGCGAGGCGCCGGGGGTCGCTCAACCTGGGCCCTCCCTTTCTGTCGGCGTGTCGTTGGTCGGCTCAGCGTAGTTGCTGTCAGGGGTGGTGCCGTACCATGGGTGATGGAAAGGCCAACCGGCGAGAAACACGGCGGCTGCGGCACCTTCTGAGCCTTCTGGGCAATGGGGTCTCCACCGCACCGTTGTGCGAGGTCTGAGCGGTTCGCTCCCGCGATGACGATCTCAGCTCACCTGGGTTGGCCTTCCGTTTTTGTCAGGCCGCGCACGGGAGTGCGCGGCCTGACTCATTCCTGCTACACTTTGGGGTGTCAGGACGTTATCGTTCTGACGGCGTACGGCTAGGCCCGTGAGCGACGGGCCGGACGAGGAGACCCTGACCATGACTGCTGCCATTGAGCAGACCGACCAAGCGGTATCGACTGATGCCGTCCCGGTGGAGCCGGACGCACCGTCCGCTGAGCAGGCGACGGCGGAGACCGGCGACCAGCCGTCGGAGGAAGCCGCCCCGGCGGACGAGAAGCCGGCGGAGAGCGCCGGGACGGTGGCTGTGCAGCCGCCCGGCTTCCTGGCCATCGAGCCCGGCCAGCGGCGGCTGACGGCCGACCAGCGGACCTCCCTGAGCGCCATCGGCATCACCGACGACTACGACGTCGCGCAGATCCGGGTGTTCATCCACTTCTGCCAGGTGCGGAAGCTGGACCCCTGGGCCAAAGAGGCGTACCTGATCAAGCGGAAGGGCCGCAGCGGCGATAGCTACTCGATCCAGACGTCGATCGACACCTACCGTCGGAAGGCGTTCGAGACGAAGCGGTACCGGCGGAAGGTCGGCGTCTACTGGACGGGCCCGGAAAACGACCCGAACTCGTGGATTGTCGACCCGCAGACCCGGGTGCGGTATCGGGTGTGGGACGACGTGTGGCTGCGGCCAGGGAACCCGGCGGCGGCGAAGTGCGTGATCGAGTACTACGACGAGCGCGGGGAGATCGTGCAGTCGGAGGCGATCGCGAACTGGGACATGTTCGTTGGCACGACGTGGAAGAACAACGAGAAGGTGCCCAACGAGATGTGGGCGAAGGGCGGCGCGCACATGCTCGCGAAGTGCGCGGAGGCCCTCTCTCTTCGGCAGGCGTTCCCGACCACCCTGTCGGGGCTCTACATCCAGGAAGAGATGTCTCACCTGGACTCGGAGGCCAACTCCGAGTACATGGAGCGGCTGGTGGCCAAGCGGCGGGAGGCGTTCGCCAAGGCGCAGGCCGCGAGGGTGGACGAGGGCGGTGACGTCGTGGAGGGCACGATCGTCGGCAAGCCGGCCGATGAGGCCCCGGACACCGACGGCCCTGCGGCGGACGACGAGCGGCAGTGGCTGATGGAGGAGCTGGACGAGCAGGCGCGGATCCTCGGTCAGTCCCGGGTGAAGCTGCTCAACCGGCTCACCGTCGCGCACCGCTGCAACCCGGAGGATCTGCCGGTGGAGGCGCTGCGTCCGCTGGTGCTCAGCCTCCGGCCGCTGGTCGGCGAGGCGATGGAGTCGCGGAACGCGGTGGCCGGAGCGGAGCTGTACCGGACCCTGCCGCCGAGCGGGCACGCGGGCGCGAAGGCGATGCTCGACTGGGTGGCCGGTCCGGCCGAGGGTTCAGACCAGACCGGCTGAGACGGCGTTGGAGGGGGCGTCTGGTCCGCCGACCCTGGCGTACCAGGCGTCCAGCCTCCCGGCGAGCGTCGGGGGGTCGACGGCGGCGGCTTTGGCCCGCTGGGCGGCGAGACGCATCTCGATGGTCTCGACGGGCAGCGCCAGCCAGACGGCGATCTCCTCGACGGTGGCACCGGCTGCGGCTTCGACGGCGATCGTCGCGTCGATGACCCGCTCGGCGCACAGCCGCAGCCGGCGGGCGGCCTGAAGGTGCTCGCCGAACTCCATATGGTGGTCGGCGTAGGTGGGTACGAGGCTGGTGGCGAACTCGGCGGTCATCTGCAGCGCCTCGGACATGACAAGGCGGGCCCGCGCACTGTCGCCGACCTGAGGCTGATCTGTCACGGGCCCACCCTCCGGGGGGCTGGGGAACCGACCGTTTACCCGATCATTGTGTGGCTGTGCGGCCTCGCGCATCCCCTTGCGAGTCATGATGCACCGTTTGTACTGTCACACATACACACCACTCAGTTACTTGACTGGGTGGCCGGCCCCCGGCAACGGGGGCAGACCAGCGGGTGAGCGACCCGCCGCACGAATGGAGACCCCTGTGGTTCTGCAACCTCCCCCAGGTCGGGCGTTGGATCTTGAGCCGATTCTGGTGAATCGCTCGGCGGCCATCGTAGCCGCCGGCTGGCCGATCGGTCCCTGGCCGTCCGGCTGCCTGTGTGGGGCCGCCGCCCACCTGCACGCCGGTGAACTGCACGCCGGGCCCGGCCCGGACGGATGCCCCGCGTACCGGCCGGACCCGGCGTGGGACCTGGCGTGGGCGGTGCTTGCCGCCGACGAGCGCCTGGCCATGGACGACGTGGCCACGCACAACACTGCGGCGCGGGGCGAGCGTGCCGCCGGCCGCTGGCAGGTATCCCCCTCCGACGTGGGCAGCTGCCCCCGCCAGGTGTGGTACCGGGAGGCGCCGCCGGACGGGTACGAGCCGCTGCCGGACGACACCCGGCAGGCCGACGCCGGCACCGCCATGCACGCGGGCATCACCGAGGCCCGCGCCGCCCTGTACCCGTGGCGGGAGCACAAGGTGCGGGTGCACATCCCCGGCCTGGACCGCGGCGGTGAGGCCGATGAGTACGACCCGGTCACAGCCACGGTCGAGGACTGGAAGACCGCCGGTAAGGCTACGTGGGACCACATTGGGGTGTACGGGCCCTGGGAGAAGGCATGGAAGCAGAGCTTCATCTACGCCTACGCCCTGGCAGTCGCCGGCCGCCCGGTCCGCCGGGTGCGGATCCGCTACATCCACCGGGAGACCGGCGTCGAGGAGACCTTCACCCGCCCGTACGACGAGAGCTACGCGCTCGGCGCGCTCGGTGAGCTGGTCAACCTGGTCACCATGATGGAGGCCGGCCTGGAGCCGATCCGAGCCGGCCGCGGCCCCGACGTCGACCCGCTGTGCGACCGGTGCCCGGCCCGCGCGCACTGCTGGGCCATCTCCGCCGCCAAGGTGGCCGGTCTGACCCCGCAGACGTACACCGTGCACGGCCCGAACCCGACCGCCGACGACCCGCAGGTCGTGTGGGCGGTCGAGGAGGCCGGCCGGGCGCGGCTGGAGCGCCTGGACCGGGAGAAGGACGAGAAGGCGTACAAGGCTCTCGCCGACGTGCCGGAAGGCACCTACGGCACGTTCGAGGTGAAGCGGGGCAGCACCCGCCGGTCGCAGCACAAGGAGGCGTTCGAGCAGCTGGTCGACCGGTTGGAGGATTGGGCTGCGACGCCGGAGGACGAGAGGCCGCCGCTGCTGTCGATCGTCCCGAACGTGCGGGTGAAGCGGTTCCCGACGCTGGAGATCGTGCCCGTACGCAAGGCCTCGACGGAGAAGCCGGTTCCCGTCCACGCCGCCCGCGCGGTAGCCGAGGCCCTGCACCAGGCGCGCGTCGAGGCGGAGGTGCGGCCGTGAGGGTGACTGATCTGCGGCCCTGGATCAACGCCGGGGTGCTCATGATGTCCGACATGGTCGGCTGGCTCCCGGGCTGGTGGGTCAAGGACGCACGCTGCGCCGATACCGACCCCGAGGCGTTCTTCCCCCAGGAGCAGGGCAACGCGTGGCGGGCCGCCGCCCGGGTGTGCAAGGAGTGCCCGGTCCGGGACCTCTGCTTGGCCTACGCAGTGGTGACGGACGAGCGGATCGGCGTCTGGGGCGGGCTCAGCCAGAGGCAGCGCTACCGGTTGACGGAGCTGCGCATCCCTGGCACCACCGTCACGGTGCAGTTGGCCAAGCGCCGTCGTGGGCCGGCCGGGCCGCTGGACGACCAGGTGCACGAGCTGACGAAGGACGGCGCGAGCGCGGCCACCATCTCCAAGGTCGCCGGGGTGTCCGAGCGGTCCGTGTACCGGGCGCGGAAGCGTGCCCGGGAGGCGCAGATGGAGCAGCTCGGTGCGGCGGCGTGACCTGCCGGCCAGGCCGGGCCGGAAGCCGATCACGACACGCCGCGCGGGTTCCGTGTATCTGATTCAGCAATGGAGTACACCTGTGGCATGGCAAGCACCAAACCAGGACGGGTGCCGAAGGGCGGCAAACGCCGCCCCGTGCGCTTCCCCGACGAGCAACTCGACCGGTACGAGCAGGAAGCCCGGGAACTCGGCATCCCGTTCAGTGACTACGTCGCCAACCTCGCGGCGAGAGGCGCTGGACTGCCCGAGCCGTGGCCCGCGCCCGCCGCACCCGCACCGACGCTCCCCCTGGAGCTGGCGGCAGCCTAGAGACGAGAACACAACCGAAAAAGCAGATGGTCGCCTCCCGGATCCCACACCCAGAAGCGACCATCTCAGCCAACCGAGGAGCCACATGCGTGACCCCTTGGGTCGTACTCGTGTGCCCATTTTGGCACACGGGTCGCCCACCCGCACACACCTCCGTCCTGTGAATCGCCACAACGTCGAAGACGTTAAGTGCGCGCGGCCGGTAGACACCCGCTCCATGAAGTCCCCCCGGATCCCAGGCGGTGTCTCATGAGCATGGAGAACCCGCGCGGCGGCCTGCGCAAGCGGCGCCGCGACCCCTTCGTTCAGGTGCCGTCGAGCACCGTGGACGACTTCACCGTCCCGTTCCGCAGCCTCGGCGTGCTGACCTGGCTCCTGAACAAGCCGGACGGCTGGGACGTCAACTCGATCCAGATCGCCAACGAGGGCAAGGGCAAGACCCTCCGTGGCCGCAAGGCGGCCCGGGAAGGCCGCGAGGCCGTCCGTACCGCGCTGCGGGAGTTGGCGCTGGCCGGCTACTACCGGCTGGAGAAGCGGCGGATGCTCGACCGCACGTTCGTGATGGGCACCGCCGTGTCGGAAACCCCGGTGGCGTCCTGGGCGGCGCAGGCCGAGTTCTTCGGCGGGAAGTACGTGCCCCTGGTCGAACAGCCGGACGGCAGCTTCAAGGTGAAGTACCCGGACGGCACGCTGCTGGACGACGACTTCCCGCCGCCGGAGGGGCAGCAGTTGGCGGACGACGCCGGCGAAGACCCGGACGGAAGCGAAAACCTCGGAGACAGGTTTTCGGGCTCCGAGGGTCTCGACAACCTCGGAGACGGGTTTTCGGGCTCCGAGAATCCGGGCCCCGAGAACCCGGGGCCCGGAGAAGCAGCGACCGGAAACCTGTCCCCTATACAAGAGGGGTTACACCAGAGGGGTTACACAGATTCCGATCATCCTTCGGATGATCGGCGCGGCGAGGCTGCCGACGACCGAGCTGACGCAGTTCAGCCGGCCCTCGACGGCACGATTCCAGCCCCCCGTGCTTCGGATCCGAAGCCGCCGAAGGAGCCGACGAACCACGACCTGGCCATGGGCATCGCCCGCAGTTGGACCACCTACCGCGCCAGCAAGGGGTGGCCGGTGGTAGCCAGCAACCCGCTGCACGCCGTGAAGTCGCTGGTCCTGCCGTTCCTCGACGCGGGGTACACCGAGGACGAGGTCAAGCGAGCCCTCAACGGCATCGCTGAGGGCCTCCCCTCCAAGGCGCAGATGGAGCGCGCGCTGGTAACGATCCGGGGTCGCGCACCGCGACCGCCAGCTGGTGTCGGCGGCAGGCCGCCGGCCGGCGCACTGAAGGTCAACGACGCCTGGTCGGACGATGCCCGGCCGGTTCCTGCCGGCGCGGCTGCCGGAGGTGGATGGTGACCACGCAGCAGGAATCCCCCACCGAGCGGGCCATCGCCCGGCAGCGGAAGTCGGGCGAGACCCAGCAGGCCGGATGGCTCGCCAAGGGCCTCATGAGCCGGCTCCCCGAGCACCTCCGAGACGAGCTGATCGGGTTGGCCGCCGAGCGTGCCGACGCCGCCCGGCAGGCCAAGGCCGCAGGCCTGCCCAGCCCGGTGAGCACCCCGACCGGTGAGGTGCCGGCAAGCGAGCAGACCCTCCGTCAGCAGGCTGCCGCCCGGGAACGATCTCTGCAGGCGTGCCTGCCCGACGACCGGGTCGCCGCCGATGTCGGGTTGGCGTCCCTGGATCCGGACCAGCACCCGGACGGGATCGCCGCGTGGTTGGCTGACCCGGATGCCCGGACGGCGATCTTCGCCGGCCGCACCGGAAGCGGCAAGACACAGGCCGCGTACGCCGCCGCAGCGGAGGCCGCCCGCCGTGGCGCGGCGACTCGCCTGCGGTCCGGCGAGGTCGTCACGAAGCCGTTGCTGGTGCGGGCGTGGACCATGCAGGGCTACCTGGCCCAGCTCCGCCCCGACGGGTCGAAGCACAAGGTCTGGGAGATCCGCGACCGCGCCTACACCGCTGAGTTGCTGATCATCGATGACCTGGCGGCGGAAATGGACATCGAGGCGAAGGAGTTCGTCCGCCGGGAGCTGCTGGAGCTGATCGAGTACCGGCTGAACGCCCGCCTGCGGACGATCTTCACAACGAACCTGCGGGCCCGGGACGTGGAACAGCGCGACGGCACCCGGGTGGCCGGTCTGGAGACCATGCTCGGTGACCGGCTGTTCTCTCGCCTCCAGGACCGGGCCACCGCGTTCACGTTCCTCGGCCCGGACCGCCGCAGCCTGGCGGGTCTCGACTGGTGAGCGGCGACCCATGGACCGACCTGCGGTTCTGGCAGCAGGTCATCACGGATGCCCGCCGTACCGTGCTGGTCGAGCACGGCCGGGCCGCCGAGGTGACGGCCATGCTCGACCGGCACGGCGTCGCAGGCCAGTACGACGTGCACGAGTCCGGCGCGGTGCCGGCCGGGCAGATCCTGGTAGTCGACCACCACGCTGTGGACGCGATCGACCGCCAGTCGGCGCAGGCCATAACCGGAAGGATCTTGCGTCGAGACGCTAACCCGAGCGGTGCCGTACAACGTGAGGACGGCCACGGGACCGGGTGAGCGAACCGGTGCCTGGCCGCCATCGGGGGCCACAGCCGCACAGGAGGGCACCAGCAGCACAGCTGGTGCCCTTCTTGCCGTCCCGCATCAGCCCGCATACTCTGCCGGTACAAAACAAGCGAGGAGAACCCGTGTCGGATCCGCTCCGCTCCGCCCTCCGGCTCCGCCTGGGAGCGCAGCTCCGCGTGATCCGCCGCTACCGAGGCCTCTCCGGTGCCGCCCTCGCCGAACGCATCACCGTCAGCCAGTCCAAGGTGTCCCGGATCGAGTCCGGCACTCTGTGGCCGCCGCTCGCCGACATCATCGCCTGGCTCGACGCCTGCTACGTAGACCAGGCCACCCGGTCGCGGGTCATGTCCCTCGCCGAGGCCATCGAGCAGCGCGTCACCACCCTCCGCGACCTCCACCGCGGCAGTCTCGAGGTACGCCAGCTGGAGCTGGTCGGCCTCGACGGCCGCGCCGCCCGCGTGCGGCACTTCCAGCCGTTGATCGTGCCGGGCCTGTTCCAGACTGCCGAGTACGCCCGCGCCACCATCACCGCGGCGAACCTGCACGGGGAGCGGGACGTCACCGCCGCCGTCGAGGCCCGCATGCGGCGGGTAGCCCGGATGCGGCAGCCTGGGGCGCCCGCCTACCACGCGGTGCTGACCGAGGCGGCGCTGCGGTGGCGTCCCGCCGGTGACGTCGACCTGCGGCCCGACGTGTGGCGCAGCATTCTCGACACCGCCAGTGTGGACAGCATCACCGTGCAGGTCATACCCATCGGCACGCCGATGACCGCTGTGCCCACCTGCGGCTTCACGGCCTACGAGTTCGCCGACGACGACCCGCTGGTCATCGTGGAGGCCACCGCCGCCGAGATCACCTTCGCCGGTGAGGCGGAAACCGCGGACTTCGGCATCGTGTTCGACCGGATGGCCGTCGCCGCGCTGTCCCCCGATGACTCCCTTGGCTTCATCGCGCAGCTGCTGACGTAGCACGGTCCGCTCCCCCTGTCCGCACACCAACCCCCGCCGGTCGCCGGCGGGGGTTTTCGCCATCTGCGCGCCACTCGCCCGGGTCTTGCCTTGCCATGCCGCATCGACCCGCATAGTCTTACTGCGCACGCCAATGCGCAACTATGCGTAAGCGTCCCGCGAAGGAGACCCCATGACCGAGATCACTCGCGCCCAGGCCACCACCCCGGAGCGCACCCAGCGCCCGACCACCCTCACCAGCTTCGCCGTCACGGCCCTCATCGCCTTCGGGACGATGCTCGCCCTGCTCGGCGTCGCCATCGCCCAGAAGCACACCGGCGGCAACGCCGACGCCCCGTTCGCCGGCGCCGTCATCGCCCTGGCCGTCGCCATCCCCGCCGCGTTCGCCCACGACCGGCGCGCACGGGCCGCCAAGTAACCCGTGACCCCGCTGCGCACGATGCGCCTCCACCTCGGCCCGGCCGTTCAGGCCGAGGTGGAGGGCACCGGGACGGAGGCCCGACCGTGAGCATCCTCAACCGGCGGCCGGCCGGTCCCGTCAAGTCCACCCGGAAGACCCGCCGCGAGCAGCGCGAGGCCGCGAACTGGGCGCGGCGGTGGGCCGAGGCCGGAGACGACCCGGCCGCCCAAGCCGTCGTGGTATTTGACCAGATCCGCGCCGGCATCAAGGCGCTCAAGCCGGCGCAACGCTCGGCTGCCTGGCGCACCGTACGCGCCGGCCTCGAAGACCTGCGCCGCGACATCCAACCCACCCAGCAGTAAGGACCCCCCCATGAAGCCCGAGGCCACCTACGCGGTGTCCGCAGGGGTCGGCGTGGCGTGCCTCGTCATCGCCGCCCTGTTCTGGTTCATCGGCAACCGGATGCTGCCCCGCCTCACCACCTGCCTCGTGATGACCGGCGTCGCCGGCCTCATCACCACCTGGGCCGGTGAGACGGCCAGCGGCGCGATCGGCTCGATAACCAAGCTGATCGACAAGCTCACCCTGAGCAAGCTCGACGCGAAGGTGTCCGGCCTGATCGCCCTGGTCGCCGTGTTCATTCTCGTGATCCACCTGTGGCGCAAGCAGGTCGGCTGGCTCACCCTCGCCGCCGCCGCGCTCCTCCCCATCGCCGTCCGCTCCGCCACCGGGGACCTCGGCGATGGCCTCCACACGCTCGTGCAGGGCATCACCGACTTCTTCGCCAGCTTGGTCGGCCCGCTGACCGGCACCGCACCGCACGCCCCAACCCCCAAGCCGAGCGGGAAGTAGGTCAGGGATGCCCGACTTCGGCGCGATCTTCATCATCGTGGTCATCACGACCGTCATCTACCGGGCCGGCCGGCGCGGCAAGAACGCCGTCCGCAGCTTCTACCAGGGCCGCATCGCCGCGTGGAAGGGATCCAGCCCCGCGCCGGCACCCCGCGGTGTGAAGGTCGGCGCCGCGCTGGCCACCGGGCTGGTCGGCGGAGTCCTCTACACGCGGGGGTTCGTCGGGGGCCTGGTGCAGGGCTGGCCCGACGGGTCAAAAGCCGCCCACGACTGGTACGAGGCCCGCACCAAGAAGGAAGCCACCTCAGCTCCGGCCACCAAGCCGAAGCCGACCACGGAGCAGCCGGCAGCCGTCAAGGACCCGGGCTGCCGCTGGATCGGCCCAGACGTGCCGCGCGTCGGCATCAGCATCGGCATGAACTGCGGCGAGCGGATCGCGCCCGGGGCGCCCGAGCCGTACTGCGCGAAGCACCTCGCCATGGTCGAGAAGCTCCGGGCCGAGAAGGCCGCGCTGGACCGCCGCTCCGAGGAGCTGTGGGCCGAGCGCGCGAAGGCGGCCAACGGCGAGCCGAATCGGCTGTGCAGGTACGAGATGGCGGGCCGACGCTGCCTCGACCTGCGCGACGAGAAGCTGGGCAACGGCTACTGCACCACCCACGACGCGCTCGTCGCATCCGAGCGCGCCCGGACCGACGAAGAGCCGGCCGAAGGCCCGACCCTGCGCCTGGTCACCAACAACAGCAACCCGAACACCGAAGGGAGCACCGGAGTGCCCGTTGAGACCGCGACCGGCGGTGACGTGCGGAACCTCGAACAGGTCCGCGCCGAGCTGGACAGCATCATCCGCGAACAGGAAGCCGAGCGGGAGGACGCCCAGCAGCACCTCCAGCGGGCCATGGAGGACGCCAAGCGGCACCAGGCCCTCCAGCACTGGGTGGAGACCTCCGACTTCCCCGACGACGTGCGGGGTGCCGCCCTCGCCCTCGCCGACCACCTCCGCGGCCTGGTCGACGCCGCCGCCGCCCGGATCGCCGCCGCCGACGGCACCCTCAACGACGCCCGGCAGGCCCTCAGCGACGTCGACCCGCACCGCCAGGTCAAAACCGCCGTCGACACGGCCGGCGGCATGGCCGTCACCGACGCCTACGCCATCTGACCAGGAAGAGAAGCCCGATGAACCTCACCGACGCGAAGCGCCACCTCGAAGACCTCCAGACCGACGCCGGTCGGGACGTCGAGGACGCCCGCGCCAGCCGCCAGCTGGCCGACGAAGACCTTGGCCGATTCGACCGGCTGCACGGCAACATGATCCGCCTGTTCGGGCCGGCCGGGGCCGGTGTCACCGCCGTTGGTCGGCTGCGTGACCGGGCGCTTCAACGCGCCACGGCCGCCATCGACCGCTCCCGCTCGGCCGCCGCCGCCAACGCCGCTGCCGCCACCTTCGCCGCCCTGCTCGACCAGCACCTGTCCATCCGTGAGCGCGGCCAGGCCGCCGGTGGCCTCGCCCAGCGCGAGGCGTATGGCGCTGGCACCAACCGCCCCACCAACTGACCAACCCGAGGGGCCCCGGACCAGCCGGCCCGGGGCCCCCACCACGAGAGGAGGATGCCGTGTTCGGCAGGACCCCGCAGCCGCCGCCCCCGCCGCGCCGCCGCGTGTGGTGGCCGCTGCGCGCGCTCGGCGCCCTCATCGGCGGCATCGCCCGCGCCATCACCTGGATCATCCGCCTGTCTCTGCGCTGCGGCTGGCGGTACCGGCAGCTGCTCGCCCCCCTCTACGCCTCCCTGTGGCTGGCCATCGCCGCCCTGCTCATGCACGGCACCAACCGGCCGTGGCTGACCATCAGCGCCGGCACCGCCATCGCCGCCGTCTACCTCGCCCTCTGGATCCGCCGCCGCAGCAGGCAGGGCCGCCGGCTCCGCCGCGCGAAGCTGACCTACGCGTGGTCGTGCCTCACCGCGGCCGCCGTGTGGTCGCTGGTCCTCACCACGTGGACGCTGCCGCTGACCTGGACCGCCGGCATCCACACCGCGCTCACGATCGCCGCAGCGGGTCCGTGGATGTGGGACCGCCGGGTACGCCGCCCGAAGCCGCCAGCCGAGCAGCAGGTCATCTGGGCCGAGCGGCTCGCCGCCCCGAACCGTCGCCTCGCCGGCACGGAACTGGTCAACGTCAAGCCGGGCAAGGGCAACATCGAGTGGGAAGGCGTGATCCACGGCGAGCCGGGCCTGTTCACGACGTCGCAGGCCGTCGCTGCCCAGGAGTTCATCGGCTCAGCCTTCCGGTGCTCGATGGGCGAGTTCGTGGTCGAGCCCGAGGCGTCCGAGCGCCTCGACACCGCTCGGATCATGCGGGTCAACGCCAACAAGACCTACGCGAAGACCGCCTACGACGACACCTGGCGCGGCCTGGACCACGGCTCCGTCGCCCTCACCACCTACCCTGACGGCACGCGGGGCCGGTTCGCGATCTTTGTGCCGAAGGCCGGCACCGTCAACTCCGTGTTCGCCGGCGACTCCGGCTCCGGTAAGAGCAAGGGCTTCTCGACCGCCATCACCCAGGTCACCGACTCCGGCCTGGTCGTGCCGTGGGCAGCGTGCCCGCAGGGCGGCCAGTCCTTCCCCGCCTGGGCCGGCAAGCACGGCCAGGCCGACTACATCGCCCGGGACGCCGAGCAGTGCCTCGCGATGCTGGAAGCGTTCCGCGGCGCCCTGTTCGCCCGCTCCGCCATCCTGGGTGAGCTGCCGTTCCTGACCAGCAAGGAGAAGGTCCGCCACGGCATCGCCCGCTACGACCCGGACATCCTTGTGCTGGTCGACGGCGAGCCTGTGCGCCTCGGCGAGTACATGCCGATCCTGTCGGTCAGCGTCGATGAGATCCCCGTCCTGTTCGCCTACGACCCCGATAGCCGGTTCCTCGTCGCCCAGATTGTGAAGCTCGACGGCAAGGTCGGCGGCCAGCTCAACCTCGGCGTGCAGATGCCGTCGGTCCCCGAGCTGGGCAACAACGACACGATCAGGCAGAACATCAAGGGCAACGTCGTCGCGTTCCGCAACACCGAGGCCGTGAGCAAGGGCATGATCCTGTCCCCGCACATGCCGTCCCCGGACCGCATCCCGGTGCACCCGCCCGGCCAGCCATACGAGCACACCAAGGGCACCTGCGTGCTGGAGTCCGTCGCCCCGCACAGCGCCCGCGCCACCTTCAGTCGCACCCCGTCCATCGCGGACGAGGACGACTTCGAGCTGGCGGAGGCGGCAGCGGCCCACCGGCCGGCGCTGGACGAGATCACCGCCCGGGGGGCCGGCCGGGACTACTACGACCAGTGGCTGGCCCGGCCGTTGGCACCGAAGGCGGTGCGGCCCGACTACGCCCGCACGGTCGCCGAGCCGGGCACGCCCGCCGAGCCGGCACCCGCTCGGGAGGTCATCACCGTGCAGGCACCCGCCGGGCAGCCGCCGGCCGTGGTCCCGGCGCAGGGCGGCCGGACCCGCAAGGCCAACGCCACGGTGGTCGACCAGGCCGTCGACTGGCTCCAGCGCAACGGCGGCGTGGCCACCACATCGGTGATCGCCACCGGCATCGGCTCGACCCGCAGCACCGTGTCCACGTCCCTCGGTCGGGAAGCGAAGCGCCCCGGCGCCCGGGTACGCCGCGGCGACCGCGACGGCGAGTGGGCGCTCGCCGGCCAGCCCGCCCGTCAGCTTCAGGAGGTAGCGTGACCACCACGATCACCGGCCGCCGCTGGACGCGCGGCCAGCAGACCCACCCGGTGTGGTGCGACGTCGTCCGCTGCCAGGCCCTGAGTGTCAACGGGGAGCACCGCAGCGAGCCGATCCGCCGCCACGTCCCCGGCATCGGCGTCGTCGTCGCCACTCTCACCCAGTTCCCCGGCCGGCGCACGCGCCTCGACGTCACCCTCTCCACCCCGCTGCCCGGCGACGACCGGGACGTGCTGCACGCCGAGACCGTCACCAACGACCTGGTCGCCGCCCTCGCCCGCCTCAGCGCGCACCCCCGGCGCGCTGCTGCCGTCCCCTCCGGTGCGCGCCCGGCGCGCGCCATCGCCCGCTAGGAGTCCACCCCCGATGCAGCTGCAACACACCCACCCCACCCCCACCGCGCACACCAGTGCGCACCCGGCGGTACGGTCCACCGCCGTGGACACCCTGCCCTCCGTGGCGCGTGCCGACCTCGAATCGGCGCGCGCCACCAAGACCCGAATTGAGCAACTGGAGGCCGAGATCGCGTCGCTGCGCGGCGGCCTCGGCCTGCTGCTGCAGCGCCTCGTCACCGTCCACCGCGTGCCCAAACGCGCGCTGGCACGGCACCTCGACTACGCGTCCGACAACTCGGTACGCCAGAAGACCTGCGGCTGAGCGAGCCCCAACCCGTTAGGAGACCCCCGATGATCCCGTTCGACCCGGCGCAGTGGACGCCGGCACCGGACCAGGTGACCGCCTGGATCGTCCCGGCCGGCGCCATCCTGGCTGTGGCCCTGATCGGCCTGCTGTGGTGGCAGGTCCGCCACCGGTCGCTGGCGTCGGTCGGCCGCGCCATCACCACCCCGCTCGTCCTGGCATGGGAAGCGCAGGGCCTGCACCACCTGGCCGAAAAGACCGGCGTCAAGGGCGTCGCCGCATGGGTGCTCGCCCTGGTCACCAGCGCCGTCCTGGTCACCCTGGCCGCGTACGCCGACGACCACCACAAGAAACACGGCAACCTCGGCTGGCCCGGCCGGCTGGTGTGGATCGTCGCCGTACCCATGGGCCTGGTCGTCGCACTCACCGCGATGAGCGCGGCCGAGTTCGCGCTGCGAATCATCCTGCCGCTGCTGGTCGCTCTCGTGTGGTGGGTGCCGTACGCGCCCGCGATCATCCGCCGCGTCACCGCCGACGGGACACAGGCACTACGGACCGGTGCCCTACGCATCTCGCCCCGCCGGATCGGGGTGTGGCTGGGCCTGATCGACCCGACCGACGCGGACCTGTCCGTCGTCCATGAGGAGCGGCAGATCCGCCGGCTCACCACCGCCGCCCACAAACTGCACCACGGCTGGCGGCTGTGGCGCCCGATGCGGGCGGCCCGGCTGCGCCGCCTCGCGCTGGTGGCGACGCCCGAGATGGTGGACGAGGTGGCCCGCCGGGTGCGGCTGGTTCACGAGATCGAGCGACTGACCTCGCCCGTGAAGGCCGCCGCGCCGGAGGGCACCGACGCGGCGGCCGGCGCGCGCGCCGAGCCCACCGCCGAGCCGCAGGACGCGCGCGCCGAGGCGACCGCGCCGGACGACAGCGCGCGCGCCGAGCACAGCGCGCCAGCCCCGAGCATGCGCGCTGGCGGGCCACGCCGTCCGTCGCCGCGTCTGCGGAGCGCCCGCGCCGCCGCCCCGACCGCCGCTGCCAGCGCGCGCGCCCAAGCCGGCGCGGACGACCGCGCCGAGGACCAGCAGACCGACGCTGGCGCGCGCGCCGAGACGGCATATGCCCAGTACGCGGCCCATGTGGAGGAGGCCGGCGCGGAGCCGGACGGCGCTATGGTCGCGGGCTGGCTCGGGTACGCGCACGCGGGTAACGGCCGGAAGGCGCGCGAGCCGTGGCGCGCGCGCATGGCCAAGGAGATCGAGACCGGCGCGCGCGCCCGGCCCGTGAACCTTCCCGGCGCGGTCGCCGCGCTGCTGCCGCCCGAGTCGCGGACGCGCGCGCCGGAGACCAGCGCGCCGGCCGCCGACGGCGCGCTCGACGCGGCCGGCGCGCAGACGGACGACATCCTCGGCGCGCTGTCCCTCGACAGTGAGCCGGGCGCTGCGGCACCGGTGGAGGAGGCCACGCCGATCCCGGAAGTGGCCACCGCGTAGACCGTCCAGCACACGGAGGGGCCGATCAACTTCCCGGTCGGCCCCTCTTGCATGTTCACAGGTTCACAGGTATCGCGCGCGCCTGCGCGCATGCGCGCACCTAACGCGTTGGGCCCCCGAGAGGGCTGACAGCCGGTGTGACCCTGTGACTGTGAACCCCGCTCCCCCGCCGCCCGGCCCACGCCCGGTCATGCCGTCATGACCGCCGTCATGCCGTCATGACGCTCGCCCGCCCGAGCCGCCTTGGCTCTCGGCCGCCCGCAGCTGTCCCGGGTTGCCGGGCGGCGCTCCGGTACGGACGGCCGACAGCGATCCCGGACACTGACTGGTAGGCCGCCTACCTGTCGGGGCGACCACCAAGCACATCGGCCTACATGCGCTCTGACCTGCCCCTCAACGCGTGGAATGTGCCACTGAGGGGCCAATCTGGGCGCGCGCCTACTCCCCGCCCGGGCGCACCGCTGCCAGAATGCGCGGAGGTATCCCACACCCAACGCAAGGAGGCATCATCTTGTGGTCGGAATCCACAGACGAGGTGGCGCGCGCGTGATCCTCGCCGTGATCAATCAGAAGGGCGGCAGCACGAAGACGACCACCTCGGTCAACCTCGCCGCCGCTCTCGCCGCCGAAGGTAAAGCCGTCCGTCTGATCGACGCCGACCCGCAAGCCGGTTCCGCGACGTTCTGGCTCCCCCCGCAGGACGACGTGGGGGAGGGGCTCGTAGACGTCTTCAAGGACAAATCGACCATTGACGACGTAACATCACGAACCACTGTCCCCAACCTCTACATCGTCCCGTCGTGGCCCTCGCTCCGTCAGGTCGAGCGAACCCGCGAACCCGGCAGCGAACTGGTGCTCCGCTCCGCCCTGTCCACAAGCGAGGCACCGATCGACGTGGACATCATCGACAGCCCGCACACCCTCGACGTCCTGGCCGTCGCCGCGGTGGCCGCCGCCGAAGGGCTCATCGTCCCCGTCCAGGCGTCCGGCCTCGACGTGGTCGGCATGGAGGAGCTGCTGGAGATGGTCAAGACCGTCCGCCGGCGCATCAACCCGGACCTGCGGATCAGCGCAATCGTCGTCGGCCGCGCCAAGGCCATCGGCCCCGGCCGCTACACGAGCTTCGACCAGCAGCTGATCAACTCGTTCGCCGAGTCGTACCCGGACAGCCTGGTCGCCCCGATCGCGGACAGCGTGCGGATGCGCGAGGCCACCGAAGCCCACACCCCGATCAACCTGTATGAGCCTGGTGGCCGCTGTACGGGCGACTTCGCCTCACTCGCCGCCGAACTGATCAAGAGGGATGAGGCAGCGTGATGGCCAAGCCACAGCGACCAACGATCAAGGCACCCGGGAGCGGCAGCATCTTGGACGAAGTCGATGAAGCGGCCTCGACTCGGCCGCCCGGCCGGCCACCGTTCGCCCGTGACCCGCAGCCCGACCCGACCCCTGCGGCGCCAGAGGCGAAGCCTGCTGAGGTCGCGGCACCAGCGCCGCGCCGCCGCGCCGCCGCGCCAGCCCGGCCGTCCCGCCCCGCGCCGCCTCGGCCCACCGCCAGGCCAGCAGCCCCCGGCATCCCGCAGCCGCCGCCCGGCTACGTCGAGTCGACCAAGCCGTTGCAGGTGTACCTGCCTGGCGCGGACCACTGGTTGCTGAAGTACGGGGTCCTCGTGCGCGGCACCGACATGACGTCGGTCGTCGCCGCCCTCGTCAGCGCCTACAACCACGACCCCGAGGCGTGGCACTCCCTGATGGCCCGAGCCGACGAGGAGCGAGTGCCCCTCGGGGAGCTGCTCGCGCCGGCGCTCGCCCAGGCGGTCGAGCGGGAAGGCTGATCGGCCCAGCACAATGACAGCGCCCGCTCTCCCTGATGGGAGAGCGGGCGCTTCGTCGTCTGCTGGGTCAGTCCTTGCCGGCCCACTTGCGGACCGTCTGCCGGTCCACCCCGGCGGTACGGGCCACCTCCGCCTCGGCGCGGCCCTCCTCAAGGGCGCGGAGCACCCCGGCGCGCAGGATCGCGGTCTTCTCGTCGAGCACCCGCTTGGCGTCGGTCCGCTCCCGGCCCAGCTTGGCGAGGTCGACGGAGCCGACCGGCGGGTGCACCTGGACCTGGTAGTAGCCCTTCTCCTCGAAGTCCTCGCGAATCTTCTCGGCGCGCTCGGCGGTGTCGGCGTACTCGGTGCGGGCCTCCTGCGGGCGGAGCTGCCCGTACACGGCCCAGCGGGGGCCACGGTCCTTGACCCGATCCCACGCGACTGCCTTGACGTACATGATGTGTCTCCTTCTCAGGCGATGGCCGCCAGGGCGGCGGCGTTGGCGGGAAGCGGGCGGCAGATGCCGCGCGCCCAGCGGTAAATGGTGGAGATGCTGACGCCGATCATCTCGGCGATCTGGCGGACGGTGCGGCCGGCGGAGCGGAGGGCGGTTACCTGCTCTGCGGCGGTGCCGGTCGGGGTGAGGTCGTCGTCGTCGGGGGCCGGCTTGGTGCGGGCGACTTCGGCGGCGATGGCCTCGCGGATCTCGCGGCCCAGCGCGGCGTCGCGGGTGATGAAGATCTGGCTGGCCTCCCAGTAGACCTTGATGGCGGTGAGCTGGGCGGCGCGGCGGTTGGAGATCTTCTCGCCGTTGAGGGTGGCGTGGGCGATGTTGCCGCTCTTGTAGAACTCGATTTCCAGGCCGACCAGCGGGGCCCACACGTCGACGTTGAGGTAGACACGGAGGGTGCCGTCGCTCTTGCGCCACTCGCGTCCGCCGATGCGGGTGATCTGCTCTGCGGTGTAGGTGTTCATCGCCTTCCCCCTCGCTCGATCTGTAGACCACTCTACAGCATGCCTGTAGACATGTCTACAGGCTGCGCCCAGCGCACAGCGCCCCCGCCTTGGCCATTCCAGGCCGGGCGGGGGCGCCACGTTGTGGTGGTCAGCGCCGACGGAGGAGAGCGCGCAACTCGTACACGAGGCCAACGAGCAGCAGGCCCAGCAGCGCCAGGAGCCACATTGACCGCTCCGGTCCCAGTAGCGCGACGGCAGTGAGGCCAATGCCCATCCCGAACAGGGTGACGACCATCAGCAGCCAAAGCGGGAGTACCGTGCCGCCCGGCAGTCGAACCTTCAAGATCAGACCTCCTTGTTCAGCCCACCATTGTCGACGTATCAGGTGAGCAGCCGCTCAACCACGCGCTTTACGCGACTGTGCCCCGCTCCCTGGCTACAGCCAGAGGGCGGGGCGCGTCGTGCAGTCGGCGTGACCTACGAGTAGGTGAAGCCGTTCGCGACGGTGACGTTGCCCGAGTCGTCGGCCACGACCACCGCCACCGCCCCGGCGCCCTTGGCTGGGGTGGTGAC
>NZ_JBEYIX010000020.1:0-92689 GCF_040636055.1 Micromonospora sp. NPDC006766 | reverse complement strand
TCCCGCCCTCCACCCGGTGGTGGGGGCGACCCCCCCCCCCGCCTGAAGTGCAAGGAGGGGCCCCTTATTAACAGACGTCTGTTAATAAGGGGCCCCTCCTTGCACGCGGGCCGGGTTTCACGGGCGCAGGATCAGCCGGATCGGATTGCCCTGCTTGTCCCCGACCCGGCGCACCGCCTCCGGCGCGTCGGCGAGGGCCAGCACGTCGCTGACCGACGCGGACAGGTCGAGCCGGCCCAGCCCGGTGAGCGTCACCAACTGCCCGACGTGCTCGGCCTCCGAGCCGTAGTGGCCGAGCACCACCTGCCGGTTGTAGCTGAACCGGCTGTCCGACGGGATGCTGACCGGCTGGTTGGCGATGCCGGCGAGCACCAGCCGGCCGTGCCGGCCGAGCACGGTCATGGCCTGCTCGCGGGCCGCGTTGACGCCGGCGAAATCGAACGCGACGTCCAGCCCCCGGGTGCCGGTCAGCTCCAGCATGGCGTCCTTGAAACCGCCGTCCTTCGGGTCGAGGGCCAGGTCCGCGCCGAGGGCGATCGCCCGGTCCCGGGCCGCCGGCAGCGGGTCCACGGCGATCACCGGGGCCGCGCCGATCAGCAGCAGCAGCTGCACCGCGTGCGCGCCGAGCCCGCCGACGCCCCACACCGCGACCGCCTCCGCCGGCCGGACCCGCCCGGTGTCGGTGATCGCCGCCCAGGGCGTGGAGACCGCGTCCGGGATGATGCAGGCCTGCTCGAACGGGAGCAGGTCCGGGACGGGGACCAGGGTGTCCTCGCGGGCCAGGGCGTACTCGGCCCAGCCGCCGTCGTAGTCGACGCCGCGGGTGAGCACGAGGCCGAAGCGGTCCCGCTCCCCCGCCTGGAGCAGCACCCGCTGGCCCGGCTGCCAGCCTCGCACCCCGTCGCCGAGCGCGTCCACGGTGCCGGCGACCTCATGCCCGAGGGTCACCACGTCGCCCGCCAGGTACAACGGGGTCAGGGTGCCGTCGATCAGGTGCACGTCCGACAGGCACACCCCGGCGGCGGCCACCCGGATCCGCACCTGCCCGCGTCCCGGCTCGGGCACCGGCACCGTCTCCATCCGCAACGCCCGCTCGGCCACGTGCAGCCGACCGGCCAGCATCTCCGCCACGCTCCGCTCCTTCCCCAGCCGAGCTGGAGTCGCCGCAGGTGTACCCGGCGTGGGGCGAGCGATGCCCACCGCTCCGAAAAACGGTGCAACAGGTCGGATGGCCCGGCCGCACTTCGACGGGCCGGTAACATCCGGTCACGGACCGGCGGAGAGGACCACCACGGTGGCGGCGCGATTCGAAGAACTGGCCTGGCGGGAGACGCCGATCGGGGCGATCAGCCTGCGCCGACGGCGCGACCCGTCACTCGACGTCGACGTGTACGAGGTGAAGCTCGACGACGAGTTCCTCATGTCCAGCCTCTTCCCGGTCGCGGAGATCGAACTCGCCCGGCTCGGGCTGGCGCAGCTGACCGGGGACGCCCTGGACGTGGTGGTGGGCGGGCTCGGGCTGGGCTACACCGCGCGGACCGCGCTGGAGGACCCCCGGGTCCACTCGTTGCTGGTGGTCGAGGCGATCGAGGACGTGATCGACTGGCACCGGCGCGACCTGCTGCCGTTCACCGCCGGGCTGGCCGCGGACCCGCGTACCCGGTTGGTGCGGGCCGACTTTTTCGCGGCGGTCGCCGGCGGTGCCGGCCTCGACCCGGAGTCGCCGGGCCGGCGCTTCCACGCGGTGCTGCTCGACGTGGACCACTCGCCCCGTCAGGTGCTGCATCCCAGTCACGCCGCCTTCTACACGGTGGACGGGCTGCGCCGGCTCGCCGCACTGCTGCACCCGGATGGCGTGTTCGCGCTCTGGTCCAACGACCCGCCCGACTCGGCGTTCCAGCGGGTGCTGACCGAGGTGTTCCCGACCTCGGTGGCGCACGTCGTCCGCTTTCCGAACCCGCTGCAGCGCCGGGAGGCCGCGAACACCGTCTACGTGGCCCGGCACTGAGCCCACGTGCGGGCCGGTCCGCCGGCCCCAGGGGCTGCCGCCCGGGTGAGCGCGCGAGCGCGCACCCGGGCGGCAGCCGTCAGCCCAGCACCCGCTCCGGGTTGGCGCGCAGCGCGGCGACCAGCCGCGCCGGCGCAGTACCCGGCGACCCGGCGGAGTACGGCGGCCGCGGGTCGTACTCGATGCCGAGCTGGACCAGCTGGGCGACCGCGTCCCCGGCGATGCGGCCGGCCAGCGCGAGCGCCATGTCGATGCCGGCGGAGACGCCGGCCGCGGTCACGTACTTGCCGTCCACGACGACCCGCTCCGGCGTCGGCAGCGCCCCGAAGGTGGGCAGCTGCTCCAGGGCCAGCCAGTGCGAGGTGGCCCGGCGGCCGGCGAGCAGCCCGGCCGCGGCCAGCAGCAGCGAGCCGGTGCAGACCGAGGTGGTCCAGGTGGTGCCGGCGTCCACCGCGTGCAGCCAGTCGAGCAGCCGGGTGTCGGTCATCCGGGCGATCTGCCCGGGGCCGCCGGGAACGACCAGCACGTCCGGGTGGGTCACCTCGTCCAGGGTGGCGGTGGCGCAGAGGGCGAGGCTACCCGTGTCGGTGGTGACCGGCCCGGCCTGGTCGGCGACGAAGACGGTGCGGGCGCCGGGGAGCCGGCCGAGCACCTCGTACGGGCCGACGGCGTCCAGTGCGGTGAACCGGTCGAAGAGCAGGACGGCGATCTGCATGAGTCTTTCCTTCCAGGAGTGACGGATGGTCAGCGGGCGTCGACGGTGAACGGCACGGTGATCACGTGGCCGTCGGCCAGGCGGAACTGGCCCCAGAGCCGGTAGCGGCCCGGGCGGGGGAAGTCGACGTGCAGGTCGAGGTCCGGCCCGTAGGTCTGGCCGGGCAGCGCGAAGACCGGCCGGCCGTCGGCGTCGGAGGTCTCGGCGTGCTCGTGGGCGAAGGTGTCGCCCGCCGCCGACATGATCACCACATGTCCGGCGGCGGCGAGGTACGGCCGCAGCCCGGTCAGCGGCCGGCCGGTGGCCGGGTCGGCGAAGCGGTAGGTGAAGCTGCTGCGGCCGACGTTCGCGGTCCCGTCCAGAGTCACCTGGACGCCGTCGACGACCTGCTGCCGCCCGGACACCGTCGGCCGCTGGTGGATGACGTCGGCGGGGTCGCCGACCACCACGTAGCGCCGCTGCAGCACGTCGGTGAGCTGGCCCTTGCGCCGGAACTCGACGTGGACGAGGTAGCGGCCGATGGTGGGGAAGGTGAGCGTGACGTCGAACTCGCCGGGCCGGTCGGTCGGCTGCGGGTGGACGTGGGCGAAGCTGGCCAGGTCGTCGCGGACGGCGATCAGGTGCATCCAGGCCTCGTGGCTGCGCCCGACGTCGCGGACCGGTCGGCCGGTCTTCGCGTCGACGACCCGGATCCGCAGCGTGGCGGGCTGGCCGGGCGGCACCTCGGCGGGCGTCCGGACGTCGACCCGCAGCCCGGCCTCCTCGGCGGGCACCGGTCGGGTCTCGGCGGTCATCATGGTGCTCATCGCCGGCCGCATCGGCATGCCGGTGCCCTGCGCCCAGGCCAGCACCCCGTTCATGCCGCGCGCGGCGGCGTCGGTACGGCTCAGCGCGGTGAAGCCGGCGCCCACGGCGAGCGCGAGGGCGGCCACCCCGGTCAGGTACGCCCAGTCACCGATCCGGGCAGCCGGCCGGGGCCGCAGCGCGGCGGCGGTCTCCGGCCGGCGGAACCGGCGCAGCCGCAGCGCGTTGGTGACCACGCTGACCGAGCTCATCGCCATCGCGGCGGCGGCGAGGGACGGGTCGAGCAGGATGCCCCAGGCCGGGTAGAGCACCCCGGCGGCCACCGGGATGAGCAGCACGTTGTAGCCGAACGCCCAGCCCAGCCCCTGCTTGATCGTGGTGACCGTACGCCGGGACAGCGCGATCGCCGAGACGATGCCGCGCAGGTCCCCGCCGACCAGGGTGATGTCGGAGGCGGCGATCGCCACGTCGGTGCCGGTGCCGATGGCGATGCCCAGGTCCGCGCGGGCCAGCGCCGGCGCGTCGTTGATCCCGTCGCCGACCATCGCCACCACCGCGCCCCGCGACTGCAGAGCGCCGACCCGGGCGGCCTTCTCCTCGGGGCGGACGTCGGCGATGACGTGCTCGATGCCGACCTCTCGGGCCACCGCCTCGGCGGTGATGCGGTTGTCGCCGGTCAGCATCCACACCTGCAGGCCCAGCGCCCGGAGCTGGGCGACCGCCTCGGCGGCCTCGGGCCGGACGGTGTCGGCCACCCCGAGCACGGCGGCGAGCCGGCCGTCGAGGGCGATGTGCACCGGGGTGCCACCTGCGGCGGCGACCGCGGTGGCCTCCCTCGACAGGGCGCTGACGTCGACCTTGTGACGGCGCATCAGGGCCGGGTTGCCGATAAGCAGGCTGCGGCCGTCGACCCGCGCCTCAACGCCGTGGCCGGGCACCGCCTCGAAGGAGTCCGCCGCCGGGACGGACAGGTCACGGGCGCGGGCGTGCCGGACGATGGCCTCGCCGAGCGGGTGCTCGGAGCCGGTCTCGGCCGCCGCCGCGTACGCCAGCAGCCGGTCGGCGTCGACGCCGTCGACGGTGTGGACGACGGTAACGTCGGGACGGCCGCGGGTGAGCGTGCCGGTCTTGTCCAACACCACGGTGGTGACCCGCCGGGCCTGTTCGAGGGCGTCGCCGCCGGAGATGAGGATGCCCAGTTCGGCGGCCTTGCCGGTGCCGACCATGATCGCCGTCGGGGTGGCCAGGCCGAGCGCGCACGGGCAGGCGATGATCAGCACCGCGATCGCGGTGCCGATGCCCAGGGTCAGCCGCCCGTCGTCGGGCCCGGCGACCGCCCAGACGCCGAAGGTGAGCAGGGCCAGCCCGATCACCGCCGGGACGAACCAGGCGGAGACCGTGTCGACCAGCCGCTGCATCGGCGCCTTGGCGCCCTGCGCCTGCTGGACCAGGCGGACGATCTGGGCGAGGGTGGTGTCCTGGCCCACGGCGGTGGCCCGCAGCACCATTGACCCGGTCCGGTTGACGGTGGCGCCGATGACCACGTCCCCGACCGTCTTCGACACCGGCATGCTCTCGCCGGTCAGCATGCTCTCGTCCACCGTGGACGCGCCGTCGGCGACGGCGCCGTCCACCGGCACCTGCTCGCCCGGGCGGACCCGGACCAGGTCGCCGACCACGACCGACTCGACCGGCACCTCGGTCTCGACGCCGTCGCGCAGCACCCGGGCGGTGCGGGGGCGCAGCCCGAGCAGGGCGCCGATCGCCGCGCCGGTCTGCCGCCGGGCGCGGGCCTCCATCCAGCGGCCGCAGAGCACCAGCGCGATGACCACCACGGAGATCTCGAAGTAGACGTGCAGCGGCAGGCCGAGCCGTTCGGCCGCCGCCGGCCAGAGCGTGACAAAGGCGCTGTAGGCGTAGGCGACGGTGGTGCCGAGGGCGACCAGGGTGTGCATGTTGACCCCGCCGTGTCGGGCCGCCGCCCAGGCCGCCCGGTAGAACGGCCGGCCCGCCCCGAACTGCACCACGGTCGCGACGACCAGCAGCGCCGGCATCAGCCAGTCCATCGCGTCGATGGACAGCGGCACGTACATCAGCACCATCATCGACAGGCCGGTGGCGAGGGTGAGCTGCCAGATCCGCTTGAGCCGGGTGACCTCCCGCTCCTGCGCCCGGGCCCGCTCGGCGTCGTCGGCGTCGGGGGTCGGGGACTGCGGCGCGCGGCCCGGCCGGGGCGGCTCGTCGGCGTGCACGGTGGCGGTGTAGCCGGCGCGCTCCACCGCGGCGATCAGCGCCGCCGGGCTCACCCGGGCGGGGTCGTAGCCGACGCTCGCCGTCTCCGTCGCCAGGTTGACCTCGGCCCGTTCCACACCCTCGACCCGGCCCAGCGCCCGCTCCACCCGCCGGACACAGGACGCACAGGTCATCCCGCCGATGTCCAGCGTGCCGGAGGCGACGGTCGGTGTCGTCATCGCACTGCTCCCTTCGTACCGGGGCGTCGCAGGCGCCCTGGCTGCCTCCCGCCCGCCGCTGCGGGTCGGTGTCGCCACGCTCCCGGCCGCCGCTGTCCGCCCGCTGTCCGCGCCCCGTCACCCCCTTCCGGCGTACGCGACAGGGCGCGGACAGCGCCCACCGGCACGGTTCGGGCTGCCGGGTCGCCACCTCGGCGGCTCACCGGACGAAGGAGTGAACCCGTGAACCAGCTCGTGCTTTCCGTGCCGAACATCAGCTGCGGCCGCTGCGTCGAGGCGATCCGGGAGGAGGTCGGCCAGGTGGCCGGGGTCCACGGCGTGGAGGTGGACCTCGCGGCCCGGACCGTCCGGGTCGACGGGGACGCCGACCGGGCCGCCGTCGTGGCGGCCATCGGCGAGGCCGGCCACCAGGTCGCGTGAGGAGACGGACCGATGGACCTGGACACCGTGATCGTCGGGGGCGGGCAGGCCGGGCTGGCGCTCGGCTATCACCTGCGCCGTGCCGGCGTGCCGTTCGCGATGCTCGACGCGCACGCCCGGGTGGGCGACGCCTGGCGGCAGCGCTGGGACTCGCTGACCCTGTTCACCCCGCTCTATTTCCTCGGCCTGCCCTGGCAGCGCACCCGCGGCTCGGCGGTGCTCGGCTGGGTCGGCCGGGACGCCGAGGTGCTGGCCGCCCGGCTGGCCGAGGACAGACGGCTGGTCCCAGGGTGGAAGCTCAACCATGATGCTGGATCGTCGTATCGCGACACTGGCACGTGCACTCCCGTTCCGGCCGGTCCGCGAGATCCAGCATGGGCGTCAATCGGAAAGGAGTAGCGGACCGCCATGGCCGGGCAGGCCCCGGTCGACCGGGATCGCCTCCTCGACCGCACCGTCGGCGGTGATGCCGTGACCACGGGTCTGCCCGGCGAGGCGCTGGTAGTAGGCCGAGACCGCGGCGAGCGCCTCGCGCGTCGCGTTCAGCAGTGTGCTGCCCGCCTGCTCGACGACGCTGGCCTCGTGGATCTCGAACGCCCGAATACCCTCCAGCACCGCGGTTTTCAGGTCGCGTAGCAGTTGGACGTCGGCGTGCGCGTACGTGCGGCACAGCGGGGTGACCCGCCCGAGGTTGTCTCCCGCCAGCAGTAGCTCCTTGACGGCGGAGACGGATTGCCGCACCAGCGTGACGTCCGGCCGCGTCGACATGGCGGCGAGGCCGGCGTCGAAGGACCGGATGTCCAGCTGCGGGTCGCAGAAGCCGACGGTGAGTTGCCACAGGGTGCGCAGGTCGTTGTGCAGCAGCCCGTCCAGGTAACTGACCAGGAACCGTCGGTGCCCCTCAATGATGTACTGCGCCTTGAAGGGCGTCAGCTCTCGGGGGTCTTCACCGAGGGTCGTGACCGAGGTGGTGAATCCGTAGTCGGCGGTCAGGGCATTTCCCATGCCGACCAGCATGTACACGAACCGCACCCAGGTCCGGAACAGTTCTTCCAGCGGCAGCGCGTGCAGACCGTCCTCGGTGAGCACCACGCCCCAGCGCGCGCCGAACTGCAGCCGGCGCAGATGGCCGATCTGGTACATCGAGAGTTGGGAGTCGATCTCGGCGTGCGCGTGGTGCAGCACTTTTCGATATGCCGCGGTCGCGTCCATCCCGACGTAATTGCGAATGATGTGTGGACCGCCGACGTGCAGGTGAATGAATTCGCTGACGTCGATCACCGCGCCGCCGATCGCCATCCAGTAACCCGCGTCGGAGGTGTCGTGCCGCACCAGATCCGACACCTCGAAGCGGGGGGTCTGCTGCGCGTGGCCCAGATAGGTGGTGAAGACGTCCTCGGCGAGACGTCCGTCGGCCACCAGTTGGCGGAGGAATTCGCGGCCGTCGCCGGGCACGACGTCGGTCAACGCCTGGAGCACGGAGACGGCGAACCGTGAACTGCCGCACACGTAAACGAATGCGCCGCGGCCGCCCTCTTCGGTGGGCTGCAACAGCTCCCAGAGCGCATCCGCCTCGGCGCGGATCACGTCGTCCACCCGGCGTCGCTGCCCGGCCCGGACGACGTGGCGCCGGCCATCGAATTCGATCGCGGCACCGGCGCGGGAGAACGCGACGGTGAACTTCAGCCGGCCCGCGGCCGCTGCCGCATCCAGGTCGGTGCGCTCGACGAATTCGTCCGGTGTCCGGATCCCCAGATAGAGCCGGTTCTCGCCGGGTCCGGTGCGCGCGGCGACGAACCCCAGGAACGGAGCGATCCCGGAGCCGGCCGCAAACATGACGACGGGTCGGGCTGGATCGGCCGGCAGCCGGAACCGGGGCGTGGAGACGATCTGCAGCGACAGCCGGTGTTGGCCCTCGAGGCTCGCCCGCCGCAGGAAATGCGATGCCACACCCCGCCGTTCCCGCGGATACGACCACGGCGTGCGGGCGGAGATGTAGCCGAGGCCGGCGACCACCAGGTGCAGCGTGGTGGCCGGTTCGCCGGGCGGCGGAGCCGAAGCGATCGAGTACAGCCGGAACGGCTCCGGCGGAATCACCGCGCAGAACGCGTCATTCTCGGTCCCATCGGCCTTCCACAGCCGGGTGACGTCATATCCGCCCGCGTACAACAGGTTCAGGACATCCCACAGCTCCCACTGGTCCTCCATGCGGGCGTCCACCACCCGCTGCCACGCACCTACGGCCGTCAGCTTCACCAACCGTTTCGCCACTTCCCGTCCGATCGGTCGGAGCCGAGCGAAGCGCAACAGCGTCCGCAGTGGCAGCACATCGACCTCGCCGTAGCCTTCCCGGCAGGCCACCGCCGCTCGCCATTTCGGGGTGAGCCGCACCAACTCGTCGCCGGTGGCCTGCAGGGCGGCGACCGTGCGGCGCACCAATTCGTCTTCGTTCTCCGCCAGCACACCGACCCGGTCGCCGGGCAGGTGGTGCACGCCCTGCCCGGCGACGTCGATGTCCAGATAGCAGGTCCAGGCACCAGACTCGCCCGTGACGACCCGACCCCGACGAGCGGTCCCGAACACCACCGGCGCACCCACCGGCAGGCGGCGCTCCTCGCGGACGACGGCCAGTTCGTCGTCCACCTTGTCCCAGGTTCGGTCCTTGAAAAGCCCGGTGAACCGAGCGCCCGTGGTCACCTGCCGGCCGACCTTGAACGCCACCTCCAGGAAGCCGTACGCCTTGATGCGATGCAGACCCATCCAGCCGCGGTCACCCACATAGGCGTCGAGCACGGCGTTGTAGATGCCGCGCAGGGTGCTGCTGCGGGTGTCCTCGACGTACTGGCGCACCGACACCTCGCGCAACGCCGCCACCAGCTCCTGCCAGTGCCGTGGGAAGAAGCCGGCGAGGTAGCTGCTCTGTTGCCCGACCAGCGAGCCGTAGTCTCGGCGCTCAAGGAACGCGTCCAGCGCGTGGATCTGTGGTTGCGCGGTGCCGCTCGGGCTCGGTGCGCCGTCGAAGATCGGAACACCGGCGGTGCCGACCGTTTTTGCCCACAGCACCTGGTCGAGCGCGTGCCGGGCGCGGGGGTTGGGATCGATCTGCGGGTAAATGGCCTGCGTGACGTGCTGCAACCGGTCGAGGATCACCAGTAGCGCGCCTTCCAAGGCGGCCGGATCGTCCGCGACCACGGCTTCCTGGGCTGCCAGCATGGCGCCCAGCACGGGCGTGAGCCCCATCGCGAATTCGGTGGTGACCAGATAGAACACCCGCTCCGCCGCATTGTTCCAGGTCGGCACGAGCAGGTCCATGTTGTCCAGCGCCCGTGGGCCGGCCGGATCACGCAGCCGCCAGTTGTAGAAGAACAGATCGATGTACGAGACGGCCGGGGTCTTTTTGCCCAGTCGGCGCGAGACTGTGGTCCACGGTCGCAGCAGCGAGTCGGGCAGAGCGGTCGGCGGATCGATCGCCATGTACTGATAGGCGTGGGCGAAGACACCGAGCAAAGTCGAGGCGCGCAACAGGTACCTGTCGGGCAACGCCTCGGGCCTGGCGTCGAGCACCGGCATCGCGTCGAACGCTCTGCGCAGCGTGAGCCGACGGAACAGGTCGGGGAGCCGGTCGGTCATGTCGTCCCAGGCCCGGTGCGAGTCCGGGAAGGCCAGCAACGGTGGTTCGACCGGCAGAAATCCGTGCGCGAGCGACAGGAATCCGTCCAGTTCGTGCCCGACCTGCCGGTTGTGCGCCTCGGCGGCCTCCACCACCCGTCGTGCAGCGACGCCCGGCGGCGCCACCGGCCGCAGCAAGGTCCGAGACCCGTCGAAGATCATCGTCGCGTTCGGGTCGAGGAACGTCCACGTCAGCTCGTATCGGCAGATCCGCAGCCGATCCCCGGGGACGAGCACCCGGCGCGTCACCCGCTCGTCGTTCACGTAGGTGCCGTTGGTGCTGCCCAGATCGGTGAGCACCAGATCGTTGTCGACGATCTCGAGGCGCGCGTGCCGCCGGGAGACGCTGTGGTCGTCCAGCACCACCGCCGCCGCGCCGCTGTCTCGACCCAGGGTGATCGGCAGTGCACACACCCGCTCGCTGGTCGTTTCCGTGTGCCGATCGGTCAGAATCAGCCGGAGCTCAGGAATGGTAGATCACCGCTCGGCACAGATCAGCCCGGGACAGCGTGCCCACGAGCTTCCCGTCGTCGACCACGGGGATTCTTCGAATCCCGCGGTCGATCATCACAATCGCCGCCCGGGCGAGTTCCTCGGTCGGGCGGACCGTCGCCGCGTCGCGTACGACGAGGGGGTCGACGACGCGGTCGGCGAGGGCGCGGCCCCGCTCCAGGAAGATCCGGAACGCGTCGGCGAGCGTGCCACCACCAGCGGTAACGTCGTCGAAGGCGGGCAGCATGGCCCGCACCAGGTCCTCTTCCGACAGTGACCCGACGAACCGGCCTTCGTGGTCCAGAACCATCAAATGGCCGACCTCCGACACACTGACCACCTCGGCCGCCCGCCGGATAGTCGCGCCGAGCCGTATGTATGCAGGGAAAGCTGTCATTACGTCGCTGACCTGCACGCCACCTCCCAGGTCCGATCTACGGCCGGCTCGCACAATCTCCGCCACACCTGGCGACCACGAATGCCGAATCCGGTACAAGAGGTGCTCCGTACGGGCTTGCAACCGATCTGACACGGGGCCGGAGCCGCGTGTCCGCCGGCACCCGTTGAGCTTAGCTGGAGCGCTGATCCGTGATGATCCGACGAACGGCGGACACCGCGCGACTGCACAAATCGCGGCTGATCGACCGATCAGGGAGAGACCCCGGATGACAGCCAAGACCGCCTCTGGGCAGCCTCGGCCGAGGTTGATCGCGGCGTACCATAGGGCCCGCCCGGGCGGCGACCCGGCGATCGGAGCGGGCCCCGGAGCCGGCACCGCGGCGGGACGGGAGTGCGATGAGCCGGGACAGTGGGCCCACCACCACGGTGAGCTTCGGCGTGCTCGGCACCGTCGAGCTGCAGGTGGCCGGCCGACCCGCCACCCCCCTCGCCCCGGCGGTCCGCGCGCTGCTGGCCCGGCTGGTCCTCGCCCCGGGCCGGGTGGTCTCGGCCGACGCGCTCACCGACGCGCTCTGGGGCGACCAGCCCCCGGCGGACGCCACGAACGCGCTGCAGCTACGGGTGTCCAAGCTGCGCCGAGCCCTGGTCGCCGCCGGGGCGGGCGGCGAGCTGCTGGTCACCCGCGCCCCCGGCTACCAGCTCGCCATCGCCGCCGACGCGGTCGACGCGTACCGCTTCGAACGGTTGCTGGACCGGGCCCGCGCCGCGACCACCGGCGACGGACCGGCCGCGGCGCTGGCCTGCTACGACGAGGCGCTGCACCTGTGGCGGGGCCCGGCCCTGGCCGACGTCGGCGAGGCCGAGTGGGCGCTGGCCGAAGCAACCCGGCTGGAGGAGCTGCGCCTCGGCGCGATGGAGGACCGGCTGGAGCTGCTGTTGGAGTCGGGCCGGCAGGCCGAAGCGGTCGCCGACCTGGAACACCTGGTCGTCGCCCACCCGCTGCGCGAGCGGCTGCACCGGCTGCTGATGCTGGCGCTCTACCGGGCCGGGCGGCAGGCGGACGCGATCACCGCCTACCACGCGCTGCGCCACCGCCTCGCCGACGAGCTGGGCATCGACCCGGCACCCGAACTCCAGGCGCTCGCCGAGGCGATCCTGCGGCAGCAGGTGCCCGCCCCGGCCCCGACTGCCGCCCCCCGGGTGCCGCAGCGAGACAACCTGCCGCGCCGGCTCTCCTCCGTCATCGGCCGCCAGGACGACGTGCAGCGCGTGCTGGACCGGCTGCGCGAGGCGCGGGTGGTGACGCTGACCGGGCCGGGCGGCGTCGGCAAGACCACCCTCGCTCTGGAGGCGGTGCGCCACGCCGACGACACCCTGGCCGACCGGGTGCACCTGGTCCGCCTGGCCGCGCTGCCCAGCGGCGCCGACCTTCCCGAGGCGGTCGCCGACCAGCTCGGCGTGACCACCGGCGGCCCCGGGCCCGCCGCGACCGCCGCGCTGGTCGCCTGGCTCGGCGCCGACCGGACGCTGCTGGTCGTCGACAACTGCGAGCACGTCATCGACGAGGCGGCCGAACTGGTCGAGCGGCTCGTCGCGGCCTGCCCCGCGCTGACCGTGCTGACCACCAGCCGGGAAGCCCTCGCGGTGCCCGGGGAGACCCAGCTGGCGGTGGCTCCGCTGGGCGTACCCGAGGGGCCGGCCGATATCGCGCGACTGGGTGACAGCCCGGCGGTGGCCCTTTTCGTCGATCGCGCGCGGGCGGTGCGCCCCGGGTTCACCCTCGACGCGGCGACCGCGCCGGTGGTGGCGGACATCTGCCGGCAGCTCGACGGCATGCCGCTGGCCATCGAGCTGGCCGCCGCGCGGGTGAAGGCGCTGCCGCCGGCGGAGATCGCGGCCCGGCTGCACGACCGGTTCGCGCTGCTCACGGCGGGGGCGCGGACCAGCGAAGCCCGGCACCGCACGCTGCGGGCCACCCTCGACTGGAGCCACGACCTGCTGTCCGAGGCCGAGCGGCGGCTGCTGCGCCGGCTGGCGGTGTTCCGCGGCGGTTGGGACCTGACCGCCGCCGAGCAGGTCTGCGCGTTCGACGGCCTCGCCGGCGACGAGGTCCTCGACCAGCTGTTCCGGCTGGTCGACCGCTCGCTCGTGGTGCCGGACCCGGCCACCGGGCGGTTCCGGCTGCTGGTCACGATTCGGGAGTACGCCGCCGCCCGGCTCGCCGAGGCCGGCGAGACCGAGACGGCCCGGGACCGGCACCTCACCCACTTCACCGAGCTGGCCGAGCGGTACGGCCCGCACGTGCGCTCCGACGCCGACGCCTGGGCGCGGATGACCGAGGAACACGACAATCTCCGTGCCGCCGTCGACCGCTGCCTGGACCGCGGTGACGCGGTCGACGCCGGCCTGCGACTCGCCGACGCCCTCTTCCTGTTCTGGAACTACGGCCCCCGGCACGAGGGCATGCGGGCGCTGACCGCGCTGCTCGCCGCCGGTGAGGCCGCCCCGGCCGCCCGGGCCGCGGCCCTGCAACGGATCGGCCTGCTCGGCGTCTACTACCCCACCGCGCAGACCCGGGCCGCCGCGCGGGAGAGCCTGGCCGAGTTCGAGCGACTCGGCGACCCCGTCAACACCGCGACCTCGCGGCTCGTCGTCGCCTGGGAGGGCCAGTACGACGGCGACGCGGACGAGTACCGGGCGATGGTCGCCCAGGCCTGCCGGGAGCGGGGCGACACCGACGACCCCTGGTGGCACGGGACGATCCACTACGTAGAAGGGCTGCTGGACCTGCGGACCGGCGCCTTCGCGCGGTCCGCCGAACAGTGGGCCCGCAGCCTTGACTGGACCCGGAAGGCCGGCGATCGGCTGCTGCCGGCCGGGATCCTGGCGCACCTCGGCGTCGCGTTGCGCGAGGCGGGCCGGCCCGACGAGGCGATCGCCACCCTGGAGGAGGCGGCGGCCGAGGCCCGCCGTAACCCCTCCCCGCACGCGCTGGCCTTCACCCTGGTGCAGCTCGCGCACACCCGGCTGGACGGGGGCGAGGTCGACGGCGTGCCGGCGATGCTCGCCGAGGCGACCGACACCGCCCGCCGCAGCGGCAACCCGCGCTGCCAGGCCTGGGCGGCCTGGGGCCGGGCCCGGATCGCGTACGCCGACGGCGACGCGGTCACCGCCGCGGACGAGTGCCGCCGGGCGGTGGAGCTGCTGGAGGAGCGGGAGTTCCCGTGGGCCCGGCAGCGGCTCTGGTCGCTGACGGCCGAGGCGGCGGCCGCCGCCGGGCGGGGGCAGGAGGCCGACGCGGCCCGGCGGGCGGCGGCGGCCCTGGAGAGCACCGCGCGTTAGCCGAGCCGGCGGCAGTCCGGTCCGGCCGGGCAGACCTTCAGGCCGGCCCGGCGCAGCGCGGCCGGATCCACCTCCCCGCCCACTCGCAGCACGCCCGCGTCGGCATCGAACTCCAGCGACACCACCCCGGGCAGGTCACTCACCCGCCGGCTGACCCTGCGTACGCAGCGCCGGCAGATCCCGGGCGGCAGCACCACGATCGCCACCCGCGCCGGCGCCGCGGGCTCGTTCCGTTCCACCATGCCGCAAGCCTGGTCGCCGCCGCTGTCCATTCGCTGTCCGCGCCGCGCCGGCCGGCAGCCAGTGTCCGGACAGCACGCCCGGTCACTCTCCTCGTGTCACCGATCAGCACCGACCGAGGAGTCGCCGTGAACCACCTACTCACCGCCGAGCTGTGCCGGCTGGAGCGCGCCGAGTTGGCCCGCCGGCTGCGCCGGGAGCGCCACGCCGCCACGGTTCGCGCCGCGCGCCACACGCCGCGCCACCGGGCCCCCCGCTGAGCCAACCGCCCCGACCTGACAGGAGATCCCCGATGACCATGAGCACGCTGCCCCGCCCCACCTCGACCGCCGCCGCCGTGCGGGCGCAGAACGTCGTACGCACCTACGGCCGTGGTGACGCCGCCGTCCGCGCCCTGGCCGGCGCCACGGTGTCCCTCCCGGCCGGCCGGTTCACCGCCATCATGGGCCCGTCCGGCTCCGGCAAGTCCACGCTGATGCACGCGCTGGCCGGCCTGGACACCATCGACGCCGGGCAGGTCCTGCTCGGCGACACCGACCTCGGCCAGCTGACCGAGCGGCAACGCACCCTGCTGCGGCGGGACCGGATCGGCTTCGTCTTCCAGAGCTTCAACCTGGTACCGACCCTGACCGCGCGGGAGAACATCCTCCTGCCGCTCACCCTGGCCGGCCGACGCCCCGACCCGGAGCGGCTGGACCGGCTGGTCGCCACCCTCGGCTTGGCCGAACGGCTACGACACCGACCGAGCGAACTCTCCGGCGGCCAGCAGCAGCGGGTCGCCGTGGCCCGCGCCCTGATCACCCAACCGGAGATCGTCTTCGCCGACGAGCCGACCGGGAACCTCGACTCGCAGGCGGCCGAGGCGCTGCTCGGCTTCCTGCGGCAGGCCGTCGACGAGTTCGGGCAGACCATCGTGATGGTCACCCACGACCCGCACGCCGCCGCGTACGCCGACCGGGTGGTGTTCCTCGCCGACGGCCGGATCGACGGCGAACTCGACGCACCGACCGTGCCGACCATCCTGTCCCGCATGGCGCGCCTGGCCGCGCCCGCCACCACCGGAGCGAACTGACATGTGGCGTCTGACCCTGCGTACCACCCTGGCCCGGCGGGCCCGGCTGGCGCTGACCCTGCTCGCGGTCGTCCTCGGCGTCACCTTCGCCACCGGCGGCCTGGTCCTCACCGACACCTCCACCCGGCTGCTCGACGACCAGTTCCGCACCGCGACCGCCGGCGTCGACCTGACCGTGCGGGAGGCGGTCGCCTTCGACTCCGCGATGGGCGTCGAGGTCGCCCGCGACCCGCTCCCGGCCGACCTGACCGCGCGGGTCGCCGCGGTCTCCGGGGTGGCCGACGCCCGGCCGGCGGTACGCGGCCAGGGCCTGCTCGAGGTGGCCGGCAAGGCGGTCGTGCCCGGCGGCGCGTCCGTCCTGGCCTCCTGGCTGCCCACGCCGATGGGCTCGTTCACCATCCGCAGCGGCCGACCGCCGGCCGCCGACGACGAGGTGGTCCTCGACGAGGACACCGCGCGCGCCCAGCGCGTCCGGATCGGCGACACCGTCACCGTCCGGGCGACCGAGAACGGCCGGCTGCGGGTGGTCGGCCTGGCCGGGTTCGGCGACCGGGGCGGCCTGCCGAACAGCACCGTCGCCCTGGTCACCCTCCCCTCGGCGCAGCGCCTGCTGCGGCTCGGCACCGGCGTTTCGGAGGTGGCGGTCGTGGCCTCGCCCGGGATCGCCCCCGACCAACTGCGTGACCGGATCACCGCCGTCATCGGCGCCGACTACGAGGTTTCCGCGAGCCGGGACATCGCGGCCGCCGGGGCGGCGGCAGCCCGGGACCAGATCAGCTGGCTGCAGCTGGTGCTGCTCGCCCTGGCCGGCGCCGCCCTGCTGGTCGGCGCGTTCCTGATCGCCAACACGTTCGCCATCGTCGTCACCCAACGGACCCGGGAACTGGCCCTGCTCCGGGCCGCCGGTGCGACCGGCGGGCAGGTGCTGCGTTCGGTGCTCGGCGAGGCGCTGCTGGTCGGGCTCACCGCCTCGGCCGTCGGGCTCGTGCTCGGCGTCGGCGCCGCCACCGGCATCCGGGGCCTGGCCCGCGCGTTCGGCGTGGCGCTGCCGGAGGGCGGGCTGGTGCTGACCGGCCGTACCGTGCTGGTGGCCTTCGCGATCGGCGTCCTCGTCACGGTCGGCTCGGCGGTCGGGCCGGCCCGCCGCGCGGCGGCGGTGGCGCCGGTGGCGGCGCTGCGCGAGGCGGCCGCCGCGCGCACCGGACGGATTCGGGTGGTCGCGGGCGCGCTGGCCGCCGTCGTGGGCCTGGCCGCCACGGTGGCGGTGCTCGCCACGGACGCGCCGGTCGCGCTGCTGGGCCTGGCCGCGCTGGGCGCCGTCGGCGGGCTCGCGCTGCTCGGACCGGCCATCACCCCCACTCTGGTACGCCTCGTCGGCCGGCCGCTGGCCGCCGCCGGCGTGACCGGCCACCTGGCCACCGACTCGGCGGCCCGCACCCCGCGACGTACGGCGGCGACCGCCCTGGCGCTGGCCCTCGGGCTCGCGCTGATCAGCTTCATGGCCGTGCTGGGCACCTCGGTCAACAGCTCGGTCCGGCAGTCGTACACGGAGGTGATCACCGCCGACCACCTGGTGGAGAGCGCCCGCAACGAGATGCTCGGTGGCCTCTCCCCCGTCGTGTACGAGCGGGTCAGCGGGCTGCCCGAGGTCGCGGTCGCGTCCCGGCTGCGCTACGGCCACTGGCGGGACGGGTCGATGACCCAGGCGCTGACCGGTGTGGACCCGGCGACGTTGGCCCGGGTGGCGAACCTGCACTTCACCGCCGGCAACCTGGCGGCGCTGAACGGCGGGGGGATCGTGCTGGCCGAGTCCGTGGCCCGCGACCGTGGCCTGCGCGTCGGTGACGAGCTGCCGATGACGTTCTCCCGCACCGGCACCCAACGCCTCACCGTCGTCGGCCTGCTGCGCAACGGCGATGCCCGAGCCCTGTCGACCGACTACCTCATCTCGCTGGACACGTTCGCCCGCAACTACAGCGAGGAGATGGACGCGAGCGTGCTGATCCGCACCGCCGACGGCACCGACCGGGCCGCCGCCGAACAGGCGATCAAGAGGGCCCTGGCCGACACCCCGACCGCGGAACTGCGCGACCAGGCCGCCGCGGTCGCCAGCCGTACCCAGATGATCGACCAGGTGCTCGGCTTGGTGACGGTGCTGCTGATGCTGGCCGTGGTGATCGCCCTGCTGGGCATCACCAACACCCTCGCCCTGTCGATCACCGAGCGCACCGCCGAGATCGGGCTGCTGCGCGTGGTGGGGATGACCCGCCGGCAGCTCGGCTGGATGATCCGCGCCGAGGCGGTGCTGGTCGCCGCGCTGGCCGGCGTGCTGGGGATCGTGCTGGGCGCCGGCTTCGCCGCCGCCACGGTCCGCGCGCTGGGCCGGGACGCCCCGACCGTGCTGGCCGTGCCGGCCGGCCGGTTGCTGGTGGTGCTGGCCGTCGCACTCGCCGCGGGCCTGCTCGCCGGCCTGCTGCCCGCCCGCCGCGCCGCCCGGCTGGATGTCCTCGCCGCCATCGGCACGCCCTGAGCCGCCACTCCCTTCGCGTAAGGAGCAGATCATGACTTCAATCGTTACTATCCGCTCGGCCGGCCCGGCCGACGCCGACACCGTGGACACCCTGGTCCGGGAGCTCGCCGCCCACGAGGGCGACAGCGAACACGTCACCGTCAGCGTGGACGGCTGGCGTGGCCTGCTCGGCCGCAGCGACATCATCGTCCTGCTCGCCGAGCGGGCCGGGGAACCGCTCGGGTACGTCTCGGCGCTGCGCCGCGTACACCTGTGGTCCGGGCGCGACATCCTCGCGCTGGACGACATCTGGGTCCGGGCATCCGCCCGGGACGCCGGGGTCGGACGTGCCCTGATGCTCGCCCTCGCGCGCACCGCCGCCGAGGACGGGCTCGTCATCCGCTGGGAGGTCAAGCCGGACAACGCGGGGGCGCAGCGGTTCTACCAGCGGCTCGGCGCGGGACTGTTCACCAAGGTGATCGCCGGCTGGCGCCCGGAGAGCTACCTGCCGCTGCTGTCACCGGAGACGGAGACGGGCTACCGCCTCGTCCCGTGACACCGACGGCCCTGCCTTCGTCCGGCTGCGGATCGCGGTGGCCGCCCCACGTGGAGCGGCCACCGCGGCGTTGGGCCGGGCAGTTCCGCGCAATTGCCGGCGACAGCTTTTGCGAGTTCACTTTCGACATATTCACGAAACCACTTATTGTCATTTATAATTGTCAATGCATAAGGGGTCATTAATCCTTTGGCTACTTCTTTCTCCATCTGCCTAACGTATCGATGAGGTGATGACTGGAAGTTCCAACGCGGGCAACATTTTGGACTCCCCGTCCATTAGCCGAAAGGTAGGGACCATGTCCACGAGACTGCTTCGTGGCCTGACCGCAGCCGCGCTGTTGACCGCAGCAGCGCTGACCACGGCAGGCACCGCCAGCGCCTCGCCGACCACCCTCACCACCTCGACGAACACTGTCATCGGAACCACCGCACAGCTCAGCCCGGAGGTCGCCAGCACCGCCACGGGCAACGGCCCCGACGCCCGGCAGCAAGCCCTGGCCGCGTACTGGACCCCGGCCCGGATGAAAGCGGCCAAGCCGGACACCGAGATCCCCTCGGTGAAGGCGGCGCTCGCCACGCGCGACAGCAACCGGACCACGAGCGCCACCCGCCCGCAGGGACCGTCCGTCAGCGTGGCCCCGGCCGCGCCCGCCGCCGAGCCGAAGGCGAGCGGCACCACCACCGTCGCGCCGTCGGACATGTCGACGCAGGCCTATTTCCCGAACTACCCGGTCGGCCACCCGACGGCCCGCACGTCCGGCAAGGTCTTCTTCACCCTCGGCGGCGGTAACTACGTCTGCTCGGCGACCATCGTGAACACCGAGGGCAAGTCCTCGGTGTGGACCGCGGCTCACTGCCTCACCGGCAACCAGGCCTGGGCGACCAACTGGGTCTTCGTCCCGAACTACAACAACGGCTCGGCCCCCTACGGCTACTGGTACGCCATCCAGCTGTGGGCAAAAACCGCCTTCTTCAACAACAACAACGATTTCGCCAACGACGTCGGGTCGGCGGTGATGGCCCGCAACGGCGGCTGGCGGATCGCCGACTACTTCGGCGGCCAGGGCATCGCCTGGAACTTCCCGATCGGCCAGTACGACTACGCCTTCGGTTACCCGGCCGCGTCCCCGTTCAACGGTGAGGTGCTCACCGCCGAGAACGGTTCCACCTACGACGGTGGCGGCGGCACCATCTACATGGTCAACTACATGACCGGTGGGTCCTCCGGCGGCGGCTGGCTGATGGCCTTCGACGGCAACTGGGGCTACCTCAACGGGCACAACGACTTCAAGTACACCACCATGCCGCAGTACATGTTCTCGCCGTACTACGGCAACCAGGTGGCTGACCTGTACAACACCATCCGCTACTACTCCGCCTGATCGATCGGAGCGTAGGCGCCGGGTCCGGTTCGGGCCCGGCGCCGTCCTGTTGCCTCCGCCTCTCCCGAACGCGGCTTTCTCATCGATGCGAAAAGGCCTGCTCATCAGTGAAAATGAGGTAGCAGTGGAAGACCAGGAGAATTGGGCCGGCGGCAGTGAAAAGCACGCCAAGCGCTCGGTCCAGCAGGACGAAACGTGCCAGGCGCCGGTCGTGATCGGGGTCCGGTAGCAAGCGCCATGGCGGAACTCGCCGCAGCACACTTGCGGCACTCATCGACTGCCGCATATGCCACTCCGCCGCTCCGCGAAAGTTAGTGGCCAAGACGACGCCGACGAGGGTCATGACCAGAGGGATGAGGAACCCGGCCAGCACACGCCACGTCTCCATCCGGCCCCCTTCGATGTGGTCACCGGATCATAGGTGACCACACCGGACAGTACTCCCTGCGGCGTTGCGGTTCGAACTTCTCGATCGCGTACCGCAGCATGACCCGGGGCATGACCCGGTAACGGCGGGCCAGGAACTCCTCCGCCGCAGCCCGGTCACGGTTGCCCACCTCGCGCAACATCCAGCCCACCGCCTTGTGGACGAGGTCGTGCGGGTCACGCAGGAGCCGTTCACCGAGCCGGAAGGTCCAATCGAAGTCGCCAGCCTTGATGAAGGCGAACGTTGCCATGACGGCGATCCGCCGGTCCCACACCAGACTCGACTCGGCCAACCGATCCAGCACGCTCCGGTCCTTGTCCATCAGCCAGGGGCCGACGATGTACGGCGCGGACGAGTCCACCAGATCCCAGTTGTTGATGCGATCGGTGTTGGCCAGGACGATCTCGAAGATCCTGCCCCGCTCCCCCTCGTCCCCCTTGGCGAACCTGCCCACCAGGATGAACAGCGCCGTCAGCCGCTCCTCGTGCACGCCGCTCGTCAGCAGCACCACCGTGTCCGCCAGCGACAGGTCGCGCCAGAACCGGCCGGCCACCCTGCGCTGCTCCGGCACCGAGACGCCGATGGCCCGGTCACCCTCGCCGTACCCCCCCCGGGGCCATCTGCAGAAACCGGCTCACCTCCGCCGCCCGTCGGGGGTCGGCGAGGCTGGCGAGTTCATCACGGACGTCCGCGGTCGTGGCCATGACAGTGCAACCTACCGCGACCCAGGCCGCCGGATCGTACTCCTGAAGCCGGCGCGGTGAAGGCGGCCGGGTCAGGCGGCCTCCAGCGACCGTTTGGCCAGGCCGATCGCAAAGCCGTCAATGGTGGTGGTCGGTGCTGCGGTGGGATCGGTGGCGGCGCCGAGGGTGACGAACAGCGGGGTGAAGTGCTCGACGGTGGGGTGGGCGTAGGGCATGCCCGGGGCGCTGGAGCGGAACCGGGCAAGCTCGTCGACGTCGCCGCGGGCCAGCGCCCCGGCAGCCCAGTGGTCGAAGTCAGCCGACCAGCCGGGCACCTTGTCGGGGTTCCGCCAGTCGAGGAACGGCAGCCCGTGAGTCATGTAGCCCGACCCGATCACCAGCACTCCAGACTCACGAAGCGTCCTGAGCCGCCGGCCCAGCGCCATCAGCCGTTCCGGGTCATGGGTGGGCATGCTCAGCTGCAACACCGGGATGTCCGCGTCCGGGTACATGATCTTCAGCGGCACCCAGGCGCCGTGGTCCAGGCCGCGGCTGCGGTGCTCGTGGACCTGCTCCGTGTCCGGCATCAGCGCGACGACCTGCTGGGCCAGGTCCACGGCGGGTGGGGTGTCGTAGCGCATCTGGTAGTACATCGGGTGGAAGCCGCCGAAGTCGTAGACCAGATCGACTGGCTTCGTGCTGGTGATGCTCAGCGGCGCGGACTCCCAGTGCGCGGAGACGATCAGGATCGCCCGCGGTCTGGGTAGGGCCCGGGCCCAGGTGTGCAGCTGGGTCATCCAGTCGGTCATTTCGAACAGCATCGGGGCGCCGTGGCTGAGGTAGAGCGCGGGCAGCGGCCCGTCGGCCGACGTCCACGGCCGGTGCCGTTGAGCCTTCTCGAGGGTGGCGGCCCGCCGCAGGTGCGCGGCGAACGGGTGCTGAGCGGGGATGAGCGCGTCAGCGGCTGCGGTGGCGTGATTGGTCATCGAGTTCTCCTCGGGGATGGTTGCTGGCGTCGCGGGCGCCGGCTGCTGTCCTGGAAGCCGGCGTCCGCGGGCCAACGCGGCGGGGATGGCGTCCAGGCGGGTCAGGCTACGACGCCGAAGCCGCCGGTCCAGGAGACCTTCTCGTTCGCGGCAAGACTGATCTGCAGGAAGCCGAGGGCCTCCAGCTCCCGGGCCCGCTTGAGCGCACCGGCGTCGATGGCCTGCAGACCGGCTGCGCGGATCACGTCGATGAGGGTGGCCTTGGCGTCCGCGTCATCGCCAGCGACCAGGACGGTCGTGGTCAACGGGCCGACGGTGCCGGCGGCAAGCGTGCCGGCAAAGGTGGTGTTGAACGCCTTGAGCACCCGCGATCCCCGCAGCTTGCCGGCGATCTCGGCAGTGGCCGAGCTGTCGGCGGGGACGGTGAGGGAGTCGAAGGTCTCGAAGTTCACCGGGTTGGTGATGTCGACGACGATCTTGCCCTTGAGCTGCTCAGCACGCTCGGCGAGCACCTGATCGATGGCCGGGTAAGGAACCGCGAGGACGACAATGTCGCCGGTGACCGGCTTGTCGGCGTCGGCCCTCCCGAGTAGTTCGGCGGTGTTGCCGCCCCTGGTGACGACGCTGGAGATGGCCTGGCCCATGTTGCCGGTGCCGATGATCGAGATGTGCGCCATGGGAATTCCTTTCGAAGCGGATAGTTGAAACTTCAAGTAACACCGTAAGCAGATTTACTTGCCCCGTCAACTATTTCGGTAGAGTGTGAGGATGAGCATGCAGTGGTTGACCAGCGAACAGTTGGCGACATGGGTGCGGCTGGTCGCCGTGGCGGAGCTGCTCCCCGGCGCCCTGGACTCGCAGCTGCGCCGTGACGCCGGGCTGACCCACTTCGAGTACATGGTGCTCGCGATGCTGTCGGAGGCGCCCGAACGCACGCTGCGGATGACCGCCCTCGCCGCACGCACGAACGCCACCCTGCCACGGCTGTCCCACGCGGTCCGGCGGATGGAGGACCGTAACCTGGTAGAGCGATTCCCCTGCCCCGAGGACGGGCGGGCCACCAACGCCCGGCTGACCGAGGCGGGCTGGCAGAAGCTGGTCGCATCCGCGCCCGGGCATGTCGCCAACGTCCAGCACCACGTGTTCGAGGTGCTCTCGCCGGAGCAGGTTACGCAGCTGGCCAAGATCACTGACGCGATCCTCGACCGACTGGACCCCGACGGTGTGATGACCGCCCCGTACCAGCGCCCCACCACACCAGCCGACGCTGCCGAGCCGGCTCGCCAGCGCACCGACCCCACTACGCCGCCGGGGCGATGACCATTCGTCAAGGCCCAGCGACAGGAAGTCCGCCTCGACCGCGGCCCGCTCATGCAGGGCACGGCCCGGACGGCAGACGGTCGAGCACTGGCGTCACCGGCCAGGTCTGGTCAGGAATGGTGATGGGCGAACGGCGCGGGGACGGCCCGCTCCGCGGCCCGGCTGACCTGCTCCCAGCCCGCCCAGGTGTCCATTCGTCGGCGCGAGATGTCGAACGCCAGGTCGTAGACCATGCTGCCGAGCAGGAGCCGCAGCGGGGGCTCGTCGCTGTCGACCAGCTTCAGCACCGCCTCGGCGGCCAGCCGGGGTTCGCTGTCGATCGAGCCTTCCGCCCACTGCCGCTCCAGTTCGGCGCGCAGCGGCCCGTACGCCTCAATGGGCATAGTGGACGTCATGCTCGTGTAGAGGTCGGTCCAGTAACCACCGGGCTGCACGATGCTGACCTTGACGCCGAAGGCCGCCGCCTCCATCGCCAGGGCCTCGCTCATGCCTTCCAAGGCGAACTTGCTCGCGCTGTACATCCCGGTGCTCGGGAAGCCGCCGAGTGCGGCGATGCTGGAGATCTGCACAATGTGGCCGGCCCGTTGGGCGCGTAGGTGCGGCAGCACGGCCTGGCTGACCCACAACGCGCCGAAGAAGTTGACCTCGAACTGGGCCCGCGCCCCAGCCTCGGTGAACTCTTCGATCATGCCCATGGACATGGTGCCGGCGTTGTTGACGACGATGTCGAGCCGCCCGAAATGCTCGACCGCGGTGGCCACAGCGGCGAAGACCGCCGCCCGGTCGGTCACGTCCAGCGTCAGGGCCAGCAGCCGGTCACGGTGACCCTCGTCGAAGTCGCCTGCGCTGATGGTCCGGGCAGCGGCGACCACCCGGTCACCGCGTTCGAGCGCGGCCAGGGTGAATGCGCGGCCGAGACCGCGGCTGGCGCCGGTGATGAACCAGGTACGCGGAGCAGTGCTGGATGAGGTGCGCATATTCGGGGCCTCCCGTGCGTCGCGGCGAGACGATACGGTCCGTCTCGCTGTTGCCTCGAACCGTAGGCGATCAGAATCTCCGCGTCAAGACGAGACGGTCCGTCTAGTTTCCGGTATGTTGGTCACGTGACGACGCAGCGCAAAACCCCCGCCAACGCGGCCCGCCGCAAGGAAACCTCCCGACGGGCCATCCTCACGGCGGCGTTCGAGCTGGTGCAGGAGGTCGGGTACGCCAAACTCAGCATCGAAGGCATCGCCGCGCGAGCCGGCGTCGGCAAGCAGACCATCTACCGCTGGTGGCCGTCCAAGGGCACCATCCTTTTCGACGCGTTCCTGATGCTCAGCGAGGGCAGCGACGGCGAGCCCGCAGCGCTGCCCGACACCGGCGACCTGGAGGCCGACCTGACAGCGGTGCTACGCGCCACCGTCGCGGAGTTGAACGACCCCCGGTACGACCAACCGATGCGCGCACTGGCCACCGAGATCACGCACGACCCCGAGCTGGCGGCTGCCTACGCCGAACGGCTCGACGGGCCGATGAAGGAACTCAAACGGCAACGACTGCGCAGCGCTCAGCAGGCCGGACAAATCGCCGAGGACATCGACCTCGACGTGGCCGTGGAGATGATCTGGGGGCCGGTGCAGAATCGATGGCTGCACCGTAGCGGGCCGCTCACCGCCGACTACGCCAGCCGTGTCGTCACCACCGCCCTCAACGGCCTGCGCCCACGCCGGCCCGGTCACTGAACCAACGAGGGGCGCCGACAAGGGCACGTCCCCGACCGCACCGCTGCGCCTGCGCCTTGCCAGGCCGTCTCAACGGGTTGGCGGCGTATTCGTCTCAGCGAGTTGGCGCATTCCTCGGCGGCGCTGGCCCGAGTGTTCCGCCGCAGCGGGCTAGGAACTGTCCGTTCCATGGCACAGTTGGGCGAAGGCCTGGTTCGCGTCGGCGACCGCCTCGAGTTGAACATCCTGCGCGGTCCGCCCGTCGGCGATCTTCTGCCAGTTGGTCCGGGCCAGTACGCGTTGAACCGCGATCACCTGGGCGGCCTGCAGCCGGGCCCCGATACCCGGCCCGAGGGCGGCGGCCAGCGCGCCCTCATCGTCGAGCATGTACTGCATGAGCCGTCCCGCCAGGCTTGGTGTGGTGAACACCAGCCGGTGAAACGCCACCACCTCGGGATGATCGTTGAGGCCGGTGACCGGCTCGAAGCGATCGAGACCGGCCCGGAAATGCCGGTGCAGCGCCCTCATCGGCGTGATGTCGGGCCGACGGTCGCGTACCACGCGTGCGGCCTCACCGTGGTGGTCCGCGAACCGGTGCAGGACCAGGTCTTCCTTCGTCGCGAAGTAGCGGAACAGGGTCGGTTTCGACACCTCGGCCATCGCGGCGATGTCGGACACCGACACCTGGTCGAACCCACGCGCCAGGAACATTGAAATCGCCGCATCAGCGATCGCGTCCCGGGTTCGTACCTTCTTGCGGGCCCGCAGCCCGACCGGCTCGATCACCTTGCCAGAGTAACATTCATTACCGGGTTGCATTTTTAACTCGGTGACGATTCAATGAGGGTCATGGAACCGACGGACACCCGCTGCACTCCGTCAACGACGATGAGGCTGCCATGACACCTACAGGAGGACCTCCGGTGCTTGTCACCGGGGCGACCGGCCGGGTCGGACGCGCCGTCATCGACCTGCTGACCGACGCGGGCGTGCCGGTCCGCGCCCTCGTGCGCCGCTCCGAGTCGGCTGCGGCACTGCCCACCAACGTCGAGATCGTCACCGGCGATCTCACCGTGCCCGAATCGCTCGACGCCGCGCTACACGCCATCAGTACGGTCTTCTTCGTCTGGACCGCCCCGCCGCAGACTGCGGCGGCCGTCGTCGACCGGCTGGCCGCCCACACACAGCGGGTCGTCTACCTGTCCGCACCGCACCGGACCCCGCACCCGTTCTTCCAGCAACCGAACCCGATGGCGGCGCTGCACGCCGAGATCGAGCGGCTCATCGCGGCCACCGGGCTCGACTCAACGATCATCCGGCCGGGGATGTTCGCGTCAAACGCCCTGCTCTGGTGGGCCGCCGCTATCCGTGGCGACGGCGTGGTCCGGTGGCCGTACGGCGCGGCCGAGACGGCCCCCGTCGACGATCGAGACGTGGCCGCGGTCATCGCGCGGACCCTGTGCGAGGACGGACACGCCGGCGGCGACTACGTCCTGACCGGCCCCGAGTCACTCACTCAGGCCGAACAGGTAAGCATCATCGGAGACGCCCTGGGCCGCCAGTTAACGTTCGAGGAAATGCCGCCCGACGAGTTCCGACGCGAAACCCCAGAAGCCGCGCGCCCGGCGGTGGACATGCTCCTGGCCGCATGGAACGCCACGATGGGACGCCCGGCATACGTCACCTCGACGGTGTCCGACCTTCTCGCAAGGCCAGCGCGAACGTTCCGTCAGTGGGCCGCCGACCACGCCACCGTGTTCACCGAGGGCCCCCACCCGACGAACTGACCGGTCCCATCGGCGAATACTTCGGGCTCGTCGCCCGGTGGTCACCGTGATCCACCCTTGACAGAACCTGACCCCCTGCTTTCTGAGCGGTCCCGGCGCTTACATGTTCACTCGGGGCACTGGCATCAGACAAGACGCTGAATGCGTACCTTCGGACGCTCGTTGCGCAGGTGGCCCTGCTTGTGCTGGCGTACCTGCTCGTCCCAGACCTCCTGGTCGTAGTCCGGGCCGGGCGGGATCCACCGGTGCGAGCCGTCGCTGTAGTGGAACTTCTCATCGCCCGGCCGCAGCATGCTCACCGCATCCAACCGAGGAAACGCCGATGCAGCGTACCGGCGGACGCCCAGGTCAAATCCTCGGCCGCGCGCACGAACTGCGCCCCCATGTAGACCGCCAGCGAGACCGGCGCACCCTCGAACTCCGCCCGCAGCTCCCGCCGACGCGTCGCGCACGGCCACGGCGCCCCGCACCCGCCGCAGGTCCAGATCGGCAACACCGGCCCGTGCGTCGTCATGCCGGAACCCCCAGGCAGCACGCGATGATCGTCCGGACCCGCCGGCTGGTCGCCCACCCCACCCGCCAACACGGGTACGGAGCCAGCCGCGCCCACCACCCCCGACACCCGACACACATCCAGTCCAGCCCACGAACGTGCACCGCGAGGATCACCTGCTCCTGCTCGTCGTTCACTGGATCTCCCCCTGCGGCCAGTGGCCCCGGTTGATCGGGATCCGGTGACGGGTGTGGCAGGGCAGTTCGCCACCGCACCGGCACATCCGCCGCCAGTTCCGCCAGGACCAGACCGGCCGGTGCCGCCGAGCGAGCGTCAGGGCGGTCGCGAGCAGGTATTCCTCGTACGAGACGCGCTGTGTGCGTGGTGTCGAGAGGTCATCGCAACCGGCGCTGCTGGTGGAGCGGCGCCACTGCCGGTCCGGCACCGCCCGCGTGATCTCATCGACCGGTATCCGAGCCGCTTCGGCCAGGGCGAGGAGCCGCCGCCGCGCCGCCTCTTGCTCAGCCGCCTGGATCTGCTTGCCCGTGCTCAGCCTGGCGGCGTCGTCCCGACCGCCCATCCCCACCTCCACTGGTAGGGGCGCGACGGCCAGCCCATGAGACGCCGCCGCACCCGGCCAAGGGAGGCGAATGCCTCACCCGAACCGGACACTAGGGCCGATCGGTAATGGCGAAATTACCGCTGGTTATGGCGCCAGGTTGATGCCCAACCGGCCGGCCAGCAGGTGAAGTTCCTTCGGAACGGCGCGACGCTTCGCCCGCTGCGCCATCGCCACGACGGCATCCTGGGCAAGAGGATTCAACACGAACGGCACCGGCGCGGCCTGCTCCGCCCGCACGAACGCCACCAGTGCCTCAGCATCCCGGCGGCCGGACTCGGCCAGCGCCCGACCGAGGTCCAGCCAGTACGACATTTGGCGAATCGACGCGGCGAGAATCTGCGGCCGTACCGTTCGGGACAGCTCGATCACCCGGCCGGACTCACCCAGCTCGGCCGCGATGGACATCTCCCACAATCCCACGTTTGTGGTGCCGAACCCGCAGCCGTTGAACCCGGCACCGTCTGGCGGATCCCCGAGGGTCGCCGCCTCACGGGCCGCCTCCGCGAGGTGGTCGCGAGCGACGTCCGGCCGCCCGCTCACCGTCGAGGTTAGTGCGGCCGAGAGGTGCAGTTGGCCGAGCATCTGCCGAACCCGCTCGTCGGCGGCGGCTGCCTGAAGCTCAGCCAGCGACCGGTCGGCGGCCCGTGCGGCCAACGACGCGGCCTCGATCGGCAGGCTCTGCGTGTACGCGAATCGGGACGCCCCCAGCCACGCCGGATCCTCGACGTTCTCGGCTGCGACCATCGCGACCCGCGCGGCGTTGAGCGCCAGGTGCCGGTACCCAAGATGCCGGAGGCATGCCGAAGCCTGGTACGCCACCTGGGCAAACACGGTCCCCTCGACAGCGGCAGCCTCCAACAGAAGGCCGGGGAGCAACCGGGCCATCGCCGGATAGTTGGAGCGGGTGCGGAGCTGGTCGCTGCGGGCGATGTCGGCGGCCAGCTCATCCCTGGTCCGGGTCAACGGCCTCCGCTCGCCATCCTCGATCTCGATGAGAGCGGACCAGATCGCCGGTACGCACTCGGCGGCGCGCTCCCGGGCCGGGTCACCGGGTTCCGTGCCTTGACCGAGCAGGTCAGCCACCGTGACCTGCAGCGCGGCGGCAATCGCCACCAGAGTGGAGCGACGGTCGATGGTCTTGCGCCCAGACTCGACCTGCGAGATATACGACTGACTGACGCCCGCCAGCCCAGCGAGGACGGCTTGACTCATCCCGCCACGGCGCATCCTCCAGTACCGGATCCGGGCACCGATCGTGTCGGTCTTCCTAGCCATACCTTCGCCTGCTTCCCAGGTGGAGGACTGGGACTGCGGAGCCAGTCCGCAGACTGGCCAGCCACCACTCGGACGGTACACCGCATATGTTCTGGCCGCGTCACCGTGTGCTCCGGGAACCTCACTCCCCCTGCCCTCGCGATTCGCGGTCCCAACAGGAATTAACGTCTATCGTCTACAGCCTTCGGACAGACGGACTCACCGGCACAGGGAGGGCAGATGAGCAACGACCACGGCGCCGCATGCCGGGGGCATAGGCGATCGAAGCGGTCGGCTCGGCCTCTGAGCTGCTGCTGCACCTGGCATCGTGGTCAAAGATGGCTACTGGGATCTGCTCGGCACGCTGGCAGCATTCCATCCTCGACTGACGTTACTGACAGGTTCGGCACCGTTCAGCAACCTTCGCCTTTGCCGCGTCAGTCGCCCCCGATCTGGTCGCACTCAAACCCTTGCAATTTCGCCACAGCGGGCAGAGCCTTGCTGGCCCGCCCTTGAGTGGGGGCAACGCCATCATTCCTCGGCGAGGGCAGCACCAGCAGATCAGCAAACGTCACCAAGAGATCCGGCTCACCTCCATCTCTTTCGACAAACATTCGCACTAATTGTCGGGTCTCCAGATGATTGCCAAAGATGTCCGAATACGTGATCCTTAAAACGCCCTCAACCCTTGTTATCTTTTGGTCGAAGTCGGCAATCAGAAATGTTGGTATACGGGTCATTTCCGCACTGTCGTCAGTCCCAAAAATTGACGGAACGGCTGGAAGATCGTTGAAACCCTCGCTGAATTTCGGCTCTATCAGCTTAGCGGAGTCAACCATAAAGACATCGTCGCCGAAGTGCAGCCTCTCCGCCACCCACCAGACTCGAACATCTAGCGCCGGGCCCGCACCGATATTACGGATGGAGCCGTACGGCCTGGTGCTGTCCATTACTTCCAGGCCTGCAGTTTGGGGAGGGAAGGCTTCTTCGACCGCCTTCGGATTGATTCCGGCGATCCTGCGACCAAATCTCCGCTTTTTGACTGGCACCGTTACAGGCCCCTGGTCAAATACGACGATCGGATGAAAGCGCAAGCGGCGATCAGTGTGCAACTCCTCCCGCGCGGCAGCTAGATCTTCCTCAGCCTTGCGGCGTGTTCGCATCTCATGGAGCAGGAGCGAGGTCGCAACGATCACGGCGAGCATTGATCCAATTCCCCCGATAAGACTTCCCCACGCTTGCGCAGCGTCCGTAAATTCGGAGGCGAGGGGGACATTCAGAGACGACATAGTGGCCTATGGTAGGGCCAGGCATCAAGGTGTGTCCCCCCGACACGGACCATCTGCATCCCGTCTGCTGCCGACCTGCTCTGAGGGGGAGCGGACCGCCACCGGACCTACCGTGCCAAGCGAAACTTGACGCCGTTCTCGATGCTGCCCCTACTGACTGTTGCGCTCGAAGTCATCCGCGCTTGGTGGGCGGGTGGACCAGGAGCCACCGCCAGCGCGGGAGTTCCGCCACGATGGTGGCGGCCACGAGCACGGACACGATGCTCGCGACCACGGTCGGCCAGGCGATCCAGGACGCCACCGCCGCAGCCGCCATCTGCAGCACCACCATCCCGATCGTGACGTAGCCGGGCACCGAAACAAGCACGTGTGCCTTGTCGCCCGGCGTGGCGAAGATGGTCGGCAGTCCGATAAGGACCACCACCGCCGCGACGGCCAGCGGAATCGAGACCCCGGACAGCGCCCACGGGGTGGCCACCCAGGCGACCGATTCAACGGCGAACCGCAACGCCGAGGCAGCCCATGGGCGGTTCGGTACCGGAGGTTCGATGTCTGCCTGCGTCGAGTGCTCGCGCATATCTCCCCCTGGCGCTCTGCACCCCGACTGTAACGGGCTGCCCGGCACCCGCGTAGGCGGGTGCCGGGCAGGCGCTTGGTCATTCCTACGTTGCGACCCTCAGCGATCAGCCCTTCCGGGTGACGCCCAGCGGGAAGGTGCCGGTGCCCACCTTGGTGAGGGTGGTGGTGTTCGCCCTCAGGTACGTGTCCAGGTACGGCGAGCGGTCGCCCTGGGTCGGCGAGTCGAACCGCGGGTCCTGCACCTCCAGCGAGAGGTGCGCGTCGGTGACGGTGATCGTCTCGCCCGAGGCTACGGCCCGCCAGCCGGTCGAGCCGACGGTGCCGATCTGGACGCCCAGCCGGTGCCCGGGCTCGAAGGTCCAGTCCGTCGCCTTCAGTTCGAGCGACGTTGACCCACTGTGATTGAGCGCGCCGACGGCCTCGTTGAACATGGTCGCCTTGCCGTCCGGAGCGACGTCCCACATCCGTACCCAGGCGTTGCCCTGGCCCCGGGTCATCAGCCTGATCTCCGGGCTGCCCGTGATCCGCACCTGCTGGGACGCGGGCGTGGACCAGTTCCAGTAGCTGTTAGCGGGGGTGTCGGCGGCGAGCAGACCAGGCTGGTCAGCCGACAGCGAGTCGGTCTCCGTCGCGTACTCGATGTCCAGGCCCTGGGACTCCGGCTCCGCCATCAACCGGGCGGCCGTCTGCGTCCGGCTGCCGTTGTCGACGTACTGCCCGGGCTCCAGCCGCACCTTGTACGCGTCGCTGGTCATCGGCCAGGTCGGCTGGGCGCGCCAGTTGCCGAGGCTGTCCTCCAGGGAGAACGCCGGGTCGATCACCGTCGGCTTGATGTCGCGCAGGTACTGGTCGTAGAAGCGCAGGACCTCGTCGAACCAGCCGGCCCGGCCCATCTTGAGCCGGCCCTGGGCGGTGGTGTCGTTGCCGCGTACGTGTTCCCACTGGCCGATCCAGCCGCGCTGCGGGCCGTGGTGGTTGGCCAGGTACTGCTGCATCTGCTCGGGCTTGGTGTTGTCCTCGATGAAGCCCGAGGTGACGAACAGCGGCGTCTGGGAGCCGGCGGCGCGGGAGGCGAAGTCACGGGCACGCCAGAAGTCCGACTTCGGGTCGGGGTTCTGGGTGTTGGTGATGTTGTCAGTCTCGCACTCGGGGTGGCTCTTCTCGTACGCCGCGTTCGCCCTGTAGTGGTCGGTGTCGTCGGCGAGCGGGGCCATGGTGGCGATCGAGTAGTAGCTGCGCGGGGTGCTGAGCACGTTGGAGCGCGGCACGCCGTTGCTGTACAGGTAGTTGTACCTGTTCCAGGTCGGTTCCTGAGAGACGATCGCCTTCAGCGGCTTGAGCTTGAGGGTGTTGGCCGCCAGGCCGGTGTTGGCGTCGTACGACTTGCCGTACATGCCCACCTTGCCGGTCGACCATGGCTGGCTCGCCGCCCACTCGACGGCCGCCTTGATGTCGGCCTGCTCCCCGGGGCCGATGAAGTCGAGGCAGCCGGTGCTGCCGCCGAAGCCGCGCAGGTCGACCATCACGAAGCTGTATCCGCGCTCCATGAGCCGCGCGCCGTCGATGAAGTCCTGGAAACGCGCCGACGGCCCGGTCTGCTTGAAACCGGCGGGAGCGGTCTCCCCCGCGTGACCGAAGTACGGGCCCACCGACAGGATCACCGGTGTCTTCGCGTCCGCCGGCAGGTGTGCCGGGCGGAGCACGTCGGCGTGCAGCTCGACGTCGCTGCCGTCCGAGGAGCTGAAGTATTCTTCCGTCCACAGCGCCCCTGCGGGGACGCGCGGGTTTTGCTCATTGGTGACGCCAGCTGCCGCGGACGCCGGGGCGGCCTGGGCCGCTGCGGGCAAGGCGCCCGCGGTGAGGCTCGTCATGATGGCCAGTGCACCGGCCGCCGCGACGGGCGACACCACCCTCCTCCGAAGGTTCATTTGTCCTCCACCTAACTCCAGACGACGCCGTCCGGTTAGGCATCGACGCTAACGATCTTCACCGACCTTGTACCCCCTAGTTACCTTCCCGTGTCCTTTGCTCGGGTCAGCTCGTCTCGGCGAGCAGGCCGTCGACCAGGTCGCGGGGCAGCCCGTGGGTGTCGTGCAGCCAGTGGTAGTCGCGCTCGGTAAGCGGCCCGCGCCCGCGTAGCCGGTCAACGACCGGGCGGCCCCGGCGCAGCAGCTCGCGAAAGCGCCGCTCCTCGTCCAGCAGCACCGCGCGCAGCGGCCCCACCTCCGCCCGCTGCCGGAATCGGCGCAGCGTGTCCGCGTACGCGTCGACGGGCAGGTCGGTCAGGCCGCGGGTCGGGTCGTCGCGCCACAGCACGGTGAGCGCCCGCCGGATCAGCCGGCGCAGTACGTACCCGCGTCCGGTGTTGCCGGGGCGTACGCCGTCGCCGAGCACCACCACGGCGGAGCGCAGGTGGTCCGCGACGATCCGCAGGTCCGGGCCGTGCAGTGGCCATCGGTCGCGGACCGCGTCCACCCACGGCCGCAGCCCGTCGCCCTCGAAGACGGACCGGTCGCCGCGCAGCACCATTTCCAGGCGTTCCAGCCCCATGCCGGTGTCGATGCTGGACATCGGCAGCGGGGTGAGGCGGCCGTCGTCGTGTCGGTGGTAGCGCATCTGTACGTGGTTCCAGACTTCCATCCAGCGGTCGTCGCCGCTGGGTGTGCCGGTTGGCGGCAGCCCGTTTCCGGTCCAGACGAAGATCTCCGAGTCGGGTCCGCAGGGGCCGGTCGGGCCGTTGGACCACCAGTTGTCCGCGCGGTTCGCCTCGACCGGTACGCCCAGTTCCGTCCACGTGGCCCGGGAGGTCTCGTCCGGGCCGATCTGGTCGTCGCCGCCGAAGACGGTCGCGTGCAGCCGTCCGGGGTCGATGCCGAAGCCCTCGGTGAGCAGTTCGAAGCCCCAGCGGAGGCTGGTGGCGATGTCGTAGTCGCCGAGCGACCAGGAGCCGAGCATGTGGAAGACGGTGAGGTGGGTGGGGTCGCCGACCTCGTCCAGGTCGGTGGTGCGCAGGCAGCGTTGCACGTTGACCAGTCGCCGGCCGCCGGGGTGGGGGCGGCCCAGGAGGTACGGGGTGAGCGGGTGCATGCCGGAGGTGGTGAAGAGCACCGGGTCGCCGGGCGGTGGGATCAGCGGGCTCTCCGGCGCGTCCCGGTGGTCGCGGTGGCGGTAGTGGTCGAGGAAGGTGTGGACGATCTGGTCGGGTGTCATGGCGGGCCTTCCGGGTCGGGTGCGACCGGAAAGGGTCCGCCGCGCGTGCGGTGGCGTGAGACGGCGACGCCGGCGGACCGTTTCCGGTCGCCGGCGAGAAATGAGGTACGGATCAGGCGGCGGCAACCGGCGAGCGGGAAGCTCGCGCGGCTGCGGCGGTGTTGCGCCTGATCTGCATGCCGGGAGGGTAGCCGATCATGGCGGTGCCGCCCACCGGTTTTAAACGCCTTGTTGTCTTGCTGGCCCGTGTCTACGGTCGGATGATGATCTCGCGACTGTTGGCGGTGACCTTCGATGCGCACGACCCGGCGCGGGTGGCGCGGTTCTGGGCCGGCATGCTCGGCCGGGAGGTCGTCGAGGACGCGGGTGGGGCTGCCTTCCTGCCCGGCGACGACACCCAGCTCGGCCTCCGGTTCGCCCCGGGCCGCGCGGAGCAGGTGGGGCAGAGCCGCCGGTTGCATCTGCACCTGACCAGCACCAGCCTCGCCGACCAGCAGCACATCGTGGCCGCGGCGCTCGAACTCGGCGGTGGCCACCTCGACGTCGGGCAGCGCCCCGAGGAGGGGCATGTCGTTCTGGCCGACCCCGAGGGCAACGAGTTCTGCGTGATCGAGCCGGGCAACGCCTACCTCGCCGGGTGCGGCCTGCTCGGGGAGGTGGCGTGCGACGGCACCCGGGAGGTCGGTCTGTTCTGGAGCGAGGCGCTGGGCTGGCCGCTGGTGTGGGATCAGGACGAGGAGACCGCGATCCAGTCACCGCACGGCGGCACAAAGGTCGCGTGGGGAGGCCCGCCCCTGGCTCCGAAGAAGGTGCGGAACCGGCAGCGTTTCGACCTCGTCCCGGCCGGCGGCGACCAGCAGGCGGAGGTCGGCCGGCTGATCGCCCTCGGAGCCACTCGACTCGAGGTCGGTGGGGACGGGGTCGTCGTGCTGGCCGATCCCGACGGCAACGAGTTCTGTGTGCGGAAGGACGCCTGAGGCTGCGCCGGTCAGGCGCCTGCTGAGACCAGCGCCGGCGTAACCGAGTCGGCGTTCTTGCGGCGGCGGTTGGGGAACGACAGCCGGATGACCTTCCACCAGGCGGAGGCGACCTGCTTGGGCAGCGAACCGGTGGTGTACTTCAGCCCGTACCGGTCGAAGAGCGCCCGGACCTCGGGGGCGATCTCCCGGTAGCGGTTGCTGGGCAGGTCGGGGAAGAGGTGGTGCTCGATCTGGTGCGACAGGTTGCCGGCCATGATGTGCAGCAGCCGGCTGCCGCTGATGTTGGCCGAGCCGAGCATCTGCCGCAGGTACCACTCGCCCTTGGTCTCGCCCTCGATGGAGGTCTTCTCGAAGGTCTCCACCCCGCTGGGGAAGTGCCCGCACATGATCACCGAGTGGCTCCACACGTTGCGGATCAGATTCGCGGTGAAGGTGGCGGCCAGGGTGGTGAGGAACGACGGGCCGGACAGCAGCGGGTGCACGATGTAGTCCTTGAGCACCTGGCGGCGGATCTTACGGCCGACCGCGCGGGCGCGGGCGCGGAACTCGGGGGTCTTGTGCCCGCCGTTCTTCAGGTTCTGCCCCAGCTCCAGGTCGTACGCGGCGATGCCGTACTCGAAGAAGCAGGCGTTGAGGAGGTTGTAGAACGGCTGGCCGAGGTGACCCTTGCTCCACGGCTGGTCCTCGTCGACCCGCATGATGCCGTACCCGAGGTCGTTGTCCTTGCCGAGCACGTTGGTGTAGCGGTGGTGCAGCTCGTTGTGCGAGTGCTTCCACTGGTCGGCCGGGGAGACGTGGTCCCAGTCCCAGGTGGTGGAGTGAATCTTCGGGTCGCGCATCCAGTCCCACTGCCCGTGCAGGACGTTGTGGCCGATCTCCATGTTGTCCAGGATCTTGGCGACGGCGAGGCCGGCGGTGCCGAGGATCCAGGCCGGCGGGAACAGTGAGAAGAGCAGCACCGCCCGGCTGCTGATCTCCAGCGTCCGCTGGGTTTTGATGACCTTCCGAATGTACCGCGCGTCCCGCTCGCCCCGTTCGGCGATGACCCGGTCCCGGATCGCGTCCAGCTCCTTGCCGATGATCTCGATGTCCTCGGCGCTCAGGTGGGCGATCGGGTTGCGGGCCTTGTTCTGGATCGCGGTCATGTCGGTGGCCTCCAGGTCAGAGTTCGATGTCGCAGGTACCGGCGGCCGCCGACACGCAGGTCTGGATGAGTACGCCGTCTCCGGGGACGGCGGTGGTGAGGTCGCCGTTGCGCAGGTCGCGCACGGCGCCCTGGCGCAGGGGGACGACGCAGCCGAAGCAGATCCCCATCCGGCAGCCCGAGGGCATGAGCACCCCGGCGTTCTCGCCGGCGTCGAGGATGGGGGTGGCGCCGTCGGCCTCGATGGTCACGTCGGCGCGGGTGAAGGTGACCGTGCCGCCATCGCCGGCGGAGATCACGGTCGGCCGGAACCGTTCGGTGTGCAGCCGGTCGGCGATGCCGCGGGCGGCCCAGTGCGCCTCGACCGCGTCGAGCAGGCCGACCGGCCCGCAGGCCCAGGTCTGCCGCTCGGCGTGGTCGGGCACCAGGTCGTCAAGCTCGGGTACGCCGAGCTGGCCGTCGGTATCGGTGTGCCGTTCGATCAGCCGCAGCGCGCCGCGCTCGGCGAGCGCCCGCAGTTCGGCGCCGAAGATGACGTCGTCGCGGGTGGGTGCCGAGTGCACGAGTACGACGTCGGCCCGGGCGGGCAGGCCGGCGCGGAGCATTCCCATGACCGGGGTGATGCCGCTGCCGGCGGTGAGGAACAGGACGCGCTCGGGGGTGGTGTCGGGGAGTACGAAGTCGCCCTGTGCCTGGTCGAGCTGGACGAGCGTGCCGGGTCGGATGTGGCGGACGAGGTGGTTGCTGACCTTGCCGTCCGGGATCGCCTTGACGGTGATGGCGATGTGGCGGTCCGTCGCGCCGGGCACGGAGGTGATCGAGTAGGCCCGCCACTGGCGTACGCCGTCGACGTCGACGCCGAGGCGCACGTACTGGCCGGGCTGGTGGCCGCGCCAGCCACGGCCGGGCTGGATGACCACGGTCGCCGCGTCCCGGGTCTCGGCGCGTACCGCGACGATCCGGCCGCGCAGCGCGGCGCCGGCGCGCAGCGGGGCGACCATGTCGAGGTAGTCGCCCGGCAGCACGGGTGTGGTGACCGTTTCGGCCAGCCGCAGCAGCCGGTGCCGGAACGAGGCCTTCGGGCGGACGGTTGTGGTCATGTGACCAGGGTGGCTACCTGATCGCATAACATCTTGTCCGGCTAAGGTGAAATGGTCACGGTTTTTTGTGCGGAGAGAACAAGGATGTCGGAGGATTCGTGGGCAGCGCCCCGTGCGGCCCATCTCGAACTGGACGAACGGGTCGCCTCCCGACTCCGCGACCACCTTCCGGTGGTGGCGGAGCGGACGGTCAGCGCCATCATCGCCGAGGTACCCGCCTACTCGGGTGCGCTCACCGGCGCGATGCGCGACAAGATCGAGAACGCGGTCCGCATCGCTCTCGGCACGTTCCTGCAGCTCATCGAGGGGTCGCAGTCCGCCGACCCGAGCACCCCGCTGACCCCCGCGCTGGAGGCCGCGTACGCGTTGGGCAGCGGCGAGGCCCGCTCCGGGCGGAGCATGGACGCGCTGTTGGCCGCGTACCGGGTGGGGGCGCGGGTGTCGTGGCGGGAGGTTTCCACCACCACCGTACGCAGCGGGCTGGCCGCGGGAACAGTAGCCGAGTTCGCCGAGCTGATGTTCGCGTACATCGACGAGCTGTCGGCGGCCAGCGTCGCCGGGCACGCCGACGAGCTGGCCAGCGCCGGGCGGGCCCGGCGGCGCAACCTGGAACGCCTCACCCAGCAGTTGCTGGCCGGGGAGCCGGAGGACAGCCTACGTCGCAGCGCCGAGCGGGCCGACTGGCCGCTGCCGCAGACGTTGACGGTCGTTCTGCTGCCCCGCCATCACCTGCGCGCGGTGCTCGCCCTGCTCAGCCCGCACACGCTGGAGAGCGGCGAGGACCTGCCCGGGATGAACCAGGCCGAGGAGTTGGCCGTACTCCTGGTGCCGGACATGCACGGCGGCCGACGCCGCCAGCTCACCCGGCTGCTGCCCCGGCGCCGGTCGGTGCTCGGGCCGGCCCGGCCGTGGCATCGGGTCGCCACCTCCTACCAGCGGGCCACCCGGGCCCTGGCGCTGGGTCTCGGCGAGCCGGACGCCGGGCCGGTCGACACCGAGCAGCACTTGGCGGAGCTGCTGCTCAGCATGGACCCGGAGGGGCTGGCCGACCTGCGCGCACAGGCGCTGCGCCCGCTGGCGTCGCTGCCCCCGGCCACCGCGCACCGGCTCGCCGAGACGCTGCGCTCGTGGCTGCTGCATCAGGGCCGCCGCGACGACGTGGCCGCCGACCTGTTCGTGCACCCGCAGACCGTCCGTTACCGGATGGGCAAGCTGCGCGAGTTGTACGGCGACCGGCTGCACGACCCGGCCACCGTCCTCGACCTCACCCTCGCCCTGGCCGTGGCGCCCGCCCCTCCGTCCGAGCCGGGCTGATCCGCGCCGCCATCCGGATCGGCGGTCGTGCCTCCGGCAACTGGCTGGCCCGGCCGGGCGTGTTCACTGCGGTGGTGCCTTCGGAGCTGACGTCGCAAGCGACTCAGCCGCCCGGCTCCTGGGGGCCGCTGAATCGTCTGCGCCATCAGCTCCAAAGCGTGGCTCAACAGCCGGTCCACCGCCCGCCCGGGTCCGCGCCGACATCATCGAGCGGCGGCAGGAAGCCTGAGCCCTGATGCCGACATCACCCCGGAACGGAGTCGTAAAGCGCGAAGACGGCGATGCTTTGCTGCCCGTCGCCCGCCGCCGTCTCGCTGCGGGTGTCGAGCCGGTGGAAGCCGCACTTCTCGGCGACCCGGATCGAGGCGGTGTTCCGCACGTCCGCCTCCAGGATCACCCGCTCCAGCTTGAGGTCAGACAAGGCCCAGTGGGCCAGCAGCCGGACAGCCCTCGGGGCGATGCCCCGCCCCCGGCACTGCGGGAACACCCCGTACGCGACGGTGGCCTCCGTGTCGCTGCGGAACTGAAGGTTGATGCTGCCGACCGGCTCGTCGGTCACGGCGTCCGCGATCACCAGCGGGGCGGCCTTTCCGCTGCGCCATAGCTCCTCGCCCCGCGCCACCCAGCCGCGGCGCGCCTGCGCGTCCATCGGTTCGTCGTCCAGCCAGCGGCGGATCTCCGGGTCGTGGCTGGCCTCGGCGATCGCGGCGAGGTCGGGCTCCCGCCGGGGTCTCAGCGCAACCGTGCCGTCGGTGAGCGGCGCGGTGGGTGGTTCGATCGGTCGGGTATGCACCATGGCGGCGGAGATTACCGCGTCGGTTCGGGAACGTCAGGTGTTTATCCCCTGCGGATAGCGGAAGAAGTCGGTCGGGTCGTATGTGCGCTTCACCCGGACCAGCCGGTCGTAGTTCGCGCCGTAGTAGGCCCGCCGCCAGTCCGGCAGCGTCGGATCGGGGAAGTTCTGGTAGGAGTGCCGGGGCGGCGTGCCACCGAAGATCGCGTCGTAGAAGTCGCGGAGCCAACGCAGATTCGCCGTGGCGACGCAGGGCGGGTCGTAGTCGGCCCAGGAGGTTTCGGCGGCGAGGATGAACACGCCGTTCCGGTGTACGAACGCCGTCGCGTCCGGCGGCACCTGGTTGATCTCGCCGCCGAGGGCGAACATCGCGAAGCCGGCCCCGTCCGGGTTGCCGCTGCCCGGCCAGTCCAGCAGCCGTTCGGCGGCGGCAGCGACCTGGGCATCGGTCAGGAGCGTGTGGGTGTGCAGCACCGCCGACTTGGCGGCGAACTTCTCCACCGGCGTGGTGGCGCTCAGCAGCACGCTCGCCTGGCCCGGGGTGACCTCACGGACAGACGCGTTGTTGCGGGCGCGTTCCTCGGCCGTGCCGATGGCGAGCAGCGGGGCCAGGATGGCACGCAACTCCGCCAGGGGGCCGTAGAACTGGCCGATGGCGTTGGCGCCGGCGTTGGCGTGGATCTGGTCCGTGGTGAGCCCGCGGGTGCCGATGCCGACGCGGAGGTGGAACCGCTTGTCGTGCAGGGTGTGCACGGCGATCTGTTGCGCGGTGGCGATCACCGGCACCACGGAGTCCAGGCCCCAGCTCAGCTGGTAGAAGCCCACGTTGCCCTGGAACTGCTCGTACTGGAAGGTGAAGGAGGTGTTGACGCCGAAGTTGTTCCCCGCGCCGCCCCGGCAGGCCCAGAACAGGTCGGGGTGCGTGTCCTGACTGGCCTCCACGACGCGGCCGTCGGCGAGCACCACGGTCGTCGAGACCAGCCGGTCGCAGGTCAGGCCGAACATTTTGTCGCTGAAGCCGATGCCGCCGCCGAGCACCAGCCCGGCCACCCCGACGGTGGGGCAGCGGCCGGTCGGCACGAACATGCCCCGGTCCTCCAGCATCGGGTGCAGGTCGGCGTTGGTGACTCCGGCTCCCACGGTGACGGTGCCCGCGCCGTGGGTGACCCTGATCGGACCGTAGGTCCGGGTCTGGGAGCGGGCGGCCGGCTGCGGGGTGGCGACGATCCGGCGCATCCGGGCCATATTGAGCAGCAGGCCGTCGGTGGTGGAGTATCCGGCGTAGTTGTGGCCGAGCCCGGAGCGGGGCACGACGGGCAGCCCCACCGCGCGGGCCCAGCGGATCACCACCTGGGCGTCGCCGGTGCTGCCGCACGCCACGATCCCGGCGGGATGGATCCCGGCGTACCGATGGTTGTACGGGAGCGCCAGGGGCGGATAGCCGGGGTCTGCCGGCCGATAGAGGGTGGAACACGGCGACAGCGCATGTGCCAGCCGCTCCCAGTCCCGTCGGCTGACCCGCTCCGCCACTTCATCGGGTGGGTCGGCGGCAGCGGGAGGTGTTAGCAGGCCCACCATTCCCGCCCCCAGGGCTCCCGCGGTGCCTGCCCGCAGCACGTCCCGCCTGTTGATCATCTAAGGTCCTCACGAGAGACGCTCTGGGAGGCGGGCTCGCCTCAGCGCCAATGTTCCGGACCGGAGTCGTCACCTTCGCGACGTTCGAGCTGGTTTCACCTTTTCGACGTCAGCTCCAGCACGGGCTCGGCGGGCCCGACCGCCGGCGGCATCGAGTCGTATCGGTCGGCCACGTGGGACAGGGCGGTGAGTAGTCCGTCGCTGGTCATCTCCGCCGGCCGGCCGTTGGCCGACCGGTCGACGGTCACCGGCATCCGGCCGGCGCGGGCCCACGCCAGCCGGCCGTCGGCGGTGATGTAGCCGCGTGCCTGGCCCGCGTTGTCCGGGTGCAGGCAGTACGGGATGTCGAGGTGGCCGCGTTCGAAGGCCCGGCGCAGGCCCACCCCGATGTCGTCGCTGAGCTCCAGCACCGCCTCGATCAGGGTGCGCGCCTCGGCGTAGATGCCGGTGTCGGGGGCGTCGGTGGTGGCCGGTCGCTCGGCGGCGGCCACCCGGGCGGCGTGCTCCAGCGCGGCCACGTTCTCCTCGATGGTCGGGATGCGGTGCGCCTCGGCCGGGGTCTTCACGATCAGGCGGGCCGCTCCCCCGCGTACGGCGAGGCGGGCGGCGGCGCCGAGCAGCCGCAGCGCGCCCTGCGGGGTACGCGGGTACACCCCCATGTAGGTGTAGAGCACGACGTGGCTGTCCAGGTCGGGCAGCAGTTCGTCGGTCAGGCGGCGCAGCGCCGCCAGGGCCTCCTCGTCCTGCTCCGTGCTGGTCTGCTGGGCGTAGCTGAGTGACACGCTGCGCAGCCCGTGCTGCCGGAAGAACATGCCTTCCAGCACGGCCACGGCGACCAGCAGGCTGGGCGGGCAGAGCTGGCCGAGCAGGCAGCCGCCGAAGCTCTCCAGGTGCGGTTCGACGCCGACGTCGCGCAGTCGGGTATACGCGGCGCAGCAGCGGGCCCAGCTGTCGACGGCGTCGCGCAGCGGCACCCGGCTGTAGGGCAGGCAGTACGAGACGGGGCCGCCCTCGGTGGCGTCCACGCCGGTGCGCAGCAGCGCGGCGAAGATCTCCTCGGGCCGCGCCGAGCCGTGCCGTACCTGCACCGGCACGCCGTGCTGCTGCGCGCCGGCGAGCACCCAGCGGGTCACCTCTACCGGGTGCGCGACGATCGGGTAGCCGTTCAGGGGTGCTCCGTCGGCAAGCGCGCGTACCGCCGCCGACTGGTCGCCGACCCGGGTGTAGCTGTCCAGCGTGACCGTGCCCACGGTGGTCGCCCGGGCCCGGGCCACGGCGGTCAGCCCGGTCCGCATGGCGGTCGGGTCGCCGAAGCCCATCCGGGGCTGCACGACCAGTTCGCCGCGGGCCCGCGCGGCGGCGACGGCGGTGGCGAACGGTCCGCGGGGCACCCCGCCGGCGGTCACCCCGAGCGATCCGCGCGGCACGTCGGCGGTCACCCCGACCGTCCCGCCGCTACGAGTTCGAGGCGGCCGAGGTACTCCAGGAAGCGGTTCCGGTCGGCGCCGTCGTCGAAGACGGCCGTGTAGCCGGCGGCGAAGAGCTCGTTGACCTGCGTACCGGTCAGCTGGCCGTCGACGCCGAGCTTTCCGCCGATGACGATCGGCACAGCGGCCAGCGCCGGGTCGGCGCGCAGCGTGGCGGCCAGCCGTTTGCCGTCGGTGCAGCCGTGCCCGTTGACGCTGGAGACCACCACCAGGTCGGGGTGGTGCCGGTGGCACTCGGCGGCGAACAGCTCCTCCGGTACGCAGGCGCCGAGGTTGATCACCCGGTGCCCGGCCTCCTCGAGAAGCAGTTGCAGGTAGACGAGGTTCCAGGTGTGCGCGTCGGAGGCGACCGTGCCGAGCAGCACGGTGCGGCCACCGGCGGCCGTGCCCGGGTGCAGCGGTGCCGGCGCGGTCACCGGCGTACGCCCGTGGTCGTCAGGGCGTCGAGGAAGCCGTCGAGCCGCTCCAGGCCCCAGAACCGGTGCCGGCCGACGATGAAGTAGGGCACGGCGAAGATGTCGTCGTCGTACGCGCCGGCGAGGGCTCGCACGGCCGCCTCGCGCAGGGTCGGGTGGGCTGCGGCGGCCCGTGCCCCGGCCGGGTCGATGCCCGCCTCGGTGGCGATGTCGGCCAGCACCGCCGGGTCGCTGATGTTCTCGCCGCGCTCCCAGCGGGCGCGCACCGCCGCCTGGTAGAACGCCCAGCCGCGTCCCTGCTGGTCGGCGTGCAGCCAGGCCAGGTGCGGCACCGCCCAGTCGACGTCCATGTCCGCCGGCCACACCATCCGGTAGCCGAACCGGTGTACCAGTCGGTTGGTGTCGGCCAGCAGGTACTCGTGCTTGGCCCGGCTGATCGGGGTGTCCAGGAAGTCCGAGTCCGCCTCGGCCAACGCGGCGCGCAGCCCGTCGTCCGGCACCCAGTGCGGCACGAACGTGATGGCGTCCGGCGCTTCCGGCCAGCGTTCCGTGAGCTGACGTACGGCGAGCCAGCTGCGCGGGCTGCGGAACGAGAAGTAGAGCCGGGGGGGCTTACGCATGTCGGGGGTCTCCTCGGGTTCAGGCGACGGTCGGTGCGGGCAGCGCCGCGAGGAACTGCCGGATCTCGGTGGTCACCGCGGCGGCCTGCTCCAGGTGGCAGAAGTGGCCGCCGTCGGCCCTGGTGTGCACGGTCGCCGCCGGCATCGCGCGGCGGAACGCGTCGGTGCGGGGGCCGGCGAGGGCCGCGTCGGTGGCGCCGCTGACCACCAGGGTCGGCACGGTGACGGTGTCGAGGTCGAGGTCGGTGGTGGTGATGAACTGGCGGAGCAGGGCGACGAAGCCGAGCGGGCCGACGCGGTCGAGGGTCTTGGCGACCATGCTGTCGACCAGGTCTTCGTCGAGCGTGTGCCGTCGGTCGCCCAGCTTGAGCCGGACGCCCTCCCCGATCACCGCGCGGAACCGGGCGAGTTCCCGGTCGAAGAGCCGCCAGTCGATCGGGTCGTCGGGGGGACGGAAGTAGGGGGCGAGGAGCACGGCGGCGTCCAGCCGGGGCCGGTCGGCCTCGGCGAGGATTTCCAGCACCGCGTTCGCCCCGAACGAGTGGCCCACCAGCAGGGCGGGCGGCTCGGGCAGCAGGGCCAGGGCGTGCCGCAGCAGGTCGGCCGGGCCGGTGCGGTGCACCCAGGCGTACTGCGCGCCGGCCCGCCAGGGCAGGTCGAGGGCGTAGGGGGTGAAGGGGAGGTCACCGTGCAGCGCGTCGACGAACGGCTGCCAGGTGCGCCAGGTGTCCTCCAGGCCGTGGGCGAGCACCAGCGCCGGGCCGCTGCCCGGGCCACGGTGCACGGCGAGGCGTTCGCCGTCGCGCACCACCTCGACGACGGGATACCAGGTCACGGCGTACCTCCGAGCCTCGCCCGCCGCGGGGTGGCCGGCTGGTGGCGGCTCCCCGCGGCGGGACCGGGGCGGTCATGTGGGTCAGTCCTGCCAGCCGGCGTACTGCTTGACGACGTCGTAGACGGCGCGCAGGTTCTCCATCTTGGGCAGCTCGGTCTGCGGGATTTCGATCTTGTACATCTTCTCCAGCCGGGCCAGGATCTCGATGGCCCGCAGCGAGTCCGCGTCGTGGTCGTCGATGAAGTGGCTGGTCTCGGTGATCTCCTCGGGCTCGACCTCGAGCACCTCGGCGACGACCTCGCGCAACTCGTTCATCCGGTTGCTCATGACCTGGGTCATCGTGTTGTCTCCCTCTCTGTGGATGTGGTTGCTGGCTCAGCCGGTCGGCCCGGCGGCCAGTTCGGTGTCCGGCCGGGCGACCGCGAGCATCGAGCCGACGACGGCGATCAGCCGCTCACCGACTCGGGTCTCGCCGCGCATGACCGCGCTGTGGGGTTTGAGCGACTCCACGATCACCTCGTGGCGCATGACGTCGCCCGGGTACGCGGCGCCGAGAAACTCGAAGTCCCGGGCCGCGCCGAACACCAGGGTGCCGTCGGTGGTCTCACCGGCGGCTCGGGCGGTGAGCAGCCAGAGCACCGCCCCGGCCTGCCCGAGCGACTCCACGATCAGCGACGCCGGATAGGCGTACGCGGACTGTGGCAGGCCGTCGGCGAGGCCGGCGAAGCACGGCTCGGATCCGCTGACCGCCTTGGTGGCGACGATCCGACGGCCGGGTTCCATGTCGAGGACCCGGTCCACCTGCAGGATCGGGTGCCGGTGCGGCAGGATCGCGGTGAGGTCGGCGTACTCAAGCACCGGTCGTCTCCCGCAGCACGCGCAGTTCCAGGGTGACCTTGGCGCTGGCCGTGCCGTCGCCCCGGCGGCAGTCGGCGACCGCCCGGACCCTCCCCCGGTCGTCCGGGTCGTCGGTCAGCCGGCAGTCGACGGTGAGGACGTCGCCGGGCAGCAGCGGCGCCTTGAACCGCACCGAGCGCACCGCGGCCAGCTCGACCCGGACGTGCGGGCCCCGGCCGGCCTGGACGGCCTGGCGGGCCGCCTGGTAGACCGACTCCAGGGTGAAGACTCCCGGGTAGATGGGGAAGCCCGGGTAGTGGCCCTCCAGGTACGGGTCGGTGGCCACGATCCGCTTGGTCGCGGTGATGCCGTCGGCGCTGCGTTGCACCTGGTCGACCGCGTCCAGTGGGGCGGCGAAACTGCGGCTCATGACCCCTCCTTCGTGATCCGCTGTCCGCATTTCAGCGGGGCCGGCTCGAGGCCGGCTCAGGGTCGGCTCGGGCCTCAGAGGACGATCCCGCCGTCGACCTGCAACACCTGGCCGGTGATGTAGGCGGCCCGGTCGGAGGCCAGGAAGGAGACCAGTTCCGCCACGTCTGCCGGCTGGCCGAGCCGGCGCAGCGGGATCATGCCGACGGCCTTCGCGCGGGCCTTGTCGGGCAGGGAGGCGGTCATGTCCGTCTCGATGAAGCCGGGCGCCACCACGTTCACCCGGATGCCGTACGGGCCCAGTTCCTTGGCCAGGGCGCGGCTCATCGCGTTGATGCCGCCCTTGCTGGCCGAGTAGTTGGCCTGGGTGGCGTTGCCGTACACCCCGGCGACCGAGGACATGTTGATCACGGTGCCGCGTTTGCGCTTCATGTAGTTGAACGCCACCGCCCGGCAGAAGTTGTAGGTGCCGGTGAGGTTGGTGTCCACCACCGCCGCCCAGTCGGCGAACGGCATCAGCACCAGCGGCTTGTCCCGGACGATGCCGGCGCTGTTGACCAGCACGTCCAGCGGGCCGAGTTCCGCCTCGGCGGCGGTGACGAACTCCGTCGCCGCGTCCGGGTCGGCCACGTCGCAGGGGGCGTGGAAGCAGCGGACACCCCGCTGCTTGACCGCGTCGGCGGTCTCCGCCGCCGCCTCGCCGCCGCTGCGGTAGCAGAACGCCACGTCGTACCCGTCCTCGGCCAGCCGCAGCGCCACCGCGCGGCCGATGCCGCGCGAGCCGCCGGTGACCAGCGCGGTGCGCTGCTCCATCAGAATCCTCCTAGCGGTCCGCGTCGGCGCCGTCGGCGGCCATGGCGGCGATCAGGCTTTTCGGGCGCATGTCGGTCCACTCGCGCTCGACGTAGTCGAGGCAGGCCTGCCGGCTGTCCTCGCCGAAGGCGGTGTGCCAGCCGTCGGGCACCGGCACGAACGACGGCCACAGCGAGTGCTGTCCCTCGTCGTTGACCAGCACCACGTACCGGCCCTCCTCGTTCTCGAACGGGTTGCTGCTCATCGCGGTTGGTCCTTTCGTTCGGTGTCGATCGCGCTCAGCCGCTCGGCCAGCACCCGGCCGATGGCGGCCAGCGGCTCCGGCTGGGTCATGTCGTTGTGGTGGCAGTCGACGTCGTGCACCCGCACCGCGCCGGACAGGTGGGGTCGCCAGGCCGCCACCGGGTCGGTGTCGGGCGCCCGGTCGCGGGTGGCGACGAACAGCAGCGCGTCGAGGTCGACGTGCCCCGGCCGGTGTTCCCGGGCCAGTCGGGAGTTGTTGGCGAACACCTCGTACAGGGCGGTGACGTGCCGGGCCTCCAGCCGGCCGAGGACGCCCTCGTTGCGGCTGAGCAGCTCGGCGACCCGCTCCTCGTCGACCGGCTGGGCGTCGGCGGCGTCGGCCGGGTAGCCGGCCAGTTGCAGCATCCCGGCCAGGAACTCGGTGCGGTTGAGGATGGCCGGTTCGGCGCGTTCCGCCTCGGTCTTGGGGAAGGAGTCCAGCATCGCCAGCAGCGCCACCTGTTCGCCGTCGGCGCGCAGCCGGGCGGCGATCTCGTGGGCGATCAGCCCGCCGAACGACCAGCCCAGCAGGTGGTACGGGCCGGCCGGCTGGATCGCGCGGATCCGGGCCAGGTAGTCCTCGGCGATCTGCCCGACGTCGCCCGGCAGCTCGTCGCGTTCGGCGAGGCCCCGCGACTGCAGGCCGTAGATGGGCCGGTCGGTGAGGTGCCCCATCAGGCCCGAGTAGGACCAGCTGAAGCCGCTGGCCGGGTGCACGCAGAACAGCGGCGGCCGGGAGCCGTGTCGGCGCAGCGGCAGCAGCACCTCGAACGCGCCCCGGCCGTCGTCGGCGGTGTCGAGCCGGTCGGCGAGTTCGGCCACCGTCGGCGCCTCGAACAGGGTACGGATCGCCAGGTCCACCTCGAAGGTGGCGCGGACCCGGCTGATCAGCCGGGTGGCCAGCAGCGAGTGCCCGCCCAGGTCGAAGAAGCCGTCGTCGATGCCCACCTCGGGTACGCCGAGCACCTCGGCGAACAGGCCGCACAGCACCCGCTCCCGGTGGCTGCGCGGGGCCCGCCGCTGCGTGCCGGCCCCGGTGTCGGCGGCGTCGGGCACCGGCAGGGCGGCCCGGTTCAGTTTGCCGTTGGGGGTCAGCGGCAGCTCGTCGAGGACCACCACGGCCGCCGGCACCATGTACTCGGGCATCGCCGCGGCCACCGTGGCACGCAGCTGCGCCGGCTGCGGGGTTCGGCCGGTGGCCGGTACGACGTAGCCGACGAGCCGCTGGTCGCCGGGGCGGTCCTCGCGGACGATCACCGCGCAGCGGGCCACGTCCTCGTGGCCGGCGAGGACGGCCTCGATCTCGCCCAGCTCGATCCGGAATCCGCGCAGCTTGACCTGGTCGTCGACCCGGCGCAGGAACATCAGCTCGCCGGTGTCGGTCCAGCGCACGATGTCGCCGGTGCGGTACATCCGGGTGCCGGGCGGGCCGTACGGGTCGGCCACGAACTTCCCGGCGGTCTGGCCGGGCCGGGCCAGGTAGCCGCGGGCCAGGCCGGCGCCGGCGACGTACAGCTCGCCGGGTACGCCGGGCGGCACCGGCCGCAGCCGGGGGTCGAGCACGTACAGCCGGGTGTTGGCCAGCGGGCCGCCGATCGGCAGCGGGCCCGGCGGGATGACCGCGCCCGGTTCGATGCGGTGTTCGGTGCAGTTGACCGTGGTCTCGGTCGGGCCGTACATGTTGTAGACGGCCACGCCGGGGTGGTCGCGGCGCCACTCGTCGACGATCTCGCCGAGCAGCAACTCCCCGCCGAGCAGCAGTTCGCCGGTCGGGGCGTAGTCGTCCGGCAGGGCGGCCAGCAGCGGCAGGTGGCTGGGGGTGGCCTTGAGGAAGGTGCAGGCGTGCCGGGTCAGCCGCTGGCGGGTGGCCGGGTCGTCGTCCAGGCCGGCGACGTGCACCGTGCCGCCGACGGTCAGCGGCACCCACATGCCGGTGACGCTCAGGTCGAACGACACCGACGAGTGCAGCAGCGCGCTGCCGCGTACGCCCTGGTAGTCGCCGCCGGCGAAGGTGAGGTAGTCGGTGAGCGAGCGGTGTTCGATCACCACCCCCTTGGGCCGGCCGGTCGAGCCGGAGGTGTAGATGACGTACGCCGGGTTGGTCAGCCGCAGCGGGGCGGTCCGGTCGGGGTCGGTGACCGGGTCGGCGGCGTAGCCGTCCCGGTCGCACCCGTCGACCAGCAGCCGCGGCAGCTCGACCGCCGGCAGGTCGGCGGTGTTCGCCGGCAGTTCGGCGGCGGTGGCCGTGTCGGTGAGCAGCAGCCCCGGGGCGGTGTCGGCGAGCATGAAGGCGATCCGGTCGGCCGGGTAGCCGGGGTCGACCGGCACGTACGCGCCGCCGGCCTTGAGGACCGCGAGCAGCCAGCAGACCAGCCGGGCCGAGCGGGGCAGCGCCACCGCGACGAACCGTTCCGGGCCGACGCCGCGTTCGATCAGCAGCCGGGCCAGCCGGTTGGTGTGCGCGTCCAGCTCGGCGTAGGTCAGCTCGGTCCCGGCGTCGACCAGGGCCGGCGCGTCCGGGGTACGGGCGACCTGCGCGGCGAACAGTTCCGGCAGGGTGGCCGCCGGCACCGGGGCGAAGGTGTCGTTCCAGGTGACCAGCACCCGCTCGCGTTCGGCCTCGGTGAGCAGGTCCACCGCGCCGATCGGCTGGTCCGGGTCGGCGGCCAGGGCGGTGAGCATGGTGAGCAGCCGGTCGGCGATCCGCTCGACGGTGTGGTGGTCGAACAGGTCGGCGCTGTATTCGATCCGGCCGGCCAGCCCGGCCGGGGCGCCCGCGTCGTCCTGCCGCTCGGCGAGGCTGACGTTCAAATCGAACTTGGCCCCGCCGGTGCCGGCCGGCAGCCCGGACACGGTCAGGCCGGGCAGGTCCACGTCGAGGCGGGCGTGGTTGTGCACGGCCAGCACGACCTGGAACAGCGGGTGCCGGGCCACCGACCGGGCCGGGTTGAGCACCTCGACCAGCCGTTCGAACGGCACGTCCGCGTGGGCGTACGCGGCCAGGTCGGTGGCGCGGACCCGGTCCAGCAGTTGGCCGAAGGTGGGGTCGCCGGCGGTGTCGGTGCGCAGCACGAGGGTGTTGACGAAGAAGCCGATCAGCCCGTCGACGGCCTCGTCGACGCGGCCGGCGATCGGGGTGCCCAGCGGGACGTCCTCGCCGGCGCCGAGCCGGGTGAGCAGGGCGGCCAGGGCGGCCTGGGCCACCATGAACAGGCTCGCCTGCCGTTGGCGGGCCAGGCCGGTCAGCCGGGCGTGCAGCTCGGCGGGCACGTCGAAGGTGACGCTGCCGCCGCGCCGGCTGGACACCGCCGGGCGGGGCCGGTCGTACGGCAGTTCCAGCTGCTCGGGCAGGCCGGCGAGGGTCTGCGCCCAGTAGCCGGTCTGCCGGCTGGCCAGGCTGTCCGGGTCGGTCTCGTCGCCGAGCACCGCGCGCTGCCAGAGCGCGAAGTCGGCGTACTGGACGGGCAGGCCGGGCAGGTCCGGCGCGCGGCCGGCCCGCCGGGCGGTGTACGCGGCGGCCAGGTCGGCCGAGAGCGGCCCGGCGGACTGCCCGTCGCTGGCGATGTGGTGCATGAGCAGCAGCAGGACGTGTTCGTCGTCGGCGAGGCGGAACAGGTCGGCGCGCAGCGGCGGCTCGCCGGCCAGGTCGAACCGGTGCCCGATCGCGGCGGCCAGCGCGGCCGGCAGTTCCGCCTCGGTGACGGCGTGCTCGACCAGCACCGGCACGGCCGCCGCCGGGTCGAGGACCCGCTGGTACGGCTCGCCGTCGACCTCGCCGAAGACGGTGCGCAGCGTCTCGTGCCGGACCGTCACGTCGGCCAGCGCGGCGTGCAGCGCGGCCCGGTCCACGTCGCCGTGCAGCCGCAGCGCCAGCGGCACGTTGTAGCTGATGTCGGAGTCGTCGAAGCGGTTGAGGAACCACAGCCGGCGCTGGGCGTAGGAGACGGGCACCAGGTCGGGGCGGGGGCCGGGGCGCAGCGGCGGGCGGCTGTCCGCGCCGGCCAGCAGCCGAGCGGCCAGGCCGGCGACGGTCGGGGTCTCGAAGACCGCCCGGATCGGCAGCTCCACGCCGAAGACCGCGCGGATCCGGTTGACGATGCGGGTGGCCAGCAGCGAGTGGCCGCCGAGGGCGAAGAAGTCGTCGTCCGCGCCGACCCGCTCGACGCCGAGCACGTCGGCGAAGACGCCGCAGAGCAGTTCCTCCTGCGGAGTACGGGCGGCCCGCCCACCGGCGGACCCGAAGTCCACGGCGGGCAGCGCCTTGCGGTTGACCTTGCCGTTGGCGCTGAGCGGCAGGGCGTCCAGCCGGACCACCACCGAGGGCACCATGGCGTCCGGCAGCCTGGCGGCGACGTGGTCGCGGACCGTCTCCGGGTCGGCGTCGCCGACGACGTAGCCGACGAGGCGGTTGGTGCCGGCCGGGTCGGTGTTGACCGCCACGGCGGCGGCGGTCACCCCGGCGGCGGCGCGCAGCGCCGCCTCGACCTCGCCCAGTTCGATGCGCTGGCCGCGGATCTTGACCTGGTCGTCGGTGCGGCCGAGGAATTCCAGTTGCCCGTCGGGGCGGTAGCGGACCCGGTCGCCGGTGCGGTAGAGGCGGGCGCCGGGTCGTTCGGCGTACGGGTCGGCGACGAAGACGGTGGCGGTGCGGCGCGGGTCGCCCAGGTAGCCGAAGCCGACGCCGACGCCGCCGACGCACAGCTCGCCGGGCACGCCGGGCGGCACCGGCTGCAGGTTGGCGTCCAGCACGTACAGCTGGGTGTTGCGGATGGCCCGGCCGATCGGCACCCGGTCGCCGTCGGCGTCGGCGGGGGTGGTGATGATCGCGTGCGTGACGTCGTCGGAGCACTCGGTCGGCCCGTACGCGTTCATTAGCGGGATCGACGGGTAGCGGGCCAGCCAGCGGTGGCACAGCTGCGGCGGCAGCGCCTCGCCGGTGACCATCAGCCAGCGCAGCGTCGCCAGCTCGGGCACGGGCGCGCCGGCGTCCCAGGCGTCCAGGGCGGTACGCAGCAGCGACGGCACCACCTCGAGGATGGTCACCCCGTGTCGGTCCACCCGGCCGAACAGCGCGCCCGGGTCCAGCGCGGTGTCGTCGTCGACCACGTCGACGCTGCCGCCGGTGACCAGCGAGGAGAGCATCTGCCAGACCGACACGTCGAAGGTGAGCGCCGCGTTCTGCACCACCACGTCCGCGTCGGTGAGGTCCAGGTCCTCCACCTTGGCCAGCAGGTGGTTGAGCATTCCCCGCCGGTGCACCATCGCGCCCTTGGGCCGGCCGGTGGAACCGGAGGTGAAGATGACGTACGCCAGGTCGGCCAGGCCGGCGACCAGCGGCGCCGGGGCGACCGGCGGGCCGACCGGGGCCAGCGGCAGCACGGTGACCGGGACACCGGCGGCGGCGACCACCTCGGCGGCCAGCGCCTCGTGCGCCGCGTCGACCAGCAGCCAGCGGGTGCCGCTGTCGACCAGCAGGTCGGCGTTGCGGGCCACCGGGGAGCGCGGGTCCAGCGGCAGGTACGCGCCGTCGGCGCTGAGCGCGGCCAGTACCCCGGTGATCGCATCCGCGCCCCGGTCGGTGAGCAGCGCGGCCAGGCAGCCCCGCCCGAACCCGGCGGTACGCAGCCGGGCGGCCAGCTCGTCAGCCCGGCCCATCAGCTCGGCGTAGGTGAGGGCGTCGCGCGGGTCGGTCACCGCGACCGCGTCTGGCCGCTGCGCGGCCACCGCCCGGATCAGGGTGACCGGGTCCTCGTCCGGCAGCGGCCGGCTGGTGGCGTTCCAGTCGTGCAGCAGCCGCCGCCGGTCGGCCGGGCCGACCACGTCGACCGCGCCGATCGGGGCGTCCGGGGTGGCGACGGCGGCCTCCAGCATGCGGACGAACCCGGCGAGGATCCGCTCGGCGGTGACCTCGTCGAACAGGTCCCGGCTGTAGTCGAGCCGGCCGTCGATCCCACCACCGGTCGCCGGTCGTTCGGTGAGGTCGATGGACAGGTCGAACTGGGCGGCGTGCGCGCCGACGTTGTCGACGGCCACGCGCAGGCCGGGCAGGTCCAGGTCGACGGTGGCGTTGTTCTGCAGCACCAGCATGACCTGGAACAGCGGGTTGCGGGCCATCGACCGGGGCGGGTTGAGCACCTCGACCAGCCGCTCGAACGGGGTGTCCTGGTGCGAGTACGCGGTCAGGTCGGCCTCGCGGACCCGGTCGAGCAGCTGCCGGAAGGTGGGGTTGCCGGCGGTGTCGGTGCGCAGCACCAGGGTGTTGACGAACATGCCGACGAGGTCGTCGAGCGCGTCGTCGGTGCGGCCGGCGATCGGGCTGCCGATCGGCACATCGGTGCCGGCGCCGAGCCGGGTGAGCAGGGCGGCCAGGGCCGCCTGGCAGACCATGAACAGGCTGGCGCCGGTGGCGTGCACCAGGGCGTTGAGCCGCTCGTGCAGGGCCGGTTCGATGGCGAAGCTGAGCATGCCGCCCTGGTGGCTGGCGACCGGCGGGCGGGGCCGGTCGGCCGGCAGGGTCAGCTCGTCCGGGGCGCCGGCCAGCGCGTCCCGCCAGAACCGCACCTGCTGGGCGATCTCGCTGTCCGGGTCCGACTCGTCGCCGAGCACCGCGCGCTGCCACAGGGCGTAGTCGGCGTACTGCACGGGCAGCGGGGTGAACTGCGGTGCCCGCCCGGCGACCCGGGCGGCGTACGCGGCGGTGAAGTCCCGGCCCAGCGGGGCCATCGACCAGCCGTCACCGGCGATGTGGTGCAGCACGAGCAGCAGGAAGTATTCGCCGTCGCCGAGGGCGAACAGCCGGGCCCGCAGCGGCGGGTCGACGGCCAGGTCGAAGCCGCGCCGGGTCTCGGCGAGCATCAGCTCCCGCACCTGCGCCGGGTCGACGGCCTCCACGATGATCTCCGGGCAGACCCCGTCGGCGTCCAGGATCACCTGGTACGGGTCGCCGTCGGCGTCCGGGTAGATCGTGCGCAGGCTTTCGTGCCGGTCGAGCACGTCCCGCAGGGCGGCGCGCAGCGCGGCCACGTCCAGGTCGCCGGTCAGCCGCAGCAGGATCGGGATCTTGTACGGGGAGTCGGCGCCGGAGAGCCGGTTGATGAACCAGAGCCGGTTCTGCGCGTACGACAGCGGGATCCGCTCCGGGCGGGGCATCGGCTCCAGCGCCCGACGGGCCTGCCGCGCGCCGCCGAGCCGCTCGGCGAGCCCGGCCACGGTGGGCGACTCGAACAGGTCCCGGATGGCCAGTTCCGCGTTCAGCGCGGTGCGGATCCGGCTGACCAGGCGGGTGGCCAGCAGGGAGTGGCCGCCGAGGGTGAAGAAGCTGTCCTCGATGCCGACCTCGGGCAGGCCGAGCACGTCGGCGAAGAGCGCGCAGAGCGTCTCCTCGGTCGGGGTGCGCGGCGCCCGGCGGGTGGAGCCGGCCGCGTAGTCGGGGGCCGGCAGGGCCCGCCGGTCGACCTTGCCGTTGCCGGTCAGCGGCAGGGTGTCCAGCACCACCACCGCGGCGGGAACCATGTACTCGGGCAGCACCTGCGCGGCGTGCCCGCGCAGCGCGGCCGGGTCGGGTGCCACCGCCCCGGCGGCCGGTACGACGTACGCGACGAGGCGTTTGTCGCCGGGCCGGTCCTCGCGGACCACCACGGCGACCTGGCCCAGGGCGGGGTCGCGGGCCAGCACCGCCTCGATCTCGCCGAGTTCGATGCGGAACCCGCGGATCTTCACCTGCTCGTCGGCGCGGCCGACGAACTCCAGGGTGCCGTCGGGCCGCCAGCGCACCACGTCGCCGGTGCGGTACATCCGGTCGCCGGCACCGGACGGGTCGGCGACGAACCGCTCGGCGGTCAACCGGGGCCGGTTCAGGTAGCCGCGGGACAGGCCGGCGCCGGCGATGTACAGCTCGCCGGCCACCCCGGGCGGGGTGGGGCGCAGGTAGTCGTCCAGCACGTACAGCCGCATGTTGTCCAACGGCCGGCCGATCGGCACCGAGTCGGGCACCTCGGCCACGACGTGCATCAGGTGATGGGAGGCGAAGGTGGTGGTTTCGGTGGGGCCGTAGCCGTCGCCGACCACGAGGCCGGGACAGGCGGCCAGCACCCGGCGCACCATCGGCGCGGGCACCACATCGCCGCCGGTCCAGACCTCCCGGACGCGGGCGAACGCCTCCGGGGTCTCCTCGGCCAGCAGCCGGAACAGGCCGGCGGTCAGCCACAGCGCGGTGACCTGCCCGCCGGTGAGGACGGCCCGCAGGTCGTCCATGCTCAACTCGCCGGGCGGCGCCACGACCAGTTCGCCGCCGTTCAACAACGGCACCCACAGCTCGTACGTGGAGGCGTCGAAGGCCAGCGGCGAGTGCAGCAGCACCCGGCGCTGCCGGTCGGTGCGCCAGCACCGGTCGGCGGCGAGGCTGAGCACGTCGTGGTGGGTGACCATGACGCCCTTGGGGGTGCCGGTCGACCCGGAGGTGTACATGACGTAGGCGAGCTGTCGGGGGTGGGCGGGACGGGCCGGGTCGGCGTCCGGCCGGGCGGCGATCTCGGCGGCGGCGGCGCCGTCGACGGTCACCACCGTCAGGTCGTGGTCGAACCGCAGGCCGGCCATGGCCCGGTCGGTGAGCAGCAGCGAGCTGGCGGTGTCGACGGCGATGTGGGTCAGCCGGTGGGCCGGGTAGCGCGGGTCCAACGGGACGTAGGCGGCGCCGGTTTTGAGGATCGCCAGCACCGACACCACCTGGTCGATCGAGCGTTCCTGCAGCAGCGCGACCCGGTCCTCGACGGCGACGCCGAGCGCCACCAGATGCTGGGCCAGCCGGTTGGCACGGGCGTCGAGTTCCCGGTAGGTCAGCGCGGTGCCGTCGGCGGCGCGGACGGCGACCTGGTCGGGGGTGCGGGCGGCCTGCGCGGCGAACCGGGCAGCCACCCCGCCGGCCAGTGTCGGCTCGGGTTGGGCGGTGTCGTTCCAGTCGGCCAGCACCAGCCGCCGTTCGGCCGCGTCGAGGACGTCCAACCGTCCGACCGGGGTGTCCAGGTCGGCGGCGACGGTGCCGAGCAGCCGCAGCAGCCGGTCGGCCAGTCGCTGGGCGGCGTCGGCCGGGAAGAGGTCGGCGCGGTGGTCGAGCTGCAGCTTCAGCCGCTCGCCGGGGATCGCGGTGACGGTGATCGGGTAGTGGGTGGCGTCCCGCCCGGACACCCCGGTCAGCCGCAGGCCGGTGCCGGGCAGGCTGAGCAGCTTCGGGTCCAGGGGGTAGTTCTCGAACACCACCAGGGTGTCGAAGAGGTCGGCGTGCCCGGCGAGCCGCTGCACCTCGGTCAACGGCAGGTGCTGGTGGGCCATCAGCGCGGACTGCTGGTCCTGCAGGCGCGACAGCATTCGGGCGACCGGCTCGGCCGGGTCGAGCCGCAGCCGCACCGGCAGGGTGTTGATGAACAACCCGACCATGGTCTCCACCCCGGCGATCTCCGGCGGGCGGCCGGAGACGGTGCCGCCGAAGACCACGTCGCCGCGGCCGGTCAGCGCGCCGAGCAGCACGCCCCAGGCGCCCTGCAGGATGGTGTTGAGGGTGACCCCGTGCCGGCGGGCCTGCGCCTGCAGCGCGGCGGTCAGCTCGGCCGGCAGGTCGACGGTGATCCGCTCGGGCAGTTCCGGGGCCCGGGCCGGGTCGGCCGGGGCGAGCAGGGTCGGCTCGGCCAGGCCGGCGAGGGCGTCGGCCCAGGCCCGCTCGGCGGTGGCCCGGTCCTGGGTGCCGAGCCAGGCCAGGTAGTCGCGGTAGGGCGCCACCCGAGGCAGCTGCCGGTCGTCGCCGCCGGCCGCGTACAGGGCCAGCAGCTCGCGCATCAGTGTCGGCACCGACCAGCCGTCGAGCAGGATGTGGTGGTTGGTGAGCACCAGCCGGTGTGCGGTGTCGGCCAGGCGCAGCAGGGTGAACCGCAGCAGCGGCGGGCGGGTCAGGTCGAAACCCTCGGCCCGGTCCGCGGCGAGCAGCTCACGGACCCGCTCGGCCTGCTCCGCGCCGGCCAGCGTACGCAGGTCGTGCGTACGCCAGCCGGCGCGGAGCCCGTCCACCACCACCTGCACCGACTCACCGGTGGGGCGCTGACGGAACGCGGCGCGCAGGTTGGCGTGCCGGGCCAGCAGGGCGTCGGCGGCGTCGCGCAGGGCCACTGCGTCCAGCTCGCCGGCCAGGTCGAAGCAGAGTTGCACGGTGTAGACGTCGCGGTCCGGCCCGTCGTACAGGGCGTGAAACAGCAGCCCCTCCTGCAGCGCCGAGAGCGGCAGGAGGTCGCTCGCGGCCGGTTGGGCGGCTTCGATCGCTTCGATCTCCTCCTGCGACAGGCGCAGCAGCAGGTCGGACGGGGTGTGCCCGCCGGCGCCGGGGGCGGCGGCGTGGTCGACCAGGGCGTCCAGCGCGGCCAGCCAGTCGTCGGCCAGCTCGCGTACCTCCGCCTCGCCCAGCAGGCTCTGCGGCCAGGAGAAGGTCGCCGACAGGCGGGGACCGTCGGCGTGGTCGCGGGTGACCGCGTTGACCTCGATGGCGTGCGGCACCGGCAGGGCGCCGTCCGCACCGCCGCCGAGGGCCTGGGTGTCGGCGGCGACCGCCCAGTCGCTGTCCCCGCCGTCGGCGGTGGCGAACCGGCCGAGGTAGTTGAAGCCGATCTGCGCGGCGGGCCGCTCGGCCAGCTGGCCGGCGGTGGCGGGGTTGAGGTAGCGCAGCAGCCCGTAGCCGATGCCGTTGTCGGGCACCGCGCGCAGCTGCTCCTTCACCCGCTTGACCGCGCGGCCGGCGGCGGCGCCCCCGGCGAACGCCTCGGTCAGGTCGAGCCGGCCGAGGTCGAGCCGGACCGGGTACATGGTGGTGAACCAGCCGACGGTGCGGGACAGGTCCAGGCCGGCGGCCAGCTCCTCCCGGCCGTGGCCCTCCAGGTCCACCAGCAGGCCGGTGGTGTCCTGCTCGCCGCGCCGGTGTCGCCACCGGGTGACGGCGAGGGCGAGCGCGGTGAGCAGCACGTCGTTGACCCGGCCGTGGAAGGCGGCCGGCACCCGGGTCAGCAGCGGCGCGGTGCGCTCCGCGGGCAGGGTGACGGTCAGCGCCCGGCCGGTGTCCACGGTGTCCCGTGCCGGGTCGAGCGGCCGGCCCGCGAGCGGGGTCTCGGCGGTGTCGAGGCGGTCCAGCCAGCCGGTTAGTTCGGCCGTCCGTTCCGGACGCGCGGCCTCGGCGACCAGCTGGCCGGCGAAGCGGCGCAGCGAGGTCCGTACCGGTTCCAGTTCGGGGGTACGCCCGGCGGCGACCGCCCGCGCGGCGGCGGCCAGGTCGGGCAGCAGGATCCGCCACGACACCCCGTCGACGACGAGGTGGTGCAGGGCCAGCAGCAGCCGGCCGGGACGGTCGGGCCCGGCGTCGAACCACATCGCCCGCAGCACCCGCCCGTCGCCCGGCGACAGCCGGGCCTGGACGGCCTTGGCCTGCTCGTCGACGAGTCCGCGCAGCTCGGCCGCGTCCAGGCCGGTCGCGTCGAGGCGGGTCACCAGCTCGGCGGCGATCACGCTGCCCCGCTCGCCGATCACCTGCCGCCAGCCGCCCGGCTCGTCGCGGACCAGCCGCAGCCGCAGCGCGTCGTGGTGGTCGACCAGCGTCTGCACGGCGGCGACCAGGTGCTCCGGTCGTAGCCCGGCCGGGGTGTTCACCAGCATCGACTGGTGGAAGCCGTCGATCGGGCCGCCGCGTTCGCGCAGCCAGTGCACGATCGGGGTCAGCGGCACCTCGCCCGTGCCGTCGTCGGCGGCCACCGGAGCGGCGTCGTCCGTGGCCGCGGCGGCGGCCAGGGCGGCCACCGTGCGGTGTACGAAGACGTCCCGGGGGTTGAACGACAGTCCCGCCTTGCGGGCCCGGCTGACCAGCTGGATCGACACGATGCTGTCGCCACCGAGGTCGAAGAAGCTCTCGTCGACGCCCACCGTGTCCAGCCCGAGCACCTCGGCGAACAGCCCGACGAGCAGCGTCTCGCGCTCGTTGGCCGGGGCCCGGCCGCCGCCCGCGCCGGTGAACCCGGGGGCCGGCAGGGCCCGCCGGTCCAGCTTCCCGCTCGGGGTCAGCGGCAGCGCCGGCAGGCCGACGATGGCCGCGGGCACCATGTACTCGGGCAGGCTGGCGCCGACGTGCGCCCGCAGCGCGGCCGGGTCGACCAGCGCGCCGGCGACCGGTACGACGTACCCGACCAGGCGTTTCACGCCCGGCTGGTCCTCCCGGGCGAGGACCGCGACCTGCGCGACGGCCGGGTGGCGGGCGAGCACCGCCTCGATCTCGCCCGGCTCTACCCGGAAGCCGCGAATCTTCACCTGGGCGTCGGCCCGGCCGACGAACTCCAACGTCCCGTCGGCGCGCCAGCGGACCAGGTCGCCGGTGCGGTACATCCGCCTGCCGGGCTCGACGCCGAACGGGTCCGCGACGAACCGTTCGGCGGTCAGCGCCGGCCGGTCCAGGTAGCCGCGGGCCAGCCCGGTCCCGGCGACGTACAGCTCCCCCGGCACGCCGGGCGGCACCGGGCGCAGGAACCGGTCGAGCACGTAGGCGCGGGCGCCCGTGACCGGGGTGCCGATCGGCGGGGCGCCGGCGTCGGGCGTCAACGGCCGGCTGAGCGTCGCGGCCACGGTGATCTCGGTCGGCCCGTACGCGTTGACCATGCGCCGGCCGGGCGCGAACCGGGCGACGAGGTCCTCGCCGCAGGCGTCGCCGCCGACCACCAGGGTGCGCAGCACCGGCGGGGCCACGTCGGGCAGGCCGGCGAGGGCGGCCGGCGGGATGAGCGCGTGGGTCACCTGCTGGCTGGTGAGCACGGCGGCCAGGTCGTCGCCGACCAGCGGACCGGGCGGCGGCACGACCAGCGCCGCCCCGGCGCCGAAGGCGGCGCAGAGCTCCAGCACGGAGGCGTCGAAGCTGGGCGAGGAGAACTGCAGCACCCGGCTGGTGGGGTTGACGTCGAAGTCGGCCACGATCGCGGCGGTGAAGCTGGCCAGGCCGGCGTGGGTGACCGCGACGCCCTTCGGCCGGCCGGTGGAGCCGGAGGTGTAGATGAGGTACGCCGGATGCTCGGGCCGCAGCGGGGCGGCGCGTTCGGCGTCGGTGACCGGGCCGGCGGGCCGGGCCGACCACGCCGCGACGGTGGCCGGCTCGTCGAGCAGCAGTCGGGGCACGTCGGTGTCGGGCAGGTCGATCCCGGTCAGGGTGGCCAGCAGCACCGGCCGGGCGTCGGTGAGCATGAACGCGATGCGGTCGGCGGGATAGTCGGGGTCCACCGGCAGCCAGGCGCCGCCGGCCTTGCTGACGGCTAGGGCGGCGGTGACCAGTTCCGGGCTACGCGGCAGGGCCAGCGCGACCAGCCGCTCGGGCCCCACACCCTGCTCGACGAGCAGCCGGGCCAGCCGGTCGGCGGCGGCGTCCAGTTCGGCGTACGACATGGTGTCGTCGTCGCCGATGAGGGCGGGCGCCTGGGGTCGGGCCGTGGCCTGGGCGGCGAACAGCTCGGGGAAGGTGCGCGCCGGCACGGGCGGCGGTCCGGCCGCCCAGGTGTGCAGGACGGCGGCGCGCTCGGCGTGATCGAGCACGTCGAGCGCGGCGACCGGGGTGTGTGGCGCGTCGACGACGGTGGTGAGCAGGCGGACCAGGCGGTCGGCGATACGCCGGGCGGCCGGTGCGTCCAACAGGTCCGGTCGGTGGTCCAGCCGCAGGGTGAGCCGGTCCCCGGGCAGCACGGCGAGAGTCAGCGGGTAGTGGGTGGCGTCGTGGCCGGTGACGGCGGTGACCCGCAGGCCGGTGCCGGGCAGGTCCAGCGCGGCCGGGTCGAGGGGGTAGTTCTCGAAGACGGTCAGCGTGTCGAACAGGTCGCCGTCGCCGGTGCCGGCCTGCCGGCGGATCTCGGCGAGGCCGAGGTGCTGATGCGCCATCAGCGCCGCCTGCTCGTCCTGCACCCGGGTCAGCAGGGCGGCCAGGGGCTCAGCCGGGTCGAGGCGGATCCGCACCGGCACCGTGTTGATGAACAGCCCGAGCATCGACTCGACGCCGGGCAGCTCCGGCGGCCGGCCGGCGACGGTGGCGCCGAAGACCAGGTCGTCGTCGCCGGTGAGGGCGCCCAGCAGCAGCGCCCAGGCGCCCTGCACGACGGTGTTGAGGGTGACGCCGAGCTTGCGGGCCGTGGCGGTGAGCCCGGCGGTCAGCTGTGCGGGCAGGGCCACGGCGAGCTGTTCGGGGGCCGCCGGGGGCCGCGCCGGGTCGGCGGGTACGAGCAGGGTCGGCCCGGCCAGCCCGCGCAGCGCCTCCCGCCAGGCGTCCTCGGCGGCGGACCGGTCCTGCCGGTCAAGCCAGCCGAGGTAGTCGCGGTAGGGGGTGACCGGCGGCAGCGTGCGGTCGTGCCCACCGGCGACGTAGTGCGCGAACAGCTCCTTGGCCAGCAGCGGCATCGACCAGCCGTCGAGCAGCACGTGGTGGTTGGTGAGCACCAGTGTGGACTGCTCCGGTCCGGTCCGGATCAGCGCGGCGCGCAGTAGTGGCGGGCGGGCCAGGTCGAAGCCGGCGGCGCGGTCGGCGGCGAGCAGCCGGGCCACCGCGTCGTCGCGGTCGGCGGCGGGCTGGCCGGTCAGGTCGTGCTCCTGCCACGCCGGGGCGATCTCGCGCGGCACCACCGCGACCGACTCGCCGGTCTTGCGCTGCCGGATGCCGACCCGCAGGTTGGCGTGCCGGGCCAGGATCGCGGCGACGGCGCGGCGCATCCGGTCGCCGTCGACCGGACCGGTCAGGTCCAGCGCGAACTGCACGGTGTAGAGGTCCGAGGCCGTTCCGTCGTACAGCGCGTGGAACAGCAGCCCCTGCTGCAACGGTGACAGCGGCAGGATGTCCTCGACGCGTGACTGCTTCACCATCGTTACTCCCACTCCGCTTCCAGTTCGTCCTCGAACTCGTCGATCTCGTCCTGCGACAGCGAGGCCAGCGTCAGGTCCGACGGGGTGTGTCCGCCGGTGCCGCCGGCCGCCGCGTACGCCACGATGCCGTCCAGGGCGGTCCGCCAGTCGTCGGCGAGCTGACGGACGTCGTTGTCGTCGAGCAGGCCGCCGGGCCAGCGCCACACCGCGGTGAGCCTCGGCCCGTCGGCGGTGTCGACGGTCCAGCTCGTGACCTCGATCGGGTACGCCACCGGCTGCGCCGGGTCCGCCCCGCCGCCGAACTGCGCGGCGGAACCGCTCCCCTCGGCGCCGCCCAGCCGGCCGAGGTGGTTGAACATGATCTGCGGCTCGGCCAGTTCGGCCAGCACGTGCGCGGTCTCGCTGTTCAGGTGTCGAAGCAGGCCGTAGCCGAGGCCGTCGTCGGGCGCGGCCCGAAGTTGTTCCTTGACCCGCTTCAGTGCGCTTCCGACGGCAGCGTCGCCGTCGCGCACCTGGTCCCACTCCACCGCCCCCGGATCGAGGCGGACTGGAGCCAGGCTCGTGAACCAGCCGACGGTGCGGGACAGGTCGATGCCCGGCACGTCGTCGGCGCGGCCGTGCCGCTCCAGGTCCACCAGCACCGCCGGGTCGGCGCCCAGGCCGCGCCGCTGCCGCCACCGCGTCACGGCGAGGGCCAGCGCCGCCAGCAGCGCGTCGTCGACCCGGGCGTGGAACAGCGCCGGTACGACGGTCAGCAGCGGTTCGGTCAGCTCGGCGGGCAGTTCCACGTGCAGCTGCGCGAGGGTGGCGACGGTGTCCCGGGCCGGGTCCAGCGGGCGCCGGGCCAGCGCCGGCTCCGCCTGGTCGAGCAGCTTGGTCCACAGTGGCAGCTCGGCCAGCCGGGTCGGGCTGTGCGCGTCCCGGACCAGGTGCCGCGCCCATTCCCGCAGCGACGTGCCGACCGGGGTGAGCCGGGGCGACATGCCGGGCGCGGTGTCGAGGGCGGTGGCCAGGTCGGGCAGCAGGATCCGCCACGAGACGCCGTCGACGACCAGGTGGTGGGCCAGGATCAGCAGCTGCCCCGGCCGATCGGCGCCGGCGTCGCACCAGAGCACGCGCAGCATCCGGCCGGCCACCGGGTCCAGGTCGGCCCGGGCCGACTCGGCCAACACGGTGAGGTCGGGCTCGGTGGCGGGCACGTGGGTGATCAGGTCAGTGGCGGGCACGCTGCCGCGCGGGCCGATCACCAGTCCCCGCTGCCCGGCCGGGCCGGTCAGTCGCAGCCGCAGCGCGTCGTGGTGGTCGAGCAGCGCCTGCACCGCGTCGCGCAGCCGGCCGGCGGTCAACCCGGCCGGCGTGGGCACCACCACCGACTGGTGGAAGCCGCCCAGCGGGCCGGCCCGGTCCAGCCACCAGTGCGCGATCGGGGTCAGTGGCAGCTCGCCGATGCCGGCGTCGGGATCGGTCGTGGCGGTGCCGGTCGCCTCGCGGGCCACCGTCGCCAGCGCGGCGACGGTCTTGTGGGTGAACACCTCGCGCGGGGTGAGTTCCAGCCCAGCCTGCCGGGCCCGGCTGACCAGTTGGATGGAGACGATGCTGTCGCCGCCGAGGTCGAAGAAGCTGTCGTCGACGCCGACCCGGGGCAGCCCGAGCACCTCGGCGACGAGACCGGCGAGCAGTTCCTCGCGCGGGGTGCACGGTGCCCGCCCGTCGGCGGTGGCCTCGGCGAAGTCGGGGGCCGGCAGGGCGGCCCGGTCGAGCTTGCCGTTTGCGGTCACCGGCAGGGCGTCGAGGGCCACCACCGCCGCCGGGACCATGTACTCCGGCAGCCGTTCGGCGACGTGCTCACGCAGCACGGCCGCGTCGACCTGCCGCCCGGCGGCCGGTACGGCGTACGCGACGAGTCGTTTCACGCCCGGCTGGTCCTCCCGGGCGAGGACCACGCACTGCCCCACCGTCGGGTGTTCGGCGAGGGTCGCCTCGATCTCGCCCAGTTCGATCCGGAAGCCTCGGATCTTGACCTGGTGGTCGGTCCGCCCGACGTACTCCAGCACCCCGTCGGGGCGCCAGCGCACCACGTCCCCGGTGCGGTACATCCGTTCGCCGGGCGTGACGGACGGGTCGGTGGCGGCCAGCGTCGCGGCGAACGGGTCGGCGACGAACCGTTGCGCGGTGAGCCCGGCCCGGCCCTGGTAGCCGCGGGCCAGTTGCACGCCGGCCAGGTACAGCTCGCCGGCCACGCCGGGCGGCACCGGCCGGAGGAACCCGTCCAGCACGTACAGCCGGGTGTTCCAGACCGGCGCGCCGATCGGCACGGTCCGCTCCCCCGGCCGGCACGCCCAGTACGTCACGTCGACCGACGCCTCGGTCGGGCCGTACAGGTTGTGCAGGCCGACGTCGGCCGGGTCGAGGGTGGTGAAGAACCGGTCGGCCAGGTCGGCGGGGAGCGCCTCGCCGCTGCAGATCACCCGGCGCAGGCCGGTGCAGCCGGCGGCGGCCGGCTCGGCCAGGAACGCCGCCAGCATGGACGGTACGAAGTGCAGTGTGGTGACCCGTTCGGCGCGGATCAGCCCGGCCAGGTAGGCCGGGTCCTTGTGCCCCTCGGGTCGGGCCACCACCAGGGCGGCGCCGACGATGGTGGCCCAGAAGAACTCCCAGACCGACACGTCGAAGCCGGACGGGGTCTTCTGCAGCACCCGGTCGGCCGGAATGAGTTGGTATTCGTGTTGCATCCAGGCCAGCCGGTTGACGATGCCCGCGTGTGGCACCACCACGCCCTTCGGGCGGCCGGTCGAGCCGGAGGTGTAGATCAGGTACGCCGGGTTGGCCGGGCGCAGCGGCCCGTGCCGCTCGGCGTCGGTCAGCGTGGCGGGCGAGTGTTGCGCCACGGCGTGGCGTACCTCGTCGGTGTCGAGGACCAGGCCGGCGCCGAGCGCGGCGGTGGCCCGGGTGGTGAGCAGCAGCGCCGGGCGCGCGTCGTCGAGCAGGTACGCGATCCGGTCGGCCGGGTAGTCCGGGTCGACCGGCAGGTACGCGGCACCGGCCTTGAGCACCGCCCACAGCGCGACGACCAGCTCCAGCGAGCGGGGCACCGCCACGGCGACGAACCGTTCCGGGCCGACGCCGTGGCCGATCAGCAGCCGGGCCAGCCGGTTGCTCGCCTCGTCCAACTCGCGGAAGCTGAGGCGGGTGCCTTCGAAGACCACCGCGGTGGCGTCCGGGGTGGCGGCCGCCTGCCGGGCCAGCAGGTCGGGCAGGGTGGCCGTGTCGACCGGGTGTCGGGTGGCGTTCCACTCGGCGAGCACCCGGTGGCGTTCGGTCGGGGTGGCCGGGTCGAGCCGGCCCACCGGGACGGCAGGGTTGGCGGCGATGTCGGCCAGCAGCCGGTGCATCCGCTCCAGCAGCGCCCCGGCGGTGGTCTCGTCGATCAGGTCCGGCCGATACTCCAGCCGCAGCCCCAGCCGGTCGCCGGGCACCAGCACCAGGGTGAGCGGGTAGTGGGTGGCGTCGAGCCCGTGCACCCCGCGCACGGCAAGCCCGGTGCCGGCCAGGTCGAGCACGGACGGGTCGACCGGGTAGTTCTCGAAGACCACCAGGGTGTCGAAGAGTTCGCCGTGGCCGGCCAGCCGCTGGATGTCGGGCAGGCCGAGGTGCTGGTGCGGTTGCAGCGCGGTCTGCCGTTCCTGCAACCCGGCCAGCACGGCGGTGACCGGTTCGGCCGGGTCCAGGCGTACCCGCACCGGCACGGTGTTGATGAACAGACCGACCATGGTCTCCACGCCGGGCAGCTCGGCCGGGCGGCCGGCGACGGTGGCGCCGAAGACCACGTCGTCGCGGCCGGTGAGGCTGCCGACGAGCACCGCCCACGCGCCCTGCACGACGGTGTTGAGGGTGACCCCGGCCGCCCGGGCCGCGCCGGCCAGGGCCTCGGTGAGCGACGTCGGCACCTCGCGCAGCAGCTTGGCCGGCGGCACCGGGCCACGCTCGGCGGCGGCCGGCGCCACCAGGGTCGGCTCGGTCAGGCCGGCGAGCGCGTCGCGCCAGGCCGCCTCGGCCGCGGGCCCGTCCTGCCGGGCCCGCCAGCCGGGGTACGCCCGCGCGTCGGCGACCGGCGGCAGCGCGTCGGTGCGGCCGGCGGTGCGGTACAGCGCGAAGAGTTCCCCGGCGAGCACCGGCATCGACCAGCCGTCGAGCAGGATGTGGTGGTTGGTCAGCACCAGCCGGTAGCGCCCACCGGGCAGCCGGATCAGGGTGAAGCGCAGCAGCGGCGGGCGGGTCAGGTCGAAGCGTTCCGCCCGGTCGGCGGCGAGCAGGTCGGCGAGCCGGGCGTCCACCTCGGCCGGGTCGATCCCGGTCAGGTCCGGCTCGCGCCACGCCACCTCGACCGTTTCGGGCACCACCTGCACTGGGCGGCGCAGGTCGCGGTGGGTGAAGCCGGCGCGCAGCCCGGGGTGCCGGTCGAGCAGCGCCTGAGCGGCGGTGCGCAGCCGTGCGGCGTCCAGCTCGCCGTCGAGGTCGAAGACGAACTGGACGGTGTAGATGTCCGGGGCCTGTTCGTCGTAGGCGGACAGGAACAGCAGCCCCTCCTGCAGCGGGCCGAGCGGCAGCACGTCGACCAGCGCCGGGTACCGCCGTTCCAGGCGTTCCACCTCGGCCTGGTCCAGCTCGACCAGGGGCAGGTCGGAGGGGGTGCGACCGCCGGCGCCGGGCCGGGTCGCGTACCGCGTGATCGCCTCGATCGTGGCGAGCCAGCCGTCGGCGAGGTCCCGCACGTCGCCGTCGGTGAGCACCCCGTCCGGCCAGCTCCACTCGGCGGTGAGCCGGGGCCCGTCCGGCCCGTCCACCACCACGGCGTTGATGTCGAGGGGGTGGGCCATCGGCAGGGTGCTGGTCCCACCGGCGGCGACCTCACCGGCGACGGTGAGCGGCGACCAGTCGGCGCCGTCGTCGGCGGTCAGCCGGCCCAGGTAGTTGAAGCCGACCTGCGCGGCCCCCTCAAGGCGCGGGGTAGCCCGCAGCTGTTCCTTGATGCGTTTGACCGCCCGGTCGGCGGCCGGGCCGCCCGCGAGGGCCTCGGTCGGGTCGAGGTCGCCGAGGTCGAGCCGCGCCGTGGCCAGCCGGGTGAACCAGCCGACGGTACGGGACAGGTCCAGCCCGTCGACGCCGTCGCGGCCGTGTCCCTCGACGTCGACCAGCAGACCGCCGCCGGCAGCGGGGTCGCGGCGGCGGCGCCAGTCAGCCACGCTGACCGCCAGCGCGGCCAGCAGCAGGTCGTCGACGCCGGCGTGCCACCGTGGGGCGGTACGCAGCAGCGCCTCGGTGCGGTCCGCCGGCAGCGCCACGGTGCGGCGGCGGGCCGCCGCCTCGGTGTCGTCCGGGCCGACCGGACGCCACCCGAGCGGTGGGTCCACGACGGACCCGGCCGGCTCGGCCGCCGCCACCCCGGAATCGGCGGCAGCCGGCGAGGAGGGCGTTGCGGCCGTGACCTGCCGCGCCCAGGTGCGATACGACGTGGGGACCGGCGTCAACCGGGCTGGCGCACCGGCGGCGCAGGCGGCCACGGCGGCGGCCAGGTCGTCGAGCAGGATCCGCCAGGACACGCCGTCCACGGCCAGGTGGTGGACGGCGAGCACCAGCCAGCCGGGGCCGTCCGCCCCGGCGTCGCCCCACACCGCCCGCACCAGTTGCCCGGCGTCGGGGCGCAGCCCCGCCAGCGCGTCGGCGCGGGCGGCGGCAATCTCGGCGTCCGACCCGGCGGTGCCTGCGGCGGCCGGCCCGGCGGCGACTCGGCGCAGGCAGTCTGCGGCGGACACCGTGCCCCGGGGCGGGACCGTCAGCCGCCAGGCCCCGCCCTCGCGGTGCAGGGTCAGCCGCAGGGCGTCATGGTGGTCCAGCAGCGCCTGCAACCCGGCCGCCAGGTCCGCCTCCCGCAGCCCGGCCGGAGTACGCACGACGACGCTCTGCGCGACGCCGTCGACCGAACGGGTGCTGCCCGCCCTGCCGCGCAGCCAGTCGACGATCGGCGGCAGGGGCACGTCCCCGAGCGCGGCGTCCGGGTCCTCGGTCTCGGCCGAGCCGATTTCTCCGGCCACCCGGGCCAGGGCGGCCACCGTGCGGTGGGTGAACACGTCGCGGGGGGTGAGGCGCAGCCCGGCCTGCCGGGCCCGGCTGACCAGTTGGATGGAGACAATGCTGTCTCCGCCCAGGTCGAAGAAGCCGTCCTCGGCGCCGACCTCGGGCAGGCCCAGCACCTCGGCGAAGAGCCGAGCCAGCAGTTCTTCGCGCGGGGTGGCCGCGGCCCGTCCGGCGCCGGCCGCCGCCGCGAAGTCCGGTGCGGGCAGGGCTTGACGGTCCAGCTTGCCGGTGGGGTTCAGCGGCAACGCGTCCAGCAGCACGAACGCCGCCGGCACCATGTACTCCGGCAGCGCCGCGGCGACGTGCTCGCGCAGCTGGGCCGGGGTCGGCGCGGCCTCGGCGTCGACCGGCACCAGGTACCCGACGAGCTGGGCGGTGACCCCACTGTCGTCGCGGGCGACCACCGCGGCCTGGGCCACGCCCGGGTGCGCCAGCAGCACCGATTCGATCTCCCCCAGCTCGATCCGGTAGCCGCGCACCTTGACCTGGTGGTCGGTCCGGCCGAGGTAGTCGAGGTGGCCGTCCGCCCGCCAGCGGACCAGGTCGCCGGTGCGGTACATGCGGGCGCCGGCCGGGCCGAACGGGTCGGCGACGAAGCGTTCGGCGGACAGCCGGGGCCGGTGGAGATAGCCCCGGGCCAGGCCCGCGCCGGCCAGGTACAGCTCGCCGACGGTGCCGGGCGGCACCGGACGCAGCGCGCTGTCCAGCACGTACACCCGGGTGTTGGTGGTGGGCGCGCCGATCGGCGGGGCGACGGCGTCGGTGAGGTCCCCGCCGTACCAGGCGGTGGAGTAGACGGTGGCCTCGGTCGGGCCGTAGATGTTCGCCACCCGGGCGTCGGGCAGCGCCGCGTGGATGTCCCGGACCGCCTGAGCCGACAGCGCCTCACCGGCGAGGACCACCAGGTCGGCGCGGGCCTCGACCGCGCCCCCGGCCAGCAGCTGCGCGAATGCCGACGGGACCGCGCTGATCAGGCTGCCGGACCAGCCGTCGGCCCGCTCGGCGAGCGCGAGCAGGTCGTCGACCACCTCGATCTCGCCGCCGCAGGCCAGCGGGCCGAACATCTCGAAGACCGACACGTCGAAGTTGAGCGAGGTGCTGGCCAGCACCCGGGACAGCGCGGCCGGGCCGATCTCCGCGACCGCCCAGCAGGCCAGGTCGACCGCGTTGTCGTGGCTGACCACCACACCCTTGGGCCGGCCGGTGGAGCCGGAGGTGTAGATGACGTACGCCGGGTGGGCGCCGCGCAGCGGACGCCGCCGGTCGGCGTCGGTCAGGTCCGTGTCGTCCTGCGCGGCGAGCAGGGCGGCGACGGCGGGCTCGTCGAGGCGCAGCAGCCGGTTCGGGTCGCGTACCGGCAGGCCGTCCCCGGCGCCGCCGACGGTGAGCACCAGGCGGGGGTCGGCGTCGGCCAGCATGAACTCGACCCGGTCCGCCGGGTAGCGCAGGTCGACCGGCAGGTATCCGGCGCCGGCCTTGAGGACGGCGAGCAGGGCGACCATCATCTGCGCCGACCGGGGCAGCGCCAGCGCGACCAGCCGTTCCGGGCCGGCGCCGCGGGCGACCAGCAGCCGGGCCAGCCGGTTGGCGGCGGCGTTCAGCTGGGCGTACGTCAGCGTGGTCGGGCCGCAGGTCACCGCCGGGGCGTCCGGGGTGCGGGCCACCTGCTGCTCGATCAGCGCGGGCAGCCGCACGTCCGGCACCGGCCGGCTCGTGTCGTTCCACTCGCGCAGCACCAGCCGGCGCTCGGCCGCACCGGCCAGGTCGAGCCGGCCGACCGGGGTGTCCGGCGTGTCTGCGGCGGCGCGGGCGAACGTGTCGAGGAAGGCGGCGAGGCGTTCGGCGTGCCCGGCGACCTGCGCGTCGGCGTAGAGGTCGGGGTTGGCGTCCAGGTCCAGCCGGACGTCGGTGTCGCCGCGCCGGGCGTCCAGCACGACGGCCAGGTCGTCGACCGGACCACCGGCGAGGTTGTGGTCGGTGCCGGTGGCGGCGCCGAACATGGTGGCGGCCCCGCCGGGACCGGCGTCGAGCAGCAGGTTGACGTGCGGGCCGAGCACCGACACGCCGCCGGTCAGGCCCAGGTCGCGGTGCAGGTCCTCGAACCGGTAGCGCTGGTGGCGCAGCACGTCGTGCAGTTCCCGGGAGACGCCGGCGACCAGCGCGCCGAGGGCGGCCTCGGCGTGTACCGCGAGACGCAGGGGCGCGATCGTCGACACCATGCCGGGGGTGCTGCGAGCCGCCGCGTTCTGTCGGGCGGTCAGCGGCAGGGCGAGCACCACGTCCTCGTTGCCGGTCAACCCGTGGAAGTAGGCCGCCACCGCGGCCACCACGATCGCCGGCACGGCGATGCCGTGTTCCCGGGCCGCCGCCCGCAGCCGGCCCATCGTCGCCGGATCCAGCCCGGCGGTACGCCGGATCAGCCGGCGCGGGGTGGCCGGCTGCCGGTCGGCGAGGCTGGCCGGGGTGGGCCGGTCGGCGAACCGCTCGGTCCAGTACCGGCGGTCGCGGTCGAACCGTTCACCGTCCCGGTAGGCGGCCTCCGCCTCGGCCAGTGCCCGCAGCGGCCCGAACGGCGCCGGGGCGGGTTCGTCGCCGCCGCTCAGTGCGGTGTAGACCTCGGCCACCCGCCGGGCCACCAGCACCATGCCGTACCCGTCGAGGGCCAGGTGGTGATAGCACTGGTACCACAGGGTCCGGTCGTCGGCCAGGCGCAGCAGCGCGTACCGGAACAGCGGCGCCTGCCCCGGGTCGACCGGCCGGGCGGCGTCGGCGCGCATCCAGTCCAGCGCGGCGGCGTACGGGTCGGCCTCGGCGCGCAGGTCGAGCACGGGCAGCGCCCAGTCGACCGACGGCGACACCGACAGCACGGGCTGCCCCTCGACGGGCTCCTCGACCCGGATCCGCAGCGCCTCGGTGTCGGCGACGGTGCGGCGCAGCGCCGCCTCGAACGCCGCGCGGTCAAGCGGGCCGGTCAGGTCGGCGTACTCGGCGAGGTGGTAGATCGGGTTGTCCGGGTCGAGTCGCTGGGCCAGCCAGACCCCGAACTGCGCGGTGGTCAGCGGGCAGGAACCAGGCTCGTGGTCGGGCACAGCAGTCCTCCGGAGCTACGGACGCGGCGTGTTCGCGGGGGTGAACAAGAGCTCGGCGGGTGGCCGCCCGGCCGGTCGGACCGACACGGGCGGCGCTGCGGACGCGGCCGGGTCAGCGGCCCCGGGCGGCGGCCCGGTAGGTGCGGGTGGCCAGCGTCGCGCTGACCACCAGCAGCACGCCGGTCAGCAGCAGCGAGGCGGCGACCGGGTGCCGCATCGGCAGCGCGTCGCCGGCCGAACCCGGGTTGCCGAACAGGTCCCGGCAGGCGGCGACGACGGCGGAAAGCGGGTTCCACTCGCACACCGCGCGCAGCCAGCCCGGCAGCCCGTGCAGCGGGATGAACGCGTTGGACAGGAACGTCATCGGCATGACGACGAGGAAGGCCACCGCGCTGACCGCCTCCGAGGAGCGCAGCTTCAGCCCGAGCAGGACCCCGAGCCAGGAGGCGGCGAAGCCGAGCAGCAGCAGCAGCCCGAAGGCCGCGAGCACCGATCCCGCCCCGGCGTGCGTCCGCCAGCCCATCGCGAAGCCCACCACCGCCATGGCGACGCAGGCGACCACCACCCGGGTGAGGTCGGCCACGGCCCGGGCCAGCGGTACGGCGAGCCCGGCGATGGGCAGCGAGCGGAACCGGTCGTCGATGCCGTTGCCCAGGTCGTCGACGACGCCGAGCCCGGTGTGCTGCAGGTTGGTGAGCATCATCTGGGCGAAGATGCCGGCCATCAGGAACTCCCGGTAGCCGCCGCCGCGCACCTCGATGACGCTGCCGAAGAGGTAACCGAAGATCACCACGTACGCGACCGGCATCACGGTCACGCCGAGCAACCGCATCGGCACCCTGGAAAGGTGACGCAGGTGGCGGCCCACCAGGGCCGAGGTCTCGACGGCGAGGGTGGTCATGCCGTGGCCTCCGGCTTCTCGGCGGTGCTGCGTCCGGTGAGGGAGAGGAAGACGTCGTCCAGGGTCGGCGCGCAGCTGGCGAAGGACTCGACGTCGATCTTGGCGGCGTCGAGCGTCGTCGCCACGGTCGCGATGCCGGTCAGCCCGTCGGTCAACGGCAGCCGCAGGGTCGTCCCGTCGTCGTCGAGCACTGGTTGGTGCGCCGTGACGGCGGTCAGGGCGGTCACCGCGGCGGTGCGCTGCCCGGCGTCGCGCAGCCGGATCTGCAGCTGCTCGTCGCCGACCTTGCGCTTGAGCTCGTCGGGCGTGCCCTCGGCGATCACCTTGCCGCCGTCGAGGACGAGGATCCGGTCGGCGAGCTGGTCGGCCTCCTCCAGGTACTGCGTGGTGAGCAGCACCGTGGTGCCGCGCGCCACCTGCTCGCGGACCATCGTCCACAGGGTCCGGCGGTTGGTGATGTCCAGCCCGGTGGTGGGCTCGTCGAGCACCAGCACCGGCGGGTCGGCGACCAGGCTCGCGGCCAGGTCGAGCCGACGCCGCATGCCGCCGGAGTAGGTGCGGGCGGCCCGGCCGGCGGCGTCGGTGAGCCCGAACCGCTCCAGCAGCTCGTCGGCCCGGGCGCGGGCCGCCCGGCGGCCGAGGTGGTGCAGCACGCCGATCAGGGCGAGGTTCTCCCGGCCGGTGAGCAGCTCGTCCACTGCCGCGTACTGGCCGGTGAGGCCGACCCGGCGGCGCACCTCGCGCGGCTGGCGGACCACGTCGTGCCCGCAGACGCGGGCGGTGCCTCCGTCCGGCGCGAGCAGGGTCGACAGGATCCGCACCATGGTGGTCTTGCCGGCGCCGTTCGGGCCGAGCATGCCGAGCACGGTGCCGGCCGGCACGGCGAGGTCCACCCCGGCCAGCGCGGTGTGCTTGCCGTAGCTCTTGCGAAGCCCCTCGGCCTCGATCGTCAGGTCCACGTGCCAGCCCTCCAGAGTCAGTTCGCCGGCGGGAAGAAGTCGGCGATCGGGCGGCCGCCGCCGGCGGCGCGTACCCGGTCGAAGGCCCACGCCCCGACGGCGAGGTCGAGCACCCCGAGGCCGAAGGGCGCGAAGATCGCGGCCCGGTCGGGGTCCCGGCGGATACGGCCGCGCAGCACGTCGGCGAGGGTGCCGGCGACGAAGTCGCGGTGCCCGACCCGCTGTTCGGCCAGGTGCAGCGAGGTCCGTTCGCGGACCGCGTGCTCGACGTCGTCGGTGATGTTCTGGCCGGCGAGCACGATCTCCGGCGACAGGTCGCGCAGGGACAGGTGCAGCACCACCGGTCGGTGGGCGAGCAGCGCCGGGTCGTGCAGGTGCGGCTCGCCGGCCACGGTGGCCAGCACCACGAGGTCGGCGCCGAACGCGTCGGCCGCCTCGGGGACCACCTTGACCGCGCCGACCCCGTCGGCCTGCACCGTGGCGGCGAACCGTTCGGCCGCCGCCGGGTCCAGGTCGAACAGCCGGTACTCGCCGATCTCCCAGTCCAGGTCGCGCAGGAAGCGACGGACGTGCTCGGCGATCAGGCCGGTGCCGATGAAGCCGACGCTGGCCACCCGCCGGCCGCCGACCAGCTCCTGCGCGCCGAGTACCGCGGACGCCGCGGTGCGGGTCGCGGAGATCAGCGAGGACTCCAGGCAGGCGTACGGGTAGCCGGTGGCCAGGTCGTTGAGCAGCAGCACCGCCGAGGCGCGCGGGATGCCGTGCGCGGTGTTGCCGGGGAAGCTGGCAATCCACTTGATGCCGGCCACCTCGAAGTCGCCGCCCAGGTAGGCGGGCAGGGCGATGATCCGGTCCCGGGGCAGCTGCGGGAAGCGCAGGAAGCTGCTGTGCGGCAGCGCGGTGTCCGCCTCGTCGTGGGTCAGGTAGGCGCGGCGTACCGCGTCCAGGCAGGCGGCCCGGTCGGCCTCGATGGCCGCGGCCACCTCGGCCGCGGTGACCACGGTGAACGGCTGAACGGTCGGCGGGGTCTGGGACATGCTGTCTCGGGTTCCTCTCACACCAGCGCCACGGACTGGCCGCGGTCGCGTTGGGCGATGAAGCGGGCGACCCACTCCGGGTCGTACACGGTGTCGGCGTAGCCGTGGCCCCGGTCGGCGCACAGGAAGGCGACGGTCGGTCGAGGTCCCCGGTGGTCGGCGAAGTACCGTTCGATGGCGCTGTAGACGCTGCCGGTCGACCCGCCGGTGTACAGTCCGTGCCGCTCGAACAGCTCGTGGCAGCCGCGTACGGCGTCCGCCTCGGGCACGATCATCACGTCGTCGACGCTGGCCTTGCCGACCAGCGGCGGCACGATGCTGGAGCCGAGCCCGGGCAGACGCCGTTTGGCCGCCGGGCCGCCGAAGATGACCGAGCCCTCGGCGTCGACGGCGACCACCCAGGCGTCCGGGTGCAGCCGCTTGAGCCGGGTGGACAGCCCGGCGATGGTGCCGCCGGTGCTCACCCCGACGAACAGGTAGTCGATGCGGGGCAGGTCCCGGCAGAGTTCGGCGCCGGTGAGCAGGTCGTGCGCCTCCAGGGCGTCCGGGTTGGCGTACTGGTTGGGCCAGTAGACCGAGGGCAGTTCCGCCCGCAGCTCCTCCACTCGACGCAGCCGGGTGGAGAGGTAACCACCCGCCGCGTCCGGTTCGGTGACCTTCTCCACCCGGTCGCACAGCCGGCGCAGGTACGCCTCGGTGCTGGCGTTGACGTTCGGGTCGATCACCGGGATGAAGGTCAGCCCGATCCAGCGGCAGAACGAGGCGAGCGAGATGGCGAAATTGCCCGACGAGGACTCCACGATGGTGGTCCGCTCGGTGATGTCACCGCGCTCGACGGCCCGCTTCAGGATCCAGTACGCCGAGCGGTCCTTGGAGCTGCCGTTCGGGTTGACGTACTCCAACTTGGCGTACAGGTTCAGCCGGTCGTGACGCAACTGCACCAGCGGGGTACGCGGCATCGCCCGCCCGACCATGGCCAGGCTGCCCAGCAGCGCCTCACGGTTCACGGCTATCACTTCCGCACTGGAACACTCGTATTCCCCCGGCTCGAATAGGGCCCGGCGGCTCACGCCAGGTGACGCGCTCACGGTCGACCACCCACCTCGGGTTGTCCTCGGATCACAATCGGAGACGGCTTGCAACCTGCTCGAGCCCGAGCGGGCGGCGCGCCCCTCAAGGGCAGTGGATTACCTGGGCGGCGTAGGTCAGGCCGCCGCCGAAGCCCAGGAGGAGCACGGGTGCGGCGGTGGGGATCTCCCGGCGCTCCACCAGCTTGGCCAGGGCGATGGGTGTGCTCGCCGACGAGGTGTTGCCGGACGAGACGATGTCCCGGGCGATCACGGCCTGCTCGACCCCGAGGTCCCGGGCGACCGCGTTGATGATGCGCAGGTTCGCCTGGTGCGGCACGAATCCGGCCAGCTCCGCCGGCTTGATGCCGGCCCGCAGGCAGGCCTCCTCCGCGATCGGCGCGAGGGCGGTGGTGGCCCAGTGGAACACGGTCTGGCCGTCCTGCGCGATCCGCGCCTCGCGGCCCTCGATGCGGATCGCCGGCCCGCGTTGGGCGGACCCGCCCCACACCACCGGGCCGACGCCCGGTTCGTCGGCGCCGACCAGCACCGCGGCCCCCGCGCCGTCGCCGAAGAGGATGCAGGTGCTGCGGTCCTGCCAGTCGAGGAAGTCGGTCAGCCGTTCCGCGCCGATCACCAGCGCGGTGCCGGCGGCGCCGGCCCGGATGGCGTGGTCGGCGGTGGCGAGCGCGTAGGAGAAGCCGGAGCATGCGGTGTTGATGTCGTAGGCGGCCTGCCCGGCCATCTCCAGGCTCGCGGCGACCCGGCTCGCCACGTTGGGCACCCGGTCGATGGACGTGCAGGTGGCGACGACCACCAGGTCCACCTCTGCGGGCTGCACGCCGGCCGCGCCGAGCGCCTTGCCGGCGGCTGCGGTCGCCATGTCCGCCACCGACTGATCCTCGGCGACGTGTCGCTGCTGGATGCCGACCCGGCTGCGGATCCACGCGTCGTCGGTGTCGACCAGTTGGGAAAGGTGCTCGTTGGTCAGTACCCGCGGCGGTTGGTAGTACCCGAGCCCGGCGATGCGGGATCCCTGCCAGGTGCGCACTGTCGTCTCCTTCCGTACCGGCTAGCCGCAGCCGCCGGGTTCGTCGTGGTCGAATGAGCCGACCGTGGCCAGCGCCGCCACCGGCAGGCTGTCCAGCAGATCGGGTGACCCGGTTGCCGGGCCGGTACCGCGCGACGCCCACACCGCCGCCTCGACGTCGGTGACCCGGTCCACGCCCCAGTAGCGCTGCCGGTCGACGATGAACAACGGGATGCCGAACACCTCGTCGTGGTGCGCGCTGACCAGCGCCGCCACGCCCAGGTTCCGGATCCGGTCGTCGTCGACGGCGGCCATCAGCTCGGCGCCGGGCAGCCCCGCGGTGTCGCAGGCGGCCCGCAGCACCGCCGGATCGCTGATGTTGTCGCCCCGATCCCAGCGGGCCTCGGTGACGACCCGGTAGAACTGTCGTTCGCAGCCCAGTTCGCGGGCGCGCAGCCAGCCCAGCGCGGACGGTTCCCACCAGGGGGCCACGTCCACCGGCCAGACCAGGCGGTAGCCGAAGCCGGCGGCGAGCCGCTTGGTGTCGTGCAGGATGTACAGGTGCTTGGCCTTGCTCATCACCGTGTAGTGGAAGTCCGCACCCTGGGCCTCCAGACCGGCGCGGGTCCGGGCGTCGGGGTCCCAGAACGGCACGTACTCGAACCGGTCCGCGAAGCCCGGCACGCGCTCCTCGAGCTGGCGCAGCGCCATCCAACTGAACGGGCTCTGGAACGAGAAGTACACCCTGGGTCGATCGGTCACGGCGCGCTCCACAGCAGCGCGGTCTGCGTCTGCTCGTCCATGACGGCGACCTGGCCGGCGTCCGGGCCGCTGGCCACCCCGTACCCGTGGGTGATCGATGCGGTGGCGGTGTGCACGATCCGGCCGTCGCGCACCACGTAGCAGTCCATCCGGCCGGTGAACATGACGTCCTTGACGATGTCGTCGACGGTGAAGACGGTGTGCAGCTCCTCCTCCAGGTACGCGTCGGCGAGCAGCCGCACCTGGGACCGGGTCACGGCCGGGATCCAGTTGCGTTCGGTGAGCATCCGCCGGATCGAGATGCCCCGCGCGGCGAGGTACCGGTGCACCACCTCCTCCAGGTCGCGTACGTAGCCGGAGTGCTGCATCCGGTCGGAGAACTGGCAGTGCGGGTACGGGATGGTCTCACTCCAGCGGAAGCCGGACCGGAACGCGGCGGGCGCCTCGGCCGGGGGGCGCAGGGCGGCGAGGTCCGCCACCACCCGGCCGGCGACCTCGGCCGGTGGTGCGTCGAGGGTCCCGGCGGGCGCGACGAACGCGACCCGGACCTTGCCCTTGAGCACCGGCACCGGCTGCCCGTCGCGCTCGACGGTCAGCGTGACGACGAAGGTGTCCTCGGCGCCGTTGGCGCTCGGCACGGGCGTCGCCTCGGCGTGCACCTCGTCGTCGACGAAGACCGGGCCGGGCAGCCGCACCGAATGCTCCACGATGGACAACTGAACGCCGGAGTCGTGGAACAGCCGGCCGGGCCCGGTTCCCCGGTCGCGGTAGTGCTGCAGCACCGCGTCCTCGGCCAGGTATACGAACTGTTTGAAGCCGACCCAGGTGCCGATGTTGGCACCCTCGTACCGCGGCCGCCCGCGGTAGGTGGTCGGTCGGGCGTCGAGGGCAACGGTCATGTGACAACCTCCAGGGTGGGACCGGTCGGCGACGGTGCCGGGGCGACGCGGTCGAGGAACTCGGCACACTCGGCGGCCACCTCGGCCGCCTGCGTGATGTGACAGAAGTGGCCGTAGTGCGGGTGGATGTGCACCTCCACCGCCGGCATCACGGCGAGCGAGCGGGCCCGTACCCCGGCCAGCCGTTGGTCACCTCGGCCGGCCAGGACGAGGGTCGGGGTGTCGATCTGCCCCAGCGCGGGCCGTGGCGTCGCGAGCAGCCGGTCGAGGACCACTTCGGTGGCGCCGTCGGGCACCCGCGCGACGGCCTTGTCCACCATCGCGGCGAGCACGTCGTCGTCGACGTGGGCGGCGCGCGGGCCGAGCCGGGCCCGCAGCCCGTCGGCCACGACCTGCTGGATCGCCGCTCGGGTGCGGGCGACCAGCACCGGGTGCGGGGCCCGATCCTCGGGGCGAACCAGCGGAGCGAGCAGCACTGCGGCGCGGACCGCGGGCTCCGGCCGGGCGGCCAGGTGATCCAGTACGGCGTTGGCGCCGAAGGAGTGGCCGACGAGAATGTCGACGGGTTCGGGCAGGGCCGCCAGGGCCCGCCGCAGCCAGTCGGCGGGTCTCGCGCCGTCCGTCAGGGATCGGCCCGGGTCGGCGCTCCACGGGGCGTTTACCGTGTACCACCGGTATCCGGCGCCGAGCAGCGCGGCCAGGTGCTGCCAGGTGGTTCCGTTGTCGGCCAGGCCGTGCACCGCCGCCACCACCCGCCCGCGCCTGGGAGCCGGGTCAGCCCCGGGCGCGGTGAGCAGACGCCAGGTCATGTCGGGTCTCCGTCGCGGTACAGCCGCGCGGTGGCGAATCCGTCGCCGGCCGAGCCGCAGGTCAGCACCGCCTCGCCGGCGTCGTCGACGCCGTCGGGTCGGGTGGCCGGGTCGGTCAGCCACCGGGCGGCGAGCGCGGTCTGCAGCACCCCGGCCGCGCCGTAGCCGGCGTCGATCAGGGCGGCCAGGTCGTCGGACGCGTCGCCGCCGGACAGTCGGATGGCCCGCGGTCCGGCCGCCGGGATCGCCTCCGGTGCGCGGTGTCGGCGTACCGAGTGCAACCGCACCCCGCCGGGCCGCCGGGCCGGGGCGAGCACCACGCAGGCGGCGATCCCGTGCGGCGGGCCTGACGGCAGGCCGGCGGCGGCACGCAGCGCGGTGGCGATCTCGTCGGCCGGCTCGGCGCCCACCACGATGACGCGGGGTGCCCGGCCGCTGCGCACCAGCAGGGCGCCGAGCCGCAGCGCGTCGAGCCCGCCGGTCGCGCCGGAGCAGACCATCAGGTTGGGGCCGGTGAAGCCGTACCGGATGGCGATGCTGCTCGCGATGATGTTGCTGGAGGCGTTCGGCGCCTGCATCGGGCTCACCCCGCGCAGGCCGCCCACGCGCACTTGGTCGACGATGTCGCAGACGGTGGCGACGTTGCCGAAGTTGGAACTGACCACCACGGCCGTGCCGACGGCGCCGGCCACCGGTGCGGCCGGCCGGCCGGGCGGCAGGCTCAGAGCCCGGTGTACGGCGCACATCGCGATCCGCACCGCCGGCTCCTTGAACAGCAGCCCCTTGCGGCCGAGCAGGGTGTGCGCATCGTCGGGGCCGCAGTCCGGCTCGGTGGCCGAGGCGATCAGCCGGTCCGGGGCGATCCCCGGCACGTGTACGCTCGCGGCCTCGATCGCCACCCGGTCACCGCTCACGCCGCACCTCCACCAGGCAGACGGCGTTGACGCCGCCGAATCCGAACGCGTTGACCTGGGCCACCCGGGCGTCGGTGGCGGCCGGCTCGCCGACGACCAGGTTCAGCGGGGCCGCCTCGGGGATCGGCGTACGCAGTCCGACCACCGGCGGCACCTGGCCGTGGCGCAGTGCCTCGACGGCGACGAGCAGGCTCATCAGCCCGGCGCTGCCGGAGGTGTGCCCGATCGCGCCCTTGATCCCGGTGACCAGCGGCCCGGGGTGGGCGTCGGCGAAGAGCCCGGCCAGCACCCGGGCCTCGGTCGGGTCGTTCAGCGCGGTGCCGGTGCCGTGGGCCAGCACCAGGCCGACGTCGGCCGGGTGCAGGCCGGCCCGCCGGTAGGCGTCGGTCATCGCGGCGCGCAGGCCGTCCGGGTCGGGCGCGGTCTCGTGGTACGCGTCGCACGACAGGCCCACCCCGCGCAGCTCGACGGCGGCCCCGGTGTCCGGGGCGCGCTGCACCACGACGGCCACCGCGCCGTCGCCGAGCAGCACCCCCTTCCGGTCGGCGTCGAACGGCCGTACCGCGTCGCTGGACTCGTCACCGACCCGCCCGATCATGGCGAGCATGCTCTCGGCCATCGCGTCCGCGCCGCAGGCCAGCACCGCGTCCGCCTCGTCGAGCTCGATCAGGTCGGCGGCCAGGGCGAGCGCGTGCGACGAGGCCGCGCAGGCGTTGGAGACGGTGACGACGTCCTCGATCCCGGGCAGCGCGCTGCGGACGGCGGTGCCGAAGTGCAGCGCGTCCGGGTCCACCGGCTGCCCGTCCGCCCGCCACCGCTCCACCGCGCGCAGCTCGCGCAGCCCGGTGCCGACGATCGCGACGACACGCTGCCGGGCGCAGTCGAGGCCGGCGTCGCGGGCCGCCGCCGCCACGCACTCGGTCAGCCAGCCGCCAGCCCGGTACGGGCGCTCCGGTCCGGTCGCGTCGACGTGATAGCCGTAGCGGACGTTGACCCCGTCCGGGGCGACGTGCCGCAGCGGCTGCCGGCCGGACTCCCCGGCCAGCAACGCCTGGTACGTCTCGGTGCTGTCGCCGAGGCTGGTGCGCATCGCGCTACCGGTGATCGCGAGCGGCACGCCCGTTCCCCTTCAGCAGAGCGGCGCCGACGGAGCCGTCGGCGGTGCTGGCGACGATCAGCGAGAGGCAGTCGTCGTGCTCCGGCTCGCCCCGGTGGTGCGCCAGCACGGCGGCGACCTGGAGCGCTCCGGCTGCGGTCGGGCAGTTGCCGACCAGGTCGGTGATCGCCACGCGGCTCGCGTCCGGGCCGATGGTCGCGTTGAGCGCGTCCTGCTCGGCGGCGGCGCCGGAGGTGACCACGGTGGCCAGTTCCTCGGGGGCGACGCCGGCCCGGCGCAGCATCCGACGCACCCGGTCGGCGAGCGCCGTGGCGAGGTCGGTCCGCCCGCCGGTGTGGCCGAGGTCGACTGCGAGGATCTCCACGACCGGTTCCCGGCCGGCGGCCCGCATGGCGGCGGCGTCCTCGACCAGGAAGACCGCGCCGCCCTCGCCCCCGGCGGTTGTCGACGCGCCGCCGGCCCGGTGGTCGGCCCACGCCATGTGCGGGGTGTACTCCTCCATCGCCCCGACCAGCAGCGCCTCCGCCCGGCCGCGCCCGAGAACGGTCATCGCGTAGCGGAGGGCGGCGAGGGTCGCCATCGGACCGCCGGCGAGGGTGGCGTTGATTCCGCGCAGCCCGTGCCAGATCGCCGCCTGGCCGGCCGCGCAGTTGAGCACGGTGTTGGGGAACAGGATCGGGTTGACCAGGTAGGGCTTCTCCTGCACCAGCGTGTCGCGGCTGTAGTCGCTGGTCGACTGGAGGCTGCCGACGCCGGTGCCGAGCACCACGCCGACCCGGTCCCGGTTGTCGTCGCCGACGACGAGGTCGCTGTCGGCCAGCGCCTGCCGGCAGGCCAGTACGGCGAAGGCGGTCCGCCGGTCGAGGAAGCTGGTGCCCTTGCGGCCCAGGTGGTCGCGGGCCCGGAAACTGGCCAGGGCGTACGCCCGCGGGTCCGGGACCGGGGCGTCGGTCAGCTTCGCCGCGTCGGTCGTGCCGTCCCGCCCGGTGCGCAGCCCGGCGGTGAACTCGTCGGCGCCCAGCCCGTACGGGGAGAGCACACCCCAGCCGGAGACGCCGAGCGCGAAGGTCTCGGCACGCGAATCTGTCGTCACGGTCATCAGAGCCGTCCAAGGATGGTGATGGCGTTGTTGCCGCCGAAGGCGAACCCGTTGACCTGGACGATGCGCGGCTGCGCGGGGCGTGCCTCGTTCGGCACGACGTCCAGACCGGGCATCGCCGGGTCGGTGGTCACGTGGTTGATGGTCGGCGCGAGGAAGCCGGCCGAGATGGCCAGCGCGCCGGCGAGGGCGCTGAATCCGCTCGCCGCGCCCATCGTGTGGCCGAGGATCGACTTGATCGAACTCATCGGCGGCATCCGGTCGCCGAAGACGTCACGCACCGCCTCGTACTCGGCGGTGTCGTTGGCAGGGGTGGCGGTGCCGTGGGCGCAGATGAAGTCGACCTCGTCGGCCTTGATGCCGGCGTCCCGGTGGGCCAGCCGCATGCAGCGGGCCACACTCGCCGCGTCCGGGGCGGTCGGATGCTTGGCGTCACAGGTGAGCCCGTAGCCGAGCACCTCGCAGTAGACGCGGGCGCCGCGGGCCCGCGCCGAGTCCAGGCTTTCCAGGAACAGCGCGACGCCGCCCTCGGCGGTGATCACGCCGGCCCGGTCCCGGTCGAACGGCGCGCACTGCTCGGCGGCGAGCGCGCCCAGCCGGTAGAAGCCCGCGTGCGCCCACCGGCACACCGAGTCGGCGCCACCGACCATCATGTAGTCCTGTTCGCCAGTGGCGATGGCGTCGAAGGCGTACCCGAGGGCGTAGTTGCTCGCCGAGCAGGCGGTCGAGACGGTCAGCGTCGTACCTCGCAGGCCAAGTTCGCGGCTGACCGCCTCGGCGACCCGGCCCGCGGGCAGTTGGCGGGCCAGCGCTTCCGGTGTGCTGGGGTAACCGCGGGCCAGCCAGTGCTCGGTGAGCCGTTCCACGACCTGGGATTCGCCGCTGGTCGTACCCATGCAGACGCCGAACCGGTCGGACCGGTCCGCCAGGTCGGTGGCCTGCGCGTCGGCGAGCGCGAGCCGAGCCGCGGCGGCGGCGAATTGGCTGCTGCGGCCCCATTCCGCCGGGTCGAGTCGGGCCAGCATCCCCTCCGGCGCGAAGTCGTGCACCTCGCCGGCCCGGTCGGTGAGGAAGCCGGTGGTGTCGAAGCTGGCGATCGGCGTGATCCCGCTGCGCCCGGCGCGCAGCGCCGTCGTGAAGGCGTCGACGCCGATGCCGATGCTCGACACCGGACCGAGCCCGGTTACCACAACCCGTCGGTTCATCACCCGGAGTCCTTTGTGAGTCCTTGGGCCGCGTCCGGCGGCGAGCGCCGCGCGCCGTCCCGTCATCCGCAGCGTGGTCGGGTTCTCACCGTCGAGGCACCGCCTTGTGGCGGCCTCGCGTCGGCCTCGACGTCGCCTCGAACACACCGGGCTGCCGGTCGAGCGAGGGTAGAGGGCACTTCGAGCAGGCCGGGCGAGCGTGGCGAATGCCGGCGGCGCGACCGCACCGACGGCCACCGATACCATCCCGACTGACCTGACGAACCCGACCAAACGGGAGGACCCGTTGACCCGCGGCACCGCAGCGAGCATCAATGGCCGGCGTGATGGCGGCCCAGCCGACCCGACGAAGGGCGACGGCGTCCGGCCGGGCGCGTGGGCCGGATACGGCGCCTGCCTCTGGTCGCTGTTGTTCGCCGCGCTCAGCTTCTACTGGGCGGCCGGTGGCCTGGTCGGCGCGGGCACGATCGGCCCGGCCGTGGAAGGCCCGGCGTTGGCCCGGGAGCCGTCGTTCGTGGCCCTGTTGTGGGCCACCGCGGTGCTCAAGCTGATCGCTGCGGCCCTCGCCTTCGCGCTGGTGCGGCAACTACCGCGCTGGGCGCCACGCTGGCTGCTGCTGCTCGCCGGCTGGGGCGCCGCCACCCTGCTGTCGCTGTACGCCCTGGCCAACGTGGTGCAGCACCTGCTGATCGTGGCCGGGGTGGTCGACGTCCCCGCCGGGCTGGGCCGCGCGGCGCTGCCGTGGCATCTGCTGTTGTGGGATCCGATTTGGCTTTCTGGTGGCCTGCTGTTCAACCTCACGGCAATCCGCTACACGCGGCTCACCGCGCGGACAACGCAACAACACAAATTGGTGAACTAGTTGATTCATGTACCAGCGGATCTTGCCGGCCAACCGGGAAGCCATGGAAACTTGCCTGTCGGGGGGATGGCTCGACGGAGGGTAAGGGACCGATGGATCAAAACGCGCTCGCTACGGGAATCGCTGTCGCGAGCGCGTTCGAGGCCCGCCACGAAACCGTTTTAGACACTTTCCGTAAGCGTCTGATCGGGATCTGCGGCCCGCTGGGGCTGGAAGAAGCCCTTCTCAACCAGGCGATCGCGCAGGCACGGCAGGTGCTCATCGATGTCACCGACAGTGTCCGAACAGGACAGATTCAGGTCGACGAGACGGCGATCGCCTTTCTCTGGCAGACCGGGTCGGCGGGGGTCCAGAGCAATGTGCACCCGGTCGAGTCCCTGCGAACCGCCAACGAGTTGTTCGAGCCGGTGCTCGACGCGGTGATCGAGACCGCGTCCGGCCAGCCGGACGCCACCTGCATCATCCGGACGGCCACCCAGGCTCTGCAGCGCAGCATCACGACCCGGATCCGCTGGGCCTCCGAGATGTACGTCGCGTTCCTGCTCGACCGCGTCCAGGAGGCTCAGCTCGCCGAGCGACGCCGGATCGCCCGCGAGCTGCACGACCGGGTCGGCGGATCAGCCAGCGTCGTCAGCCGTAACCTCGAACTGGCCGGAGCATACGCAAAGACCGATCCCGACCGTAGCCAGAGCAAGATGGACGTGGCCTACCGGGCCAGCCTGCACACCCTGGAGGCGGTCCGGGGCGTGGCCACCGACCTGCGGCTGGAGTCCAAGTTCGACAACATGGAGCAGGCCCTACGGGGCTTCCTCGACGTGATGGGCGAGGGCAACGCGACGGTCGACCTCGCGGTCCGCGGGGATGAGGCGTGGGTGCCTCCCGAGGTGCTGGCCGAGCTGTTCCTGGTGGTCCGGGAGGCACTGCGCAACGCCTTCCGCCACTCGTCGGCCAACACCATCCTGAGTCACGTGGACATCGCGCCGCACGAGGTCCGGGCCTGGGTCAGCGACGACGGCGTCGGCTTCGATCCGGACGCCGGCACGGCCAGCGGCGGGGGCGGGCTGGCTTCGATGCGGGAACGTGTCGAGTTGCTCGGCGGCAAGCTCGCCCTGCACAGTACGCCGGGGCACGGCACCATGATCGAGGCGTACATCCCGCTGGCCGGGGCCGTGGCATGACACCGTCCTCCGCGCCCACCAGGATCCTGCTCGTCGACGACCACGCCCTGTTCCGGCACGGGCTTCGTGAGTTGCTGTCGATGGAACCGGACCTGACCGTGATCGGTGAGGCCGGCACCGGCGGCGAGGCGGTGGCGTTCGTCGCCGCGCACCGGCCGGACGTGATGCTGCTCGACGTGGGCATCCCCGGCGATCACGCCGCCACCACCATCACCCGGACCCTCGCGGCGGCGCCGGCCACCCGCATCATCATCCTGAGCATGTTCGACGAGCCGACCGTGGTGCGGGAGCTGCTCGGTGCCGGCGCTCGGGCGTACCTGTTGAAGAGCGTGACCCGGGACGACCTCGTCGCGACGCTGCGGAGCGTGCGGGCCGACCCCGACCGGATCATGTTGTCGATTTCGCGGGAGAGCTTCGAGCAGGTCAGCGACACCGGCGCCAGGGTTCTGTCCGATCGAGAGGTGGAAATCGTCGGCCTGGTGGCGCAGGCGTACAGCAACTCGCAGATCGCCCGGCGGCTGGACATCACCGAGGGCACGGTCAAACGGCATCTGCGCAACGTGTTCGCCAAGTTGGGCGCGGTGTCCCGGATCGACGCGGTGAACAAGGCCATCGCGATGAACCTGGTCAGCCCGGAGAAGCCGTCGGCCCCACGGCTACGCGGCTGACCACCTTCGACGGCGGCCCGTGGCCGGGTCGGCGTCGCTGACGTTGCCGGCCCGAACCGGCCGGCGCCCCGCTCCTCGACATCCGCTCGCGCGGGCCGGAAGTCGGGGGCGCCGGCCTGCGGTCAGCTGACGGTTGCGAGCAGCCGCACGGGGCTGCCGTTGAGCACCTGCCGCTGGAGTTCCTGCAGCTCCGGCGTTGGTTCCAGGCCCAGTTCGTCGGAGAGGGTCTGCCGGAGGTTCCGGTACGCGTGCAGTGCCTCGGCCCGCCGGCCGCACCGGTTCAACGCGGTGATCAGCTGGGCGTGGAACCATTCGTTGAACGGATGCGCCGCGACCAGGCCCCGCAGCTCGGTGACGAGTTCCCGGTAGCGGCCCAGCCGGGCGTCCGCCTCGATGCGCAGCTCCAGCGCCCGCATCCGCAGTTCGCTGAGGTGTGCGATGTCGGCGGCCATCGAGTCCTCGACGCGGACGTCGGCGAGCACCGGCCCCCGCCACAGGGACAGCGCCTGGCGCAGTCGCTGGGCGGCCTCGGCCGGCTGAGCCGCGTCCAGCAACGCGCCGCCCTCGGCACAAAGGCGGGCGAAGACGGTGGCGTCGAGTTGTTCCTCGCCGAGCGACAGCAGGTAACCGGTCGGTCGGGTGATCAGGAGCTGGTCGGCGGAGCCGGCGACGCCCACCCGCTCGAACAGTGCGCGGAGCTGGTAGACGTACGTCTGTGTGGTGGTGGCGGCGCTTCGTGGCGGCCGGTCACCCCACAACCAGTCGAAGATGGCGTCCTGGCTCACCGTTTGGTTCGCCCGTAGCAGCAGCAGCGCGAGAACGGCACGAACCTTGGGCGCGGTCGGCGTGCAATCAAGGCCGTGCTGCCGGACTTCCAGACCGCCAAGAATGTTGAAGCGGAGCATTTTGTGACCCTCTTCTCTCTGCATCTGGCCTAGACGCTAGCCGTCCGCCGGCCAACATCAATGCCGCTGCGTCCAAGGAGAGCCACCTCGCATCAATAGTCCACCGTCGATACAACTTTAGAGGTACGGCACCGCGCCGAAGGGTGCGCACAACCGGCGCACCGATGGCGCCGAAATGAGTGTGCCAGCCGCCTCCGACACGACTCACTCCTGAACCGCGGTGGCTTCGGCGAGCTCCTTGATGGTGAGCAGCTGCTTGCGGCCCATGAGCGCGTCACCGACCGCCAGCGCGGCCCGGCGGGCCTGCTCGAAGACGGTCGTGGCGCCGACGTCGAGTCGCCCGACCAGCCGGGTGCCGGCCGCGCACGGTGTCACCCGGTAGGTCACCGCCACCTCGCCGTAGCTGCGCCGGTGCCGCTGCCCGATCAGGCCGGTGAGATGCTCATCGCGGACGAAATCGACCACCTCGAAAATGAGGAACTTCTGGCCCAGCGCCAGCTCCTCGGCGCCCGGGGTGAGGACCCGGGGGCTGCGCCGCCCCAGGTTGTCGACCAGGTCGTAGCTGTACGGCGCGACCTTGAGTTGGCACAACCACCGATACACCACGGGGACCGGCGCCGCCACGTCGACGGCCCGGACGAACGAGCGGAACGGCACGGTCAGGTGGCGATCACACGGATAGTCGGACGCCACCTCTTCCGGCGTCGCGTTCCAGACCCGAGGATCCCATCGCCGGAGTGTCTCTCGCAGCACAACTGACCGCCTCTGCTCCACCGGCCTGGCCAACGCCACGGCCGGACGCCCGATCCGCACCCGGGGCTTCCGCCCGTCACCGACGTGACCATGCCCGGGTCGAGGCGACATCGATGGCCGGTCGAAGGCGGTCCGCACCGCCGGCCGGGCCACGGACCGGCGCGCGAACGCCGACTGTCACGGCCGGAAGTCGTCGTGGAGCGCGACGCGAGAGAACTCGTACCCGTCGCGGGTATGCCAGTAGTGCAGCCGGCGCGCGGAGGCCGACTCTCGCTGGAGCGCCACCCGCCAGCAGGTCGCTCCGTCAGGCCGGCGAACGTTGTGGCTGCCGGCGGCGCCCGTGCGCAGTGGGTGCAGGTCACGGCCCGCGAGGTGCTGGACCTGGCCGGTGAGCACCTCCACCACCACGGCTACGACCTTTGCCCGGCTGATGCCTTCGAGCTGTTCAACGGTTTCAAGGAAATCCGGAGCCAGCGCGTACTTGGCGAGGGGCTTGTCGGCCTTCTCGGCGGCGGGAATGCGCTGCGCCCACTCGCAGGTGACCTCGTAGCGGAACTGTTCCTCGGGATCGAGGAACAGCGGGCCGGCCACGCGGGCCGTCTGGTCGGCGCGGCCCTGCGCGCTCTTGAGCTGCCTGGCCAGACGCTGCCGAGCCAGGTCGGCGCCACGGTAACGGGTCTGTAGCTGCTCGATGGAGAGGGTCGCCTGGGCAAGCTGGGCCTCGAGCTCGGCGGCTCGCGCCCGTAAACCACCCAGCTCGTCGGCGAGGGCCTTGCGGGTGGCCCGCTCGGCCGCCAGCTCGTTACTCAGTTGCGACACGTACGTCAGGTCAACCCCCGGCGCCGCCGGGGTGGCTCGCGCCGTCGCCGGTCCCTGCGACGGGGGTAGCCGTCGGGCCAGGTCCAACGGCGTCGGCTGCCGAGGCGCCACGTTTGGCTCGACGAGTTGCCGCGGCGGCGCCACCGGTGGCCGGGACGCCGCCGCAGTTGGCGGTTGCGGCTCCGGCTCGGGCGGGCGCAGCCACGGCGGCCCACCCGGAAGCAGGCTCGGCGCCGGCCTGGGCACCTCCTCGTCGTCGACGTCGTCCAATCGCAGCCGCAGCGGTTCGGCCGCGACGAGGCGACAGGCGACGATCTCGCCGACGCTGAAGAGATTGCCCAATGTGTCCTTGTGGTTGCTGGTGACCGCCGCCCTGTCGACCTCGACCTCAAGGCCGGGCAGCAGCCGGACGGCGACCGCGTCGTCGGCCACGGCCGCCACCTCGGCGAGAATGACGTCGCCGACACGGTAGGCCTGATCGATGCCGGCGCGGGCGGTAGCGGCGTCGGCGAACCGCAGCGCGGCACGGAGATCCAGCCGCCGCGACTCAGGGTCGTAGCGGCCCGACACCGTCTGCCCCTTGACCAGCACCCGGTCCAACGCCACGCCGGGGACGGTCAGCTCCTCCCACACCGTGGCCATGGACATGTCGGCCAACGTGACCAGCGCGCGCGATCCGATGACGCCCTGCACCCGGCCGGACCGCTCCTGCGTTCCGGAACGAGTCCGCGGTTCGACCAGTCCGGCTGCCAGAGCCGCCTGCAGCGCATCGCTGATCAACTGGTCGGTGATCCGTTTGCGGTCATGCGGCGAGTAGGCGAACCGCAACCGGCTGCGCCCAGGATCAGAAACCCAGGCGTGATCGACGGGATAGACCCGGCCCGCGCCGCCGTACACCTGGGTCATCGGTGGCATTGCTCGTGAGAACGCCCACGAGATGTCGCTCGTGGGCATCAGCACCACCTCAGCCAGGTCGCCGACCGCCTCCTTGATCTCGCCCGGATCACCGAACGGCTCGTCGTGCTCCCCCGGGATGGTCAACACCACGATCGGCCACCGCCGCCCCGGCATCAACAACCGGTACGCGAGCTCGCCGGCCTCAGCCTCTGAACGAATGCGCCGCACCCCGGACGGGGCGCTGACCACCTGACTGATGCCCGTTTGCCCCATCAAGCCCGACTCCCTTGCGGCAGCGACTCGTTCCGGAAAAGCCAACATTCACAGTGACCGCGCCTCGCCAGGCATGCGGCGATCGGAAGGCGGCGTGCAGAACACTTCCGAGGTACGTCACAGCAAGCAACCCGGTCAGGGTAAGCGCGCCAGCGCCATCGCGGCTATCGGCCGTAGGTCCGCACCGATGACGCCGGGAGTGCTGCGGCGCAACCAAGTTCGCCTGCGGCTCGGTGCCGTTCGATCGTCATCCCTCCCGTGATCTGCGCATCGTCGGCGATCGAACCGTGCGGCGGCCTATGCCCGGCGCGGCAAACCTTAAGTTCTCATAAAGGACGGTTGCCTGCTATGCCCGACACTGGTAGAAACCCACCGGGCACCAGGCCAATCCCCCTGCGCAGCCGGATGTTCGCACGCGGCGACCGCCGGGGACAACGGCGCAGCGCGTCGCGATATCGGAGGTGACATGGACGGCGGGAGGACAACCCGGTCGCCGCTCCGCACCACTGGCCTGGCCGCCCGGCCGGCGCGCCGCAACGGCACCCGGCGACTCGCCCTCGGCGCGGCCGTGGCCGTGGTCACGGCCGCGGCTTTCACGCCGGTCGGCAGGGTCGCCATCGCCAGGTCCTTCGCGTTCCTGGAGTTCTTCACCGGCGTGTTCAGCCTGGTCGGCCTCTCGATCACGGTGATGATCGGGCTGGCCGCGACCGACCGGCTGCTTCTGCTGATCCGCCACCGGATCCTGCTGCAGATCGTGCACCGGGCCACCGCGGCCACCGCCATGGTCTGCCTGGCGATCCACGTCGCGACGAAGCTCATCGAGGGCCACGCCCAACTGTGGGACCCAGCGGTCCCGTTCCTCGCCTCGCACCGGCCGATCCAGGTCGGGCTCGGCACGCTGGCCAGCTACCTCATGATCGTGGCGACCTGGACCGGTGTCACCCGCGCCTCGTACGCGCAAAGCCGACGGCCGGGCCGCTGGCGGGTCCTGCACGCCACCGCGTACGCCGCCTGGGGCCTCGCCCTGGTCCACGGGCTCACGTCCGGCCGGCCCGCCCCCACCTGGGTGGTGGTCAGCTACAGCATCTGCATCGGTCTGGTCACCCTGGCCCTGCTGGTGCGCCTCTTCGTGGCCCTGAGCCGCCGCACACACCTAGCCGCGGCGCAGACCACCCGCCGGATGCGCCCGACGCGCCAGCCGGAACCGGCCGCCGCCACCCCACTGGCGACGAACGTTCTCATTCCCACCCTGGGCGCAACCGAGTGGGCCGACGTGGAACCGGACGAAAAGACGGCCCACCGACCGGCGCACGCGGCTGCCACGCCCGCGGCTGAACGCACCGTCGCCGCGCCCGCGGCTGAACGCACCGTCGCCGCGCCCCGCCAGCGCCGGGCGAGTGACTACCGGCCGTACCGGCCGCTGCGCGAGGAACGACCGGTGTCCCCGCCGCACAGCCCGGCCCCGGCCGGCGAACCCGTCCTGGCGCGTCAACTCGACGAGACCGTCGAGATCACCGACGAGGAGTTCTGGGCGTACATCCGCAACGAGGTCGGCCGGTGACCGTACCTGTCGTCGGGCACCTCGGCCCGCCACGCCTGACCGCCGGGCTGGACCGGGCCGAACGCCTGGACCACCGGGTGCACCTGGCCGTACACGGGAATCTCCGCCCGTTCAGCCTGGCGGCCATCCTCGACCTCGCCAAGGAAATCGGCCTGAAGGGACGCGGCGGGGCCGGTTTCCCGTTCGCCCGCAAGCTCGACGCGGTGGCCCGCTCGGCCCAGCGGCGGGACCTTCCGGTCACCGTGGTCGTCAACGGCACCGAGGGCGAGCCGGCCAGCTGGAAGGACAAGGCGCTGTTGACCCGCGCCCCCCATCTGGTGCTGGACGGCGCCGCGCTCGCCGCGCACGCGCTCAAGGCCGAGAGCATCGTCATCGGGGTGACCGACGACGGCGTGGCCGCCGACTCGGTGCTCGCGGCCGTCGCCGAACGCCGGATGCCGGCCCCCACCCGACTGGTCACCATGCCGCACCGGTTCATCTCCGGCGAGAGCGGCGCGCTGATCCGTGGCCTCAATGGAGATGTCCCGATCCCGCCCGGACGCAAGAGCCTGGCCAGCGACGCCGGCGTGGGCGGCCGGCCGACCCTGCTGTCCAACGCCGAGACGTACGCGCAACTGGCCGTCGCCGCGCATCTCGGTCCGTACGCGTACAGCGAGGTCGGCACCCCCGACGAACCCGGCACCGTGCTGCTCACCGTGGGCGGCTCCGCCCGGCAGCCGGCCGTGCTGGAAGTGCCCACCGGCATGCCCCTGGCGGACGTGCTCGACCTCTGCGCCGCCACCATCGGTCCCGGCCTCCTGACCGGCGGATTCCACGGCAAATGGATCACCCCGGCCGCGGCCGCCCGCGCGGAGGTGTCCCGCGCCGGCCTGGACACGGTCGGCGGCACACTCGGGGCGGGCATCATGCTGCCCCTTGGGGACGGGACCTGTCCGCTCGGCGAGGCCGCCCGAGTGTTGCGCTACCTCGCCGGGCAGTCTGCCGGCCAGTGCGGACCGTGCCAGTTGGGCCTGCCCGATCTGGCGCGGGCGATGAGCGCGCTCAGCGACGGCAGCGGCGGCGCCGCCGCGCTGGAGCGCATCCGCGCGGCGGCCGGCGGGGTCCGCGGGCGGGGCGCGTGCAGCCACCCGGACGGCACCGTCCGATTCGCGCTCTCCGCGATCGACACGTTCACCGAGGACATCGCGACGCACCTGGCGCGCGGCGGTTGCGGCGCGCCGGTGCGGGGCGTACTGCCGCTACCCGAGAGCGAGGAATCGACAGCCGGCCGGCTCATGGTCGACTGGTCCCGCTGCGACGGACACGGACTGTGCGCCCAACTCGCGCCCGAACTGATCACGCTGGACCCGAACGGCTATCCGTCCCTGCCGGAGGCGCCGGTCCCACCCTGGCTGGACAGTAGCGCGCGGAAGGCGATCGCCATGTGCCCAGCCCTCGCCCTGCGTCAGGAAGCGCCGCTGTCCGCCAAGTGATCCTGGGTGCTGCGGCATTCCAGGAGGACCACGTCGCGCCAGCGGCCATGCGGGCACGGTCGGCGCGTTCAGCCGCTGCCGGTGGCACCCGTGTGGTCCGACTGGCCGGGATGCGTTCACCAGCCGTCCTCCGCCGCGTACTGCGAATCCCCTGACCCCGCCGTCGCCGCGTTCTCCGCGGCGCACCGGCTCGGGCGGCGGGCTCGACGTTCTCGGTTATCGCCAGATTGGTGGCCGGGTTGGACATGGCCTGGC
>NZ_JBEYIX010000019.1:0-93237 GCF_040636055.1 Micromonospora sp. NPDC006766 | reverse complement strand
GATCTTGGGCGTCGGAAAGTCGGCGAAGCAGATCGAGATGTCCATCGCGGTGATGACGAACTCGACCGACTTGACGAACTTTTCCACCTCGAAGCCGCCGTCGGCGCGCATGAACTTCATCAGGTTCAGCGACGCCAGGTTGCAGGAGGAGTTGTCCAGGTGCAGGTATTCCGAGCACGGGTTCGACGCGGTGATCCGCCCGGTCTCCGGGCAGGTGTGCCAGTCGTTGATGATGTCGTCGTACTGCAGGCCGGGGTCGGCGCACTCCCAGGCGGCCTGGGAGATGGTGCGGAACAACTTCCGAGCGTCGATCGTCTCGATGGTCTGCCCGTCGAGGCGGCCCCGCAGGTCGAAGGTGCCGCCGTTCTCCACCGCGGTCATGAACTCGTCGGAGACCCGGACCGAGTTGTTGGCGTTCTGGTACTGCACGCTGACGATGTCGGCGCCGCCCAGGTCCATGTCGAAGCCGGCGTCCCGCAGCGCGCGGATCTTGTCCTCCTCGCGCGCCTTGGTGAGCACGAACTCCTCGATGTCCGGGTGGTCCACGTCGAGGATGACCATCTTGGCCGCGCGCCGGGTGGCGCCGCCGGACTTGATGGTCCCCGCGCTGGCGTCGGCGCCGCGCATGAAGCTGACCGGGCCGGAGGCGGTGCCGCCGGAGGAGAGCAGCTCCTTGGAGGAGCGGATCCGGGACAGGTTGACCCCGGAGCCGGAGCCGCCCTGGAAGATCAGCCCCTCCTCCTTGTACCAGTCGAGGATGGAGTCCATCGAGTCGTCGACCGAGAGGATGAAGCACGCGCTGACCTGCGCGGGCGACGGCGTGCCCACGTTGAACCAGACCGGTGAGTTGAAGCTGAACACCTGGTGCAGCAGCATCCAGGTCAGCTCGTGCGCGAAGACCTCCGCGTCGGCCGGGGTGGCGAAGTAGCCGTACTCCTCGCCGGCGGTGCGGTAGGTGCTGACCACCCGGTCGATCAGCTGCTTGAGCGACCACTCCCGCTCCGGGGTCCCCACCGCGCCCCGGAAGTACTTGGTGGTCACGATGTTGGCTGCGTTGACGGACCAGGACTCGGGGAACTCCACCCCGCGCTGCTCGAAGTTGATCGAGCCGTCCCGCCAGTTCGTCATCACGACGTCGCGGCGCTCCCAGGTGACCTCGTCGTAGGGGTGCACCCCCTCGGTCGTCCAGACGCGCTCGATCTTCAGCCCTGTCCCGGCCTTGTTCCGTGACTTGCTGGTCGTCACGCCCTCGCCCCCCTCGTCTGCGCGCGGTCACCCACCGCGCGTCGTCAACTGTCAGAACTTTTGAAAAACTCAGCTGGTACGGCCGGCGGCCTCGGCCGCCTCGGCGCCGGCACCCTCGCGGGTCCGCGCGGCGGCCCGCAGCGTCTCGATCTCGCGCTCGAAGTCGGCGAGCGAGTCGAAGGAGCGGTAGACGCTGGCGAACCTCAGGTAGGCCACCTCGTCCAGGTCGCGCAGCGGGCCCAGGATGGCCAACCCGACCTCGTGGCTGGGGAGCTCGGCGGCCCCCTTGGCCCGCACGGTCTCCTCGACCTTCTGCGCCAGCAGCGCGATGGAGTCGTCGTCGACCGGCCGGCCCTGGCACGCCTTGCGCACCCCGCCGATGATCTTGGTCCGGCTGAACGGCTCGGTCACCCCGCTACGCTTGACCACCGCGAGCACCGCCTCCTCGACGGTGGTGAACCGCTTGCCGCACTCCGGGCAGGACCGCCGCCGCCGAATGAGCTGGCCGTCGTCGGCCTCCCGCGAGTCGACCACTCGGGAGTCGGCGTGCCGGCAGTACGGACACCGCATCGCCTAACCTCCTTGACCAACCGCGGACACGCCGACCGGCGGGCACACCGACCGACTCCCGGGCACGCGACACCGCGGCGCGGCCATCGCTCCGATGGCTGCCGCCGGTCGACAATACGGGAGTGCGGTCGGTAGTCGAACCCAACCTGTAGGCGACTTACGCCCTTGTGACTACTACATCTAGGGGTCGACCGTATGCCGTCGCCCTAGCGAGGTCAAGTTGGTCGGCGTGTCCGGCGCGTCGCATCACATCTAGAACGCGTGTTCGATAACGACGTACTATTAGCAGAACAGGCGTTCGGAAATCCAGGATTTCACCGCGACACGCCGACAGCAGGTCGTACAGATGTTTGAAAATGGCCGATCTCACCTATACGGTCAACAACGACCGAACGCGGCGTGTCGCCTCGGTCGAGACATCACCTGAGCACGCACCACGAGCCGACGAGGCACCCAGCGCCGACCAGGGAGGACGGACGTGACCGAGGACCGGGCCAGCCGGCAGGAAAACCCGCAGCCGATCGACGGGGCGGGGCCGCCGGCGACGCGCCGACCCCGCACCATGCGCAGCCGGGCGGCCCAGCCCGCCGTGCGCCCGGTCACGCCGATGAGCAGCTTTTCCGACCCGACGACGGTCGACCTGACCGCCCGGCAGCGTCGGATCCTGGAGTTTATCCGCACCTGGGTGGAACGCCACGGCTACCCGCCGAGCGTGCGCGAAATCGGCGAAGCGGTCGGCCTGGTCTCCCCGTCCAGCGTCGCCTACCAGCTCAAGGAGCTGGAAAAGAAGGGCCTCCTGCGGCGCGATCCCAACCGTCCGCGCGCGGTGGATGTCCGCGCCCCCGGCGAGGTCCTCGACGACGAGGCGGCCCGCGCGCAGCGGCCCGCCCCGGCGTACGTGCCGATGCTGGGCCGGATCGCCGCCGGTGGCCCGATTCTCGCCGAGCAGGCGCTCGAGGACGTCTTCCCGCTCCCCCGTGAGCTGGTGGGCGAGGGCGAGGTCTTCATGCTTCAGGTCAAGGGCGACTCGATGCTCGACGCCGCCATCTGCGACGGCGACTGGGTGGTTGTCCGGCAGCAGCCGACCGCCGAGGTCGGCGACATCGTGGCCGCCATGCTCGACGGCGAGGCGACCGTGAAGACCTACCGACGCCGCGACGGGCACGTCTGGCTGATGCCACAGAACCCGGCCTTCGACCCGATCCCCGGCGACGACGCGACCATCATGGGCCGCGTGGTCGCCGTGCTGCGCCGAATCTGACACCCATTCGGGTGACCGCCGACGCGGCGGTCACCCGATCAGCATCCGCGAGCGGGCTCACGTGAGGGGCCGGGCTCAGTAGCGGTCGCTCCGGTAATCCCGGCCGTCGGGCATCGGCCCGTACTGGCCTCGGTCGTCGTAACTGTCGCCGCGGCGGCCAGCCCGCGGGCCCCGGGGGTCGGGCTCCCGTCGCGGCGGCTCGCCACGGCCGCCGCCGTACCTGCCACCACCCTGCGGTACGCCACCACCCTGCGGTGCGCCGCTGTAAACGCCGCCACCCGGCGGCCGACCCCCGCCGTGGCCACGTCCCTGGGGGGCACCGCCGTGGCCACGGTCGTGCGGGGCACCGCCGTGGCCACGGTCCTGCGGGGCCCCGCCGTGGCCACCGCCCTGCCGGCCCGCGCCGTAGACGCCGCCGCTCTGCTGGCCGCCACCGTAGACGCCCCCACCACGACCACCGCCGTCCTGGGGACGGCCACCGCCGTACACCCCGCCGGCAGGTGCTCGGCCCGGTGCGCCGTTCACCGGAGTGTCGTCGCCGTAACCGCCGCCACCGCCGTACACCCCGCCCCGCGGGCCGCCGGGCGGCGGCGTGTCGGACCGACCGCCGTGCAGCGGCACACCGTTGCCCGGCGGGGCGTCGTCGCGCGTCGGCTCGTCGGCCGGCTCCGCGGCCGGTGCCGGCTTCCTGCGGGCGCGCAGGATGCCGAAGATGCCGGCGCCAACCATCAGTGCCCCGAGCACACCGACCGCCGCGATCAGGTAGGTGATCTGGTTCAAGGTCAATCCGTCGAACCAGGACGTCGTGGCCGCCGGCTTCGCCCCTTCGTCACCGGCGCCAGGCGGTGCGTCGGCCCCGGTGGTAGACGGAACGTAGCTGAGGATGTCGATCGGATCGGAGCTCTCCAGAAGACCACCATCGGAGATGGTGACGAACAACTTGCCGTCCGGCGTGTAGGAGATGGCCTCGCCGAACGGGTCGGTCAACGGGGTGATCCGCGGCTTGCCGTCGGTCAGCGCGGCGACGATGTCGCCGCCGGTCACGTCGTACTCGAAGGCATCCGCGTACGTGCGCAGGACGACTTTGGTGCCGTCGGGCGAGCGGGCCGCGCCGGTCACCGTCGCCCGGCCGGTCGCGCCGAGCTTGTTCTCGGTGCTCGTCTTCGGGATGGTGACCTCGCCGACCTTCTTCATCGGCACCGGTTCGGTGTCGCCCGACTTGAGCTGCGCCTCGGGCTTGAAGATCTCTGCCGTGCCGGACGCGTCCCGAGTGATGATCAGCGGCAGGTTGTCGTCGCCGACGAGTAGCGCCTGGGCGTCGTGCGGCTTCCGCTGCGGGTACGACAGCCGGTGCAGCACCGGCTGCTTCGAACCGTCGAGCGGCATGGTCCAGACGGCCACCCGCTCCCGGCGGGTCTTGTTGGTGCTCTTGTCGCCGATGTCGGCGATCCAGAGGGTCTTGCCGTCCGGGCCGAGAGCCAGATCCTCCGGGTCGTACGACCCCGGGCTCGAGTAGCGGACCTCTTTCGTGACCGCGCATTTGCTGTTGAGGTAGAAGACCCGTTTGTGACTGTCCGGGCCGCTGCCGTCGTTGATCACCACGTAGCCGCTGCCGGTGGCGACAAGACCGGACAGCTCGCGCAGCCGTTTGTCCTCCACCGTGCACTTCTTCTTTGGTGCCGCAACGAGCACAGGGGCCGCGGCGGGAGCCGCCAGGGCGGCCCCCGCCGGCGCCACGATCGCGCCGACGAGGCCCAGCACAATCGTGACCGAGGAAACAGCGTGCCGCATGCGGCTTATAATCGCATGCCCCGAGGTTTGGGTGGGTGACGCCGGACGGCTCACCGGCCGACGCCCACCCGCTCCTCGCTGACGAGCCGGTTCCCGGCGCGGTAGGGCGCCAGCTCGGCCGCGAGCGCCTCGCCCACCCGGACGTGCAGCGCCGTGCCCTCGGGCAGGTGGGAGGTGCTCAGCACCTCGCCCTGCCGGTGCACCCGGGCCACCAGGTCACCCCGGTCGTACGGGAGCACCGCCCGGATCTCGACCGCCGGGCGGGGCAGCCGCTGCTCGATCGCCTCGCGCAGCCCGTCGACCCCGCGCCCGGTGTGCGCGGAGACGAGGACGGCATCCGGCCAGAGCCGCTTGAGTCGCAACAGCGTCTCCTCGTCGGCCGCGTCACTCTTGTTGATCACCAACAGCTCGGGCAGCCGGTCGGCGCCCACCTCGGTGAGCACTTCGCGGACCGCGCGGACCTGCTCCTCCGGGTCCGGGTGGGTGCCGTCGACCACGTGCACCACCAGGTCGGCGTCGGCGACCTCCTCCAGCGTCGAACGGAACGCCTCGACGATCTGGTGCGGCAGGTGCCGGACGAACCCGACTGTGTCGGAGAGGGTGTAGAGCCGGCCGTCGGAGGTGGTGGCCTTGCGGGTGGTCGGGTCCAGGGTGGCGAACAACGCGTTCTCCACCAGCACGCCCGCCCCGGTGAGCCGGTTGAGCAGGCTGGACTTGCCGGCGTTGGTGTAGCCGGCGATGGCCACCGCGGGCACCGCGTTGCGCGAGCGGCGGGCACGCTTGGTCTGGCGTACCGTCGCCATGCTCTTGATCTCGCGGCGCAGCTTGGCGAGCCGGTGCCGGATCCGGCGCCGGTCGGTCTCCAGCTTGGTCTCACCGGGGCCGCGCAGGCCCACGCCGCCGCCCGCGCCGCCGCCGCGACCGCTACCACCGGTCTGCCGGGAGAGCGTCTCACCCCAACCGCGCAGCCGCGGCAGCAGGTATTCGAGCTGGGCCAGCTCGACCTGCGCCTTACCTTCGCGGCTCTTGGCGTGCTGGGCGAAGATGTCGAGGATCAGGGCCGTCCGGTCGACCACCTTGACCTTGGTGCGCTGCTCCAGGTTGCGCAGCTGGGACGGGGAAAGTTCACCGTCGCAGATCACCGTGTCGGCGCCGGTGGCGAGCACCACCGCGCCGAGGTCGTCGACCTTGCCCCGGCCGACGTACGTGGCCGGGTCGGGCCGGTTGCGGCGTTGGATCAGCCCTTCGAGCACCTGCGAGCCGGCCGTTTCGGCCAGCGCCGCCAACTCGGTGAGGCTGTTGTCGGCGTCCTCCTGGGTCCCCTCGGTCCAGACGCCCACCAGGACGACCCGCTCCAGCCGCAGCTGGCGGTATTCGACCTCGGTGATGTCGGTGAGCTCGGTGGAGAGGCCGGGGACCCGCCGCAGCGCCTGCCGCTCCGACAGCTCGAACTCGCCGGTCGTGGCGTCGAACTCGTCGTCCTCGTAGGGAAGGAAGGTCTCCTGCTCGCGCAAATCGCGTCTCCTGTCCGTTATGTGCGTCGCCGAGGGATTTTCGGCGCGTACGAGCAATCCTGACACGTGGCAACGCCCGACGCACCTGCTATATGCCCGTGGCGGTACCCACCAGTAGCGGGGCCGGCTGCCGGTGAACCTGGGCGGGCGAGTAGAAATGCGGGGCGAGGAGATCAGCGAGTACCGAGGAGTTTGCGTGGCTATCACCCGACTGCCGAGTGCGGGGTTCTCGATCACGATCCGGCTGGCGGTACCCGCGGACGCCTCCTCCATCGGCCGGCTGACCACCGCGGTCGGCGAGGCCGGCGCCATCGTCACCGCGCTCGACGTGGTCGACTCCGACCCGTCCCACGTGATCGTCGACCTCACCTGCGACACCGCCGACGCCGGCCACGCCGACCAGGTGGTCAAGGCGCTGACCGTGCTGGACGGGGTGGACGTCCGCAAGGTCTCCGACCGGACGTTCCTGCTGCACCTCGGCGGCAAGATCGAGGTCAGCCCGAAGGTGGCGCTGCGCACCCGGGACGAGTTGTCCCGCGCGTACACCCCGGGGGTGGCCCGGGTCTGCCAGGCGATCGCCGACAACCCGGCCGACGCCCGCCGGCTCACCATCAAGCGCAACACGGTCGCCGTGGTCAGCGACGGCTCGGCCGTGCTCGGCCTGGGCAACCTCGGGCCGGCCGCGTCGCTGCCGGTGATGGAGGGCAAGGCGGCGCTGTTCAAGCGCTTCGGCGGGGTGGACGCCTGGCCGGTGGTGCTGGACACCCAGGACACCGACGAGATCGTGGCGATCGTCAAGGCAATCGCCCCCGCGTACGGCGGGATCAACCTGGAGGACATCGCCGCGCCGCGCTGCTTCGAGATCGAGGCTCGACTGCGCGAGGCGCTGGACATTCCGGTCTTCCACGACGACCAGCACGGCACCGCGATCTGCGTGCTGGCGGCGCTGACCAACGCGCTGCGCGTCGTGGGCAAGCGGCTCACGGACGTCCGGGTGGTCGTCTCCGGCGCCGGCGCGGCCGGCACCGCGATCATGAAGCTGCTGCTTCGTCAGGGCGTGGGCGACGTCATCGCGTACGACCGGCAGGGCGCCCTGCACCGCGGGCTGACCGGCCTCAACCCGGCCTGGCAGTGGCTGGCGCAGAACACCAACAAGGAGAACTACTCCGGCGACCTGGCCGGGGCGGTCCGCGGCGCGGATGTCTTCATCGGGGTGAGCGCGCCGAACCTGCTCACCGGCGACGACATCGCCACCATGGCCAAGGACTCGATCGTCTTCGCGCTGGCCAACCCGGACCCGGAGGTCGACCCGCGGGAGGCGCGCAAGCACGCCGCGGTGGTCGCCACCGGCCGTTCCGACCAGCCGAACCAGATCAACAACGTGCTCGCCTTCCCCGGCGTCTTCCGGGGCATGCTCGACGCCCACGCCGAGGAGTTCACCGAGGAGATGGCGCTCGCCGCGGCCCAGGCCATCGCGGACGTAGTCGGGGAGGACAAGATCAACCCGACGGTGATCGTGCCGAGCGTCTTCGACTCCCGGGTCGCCCCGGCCGTCGCCGCCGCCGTCCGCGCCGCCGCTCAGAACCCGGCCGCCACCCCGCCCCCGGCCGCCGACCCGGGCCCGGCCGACCTCCCCGAAATCGCCGCCAACGCCAGCGCCACCCCCTGACGGGCCGCCACCGACACCGACGCCGACGCCGACGCCGTCGGTGGGGGTGGGTGGGGCGGTTAGGGGTGCGGGGTGGGGAGGGTGATCTCGCCGGTGGCTACCAGGACGGCCGGGCCGGAGAGCCAGCAGGAGTCGTCGGTCACGGTGACCGTGAGGCGGCCTCCGGGCACGTCGACCGCGACCGTGCCGGTGTCCCGGCCGGCGTCGCTCAGCACCACCGCCGCCACCGCGCAGGCGCCGGTGCCGCAGGAGAGGGTCTCGGCCGAACCCCGCTCGTAGACCCGCATCAGCACGTGCCCGTCGGTGCCGGACACCGGCTCGCCAGGGGCGGTGAACTCGACGTTCACGCCGGAGGGAAAGACCGCCGGGTTGACGTCGGGCGCCCGGGTGAGGTCGAGGGCCGGCAGATCCAGGCTGGCCGGCAGGGCACAGACCAGGTGCGGGTTGCCCACGTCCACCGCCGCGCCGGTCAGCGTCAGCCCACTCAGCGTGGCGGCGGCCGTCCCGTACACCCGGGGGCGGCGCAGCTCGACGGCGACAGCGTCCCCCTCGATCCGGGCGTGGACCAGGCCGGCCCGGGTGGCGATCGGCAGCGTCGCGCCGGACGGGGTGGCCAGCCCGGTCTCCAGCAGGTAACGGACGAAGACCCGGGCACCGTTGCCGCACATCTCGGCGAACGAGCCGTCGGCGTTCCAGTAGTCCATGAACCACTCGGCCTCGCCGGCCAGGGCCACGCCCTCCGGGTGCTTGGCGGCGCGGACCACGCGCAGCACGCCGTCGCCGCCGATGCCGCGGCGGCGGTCGCACAGCGCGGCGACCAGCCCGGGCGTCAGGTCGAGCGCCCCGTCCGGGTCGGGCAGGATGACGAAGTCGTTGCCGGTGCCGTGGCCCTTGGTGAACTGCACGCCCCCATCATTCCCGATGGTCGGCGACCACCCGCAGCGCAGTGTCGAGAAACGAAGGCGAGGCCGAGTCCAGCCAGTGGATCCGCGGGTCGCGCCGGAACCAGGAGCGCTGCCGCCGGACGAACCGGCGGGTGGCCCGGATCGTCTCCTCGTACGCCTCGGTCTCGGTCAGCTCCCCGGCCAGGAACCGCAGCACCTGCTGGTAGCCGAGCGCCCGGCTGGCCGTACGCCCCTCGGGCAGACCCCGGCCGACCAGCGTCCGCGTCTCCGCGACCAGGCCGTCGGCCCACATCCGGTCCACCCGGCGCGCGATCCGCTCGTCCAGCAGCCCGGTGTCCAGGTCCACCCCGAGCTGCACCGACGGGTAGTACGGCGTCGGCTCCGGTAGCGCGGCGGTGAACGGCGCCCCGGTCAGCTCGATCACCTCCAGTGCCCGGACGATCCGCCGCCCGTTGCCGGGCAGGATGCTCGCCGCCGCCACCGGGTCGGCCGCCTGCAGCCGGGCGTACAGCGGGGCCGGACCGCTGGCGGCCAGCTCCGCCTCCAGCCGCTGGCGCACCGCCGGGTCGGTGCCGGGGAACTCGAACTGCTCCAGCACCGCCCGCACGTACAGCCCGGAACCGCCGACCAGCAGCGGCACCCTTCCCCGGGCCAGGATGTCGTCGACAGCCGCACGGGCCAGCCGCTGGTATTCCGCGACGCTGGCCGGCTCGGTCACCGCCCAGATGTCGAGCAGGTGGTGCGCAACGCCCTCCCGCTCGGCCGGGGTCAGCTTGGCGGTGCCGATGTCCATGCCCCGGTAGAGCTGCATCGAATCGGCGTTGACCACCTCGCCGCCGAGGGCGTGCGCGAGGGCGATGCTCAGCGCCGACTTGCCGGCCGCGGTCGGCCCGACCACGGCCACGACGGTCCCGGTCATCGGCGTTCCCAGGGGGCCACGAAGTAGGCGACGCCGTAGGGGGCCTCGTGGTAGCCGAGGTCGCCCCGCCAATCGCCGCCCGCCGCGCGGACCGCGCCGGCCAGCACCTGCCACGGCGCCCGCCCGGCGACCTTTAGCTCCGCCGACACGACCGGGTCCAGGCCGAGCAGGGCCTCGACGTCCGCGTCGGCCAGGGCCCGGGCCACCCCGTCGTCGTACGCCGCCGCGCGCGGGTCGTCGTAGCCGGGTGCCTTGACGCCCCGGCACGCCGACCCGTCCCCCATCACCAGCAACGCGGTACGCGGCTCGGACTCGGCGGCCAGGGCCGCCCCTAGCTCGGCGCACTCCGCCGGCGTCGCGCTCTCGGCGACCGACCGGGCCAGCCGGGGCAGTTCGGTGCCGGTCCGACCGACCAGCCACGCCCCGATGGTGAGGCTCAGCGGCAGGATCTCCGCCCCGGAGCAGGCCGTCTTCCACAGCCGCACCGGCCGGTCGAGGCCATAGCCACGCAGCGACCCGGAGTCGGCGGAGCCAAAGATCCTCGTTTCCGGCCCGCCGCCCACCAGCATGACCACCTCTGGCTCGGCGGCGAGCAGCCGGGCCAGGGCGACACCGGCGGCGGCGCGGAGGCCGTCCAGCTCACCGGCGGCGGCGCCGGCCAACTCGGGCACGATCAGGGGCGGGTGGGGGCAGACGGCGGCGGCGACCAGAGGCACCCGTCCAACCTATCCGGATGCCCCGGAGCGTCCCCGCGCCGATCCGGTCATCCGGGAGCTACGACACCGTATGGTCACGGTCGACGACAGGCGCTCGACACGGACCGGGTCAGACCTGTGACAATGCCGGGAGTAACTTTGCTGCGCCGTGGCGGCGATCGGGGGGACCACCCTCCCGACGCCGGGAGAACGAGGATGGGCACATGAGCGACTGGACTGCCTTCGGACGGGTGGACGAGGACGGCACCGTCTACGTCAAGACCGCCGAGGGCGAGCGGGTGGTCGGATCCTGGCAGGCGGGCGCCCCGGAGGAGGGGTTGGCGCACTTCGCCCGACGCTTCGATGACCTGGTGACGGAGGTTGACCTGACCGAGGCCCGCCTCAACTCGGGCGCGGCGGACGCCGGGCACTCACTGACCACGATCCGACGGATCCGCGCCTCGCTGGCCGAGGCGCACGTCGTGGGCGACATCGACGCGCTGGCCGCGCGCCTGGACAAGCTGACCGCGGTGGCCGAGGAGAAGGCCAGCGAGGCCAAGGCGGCCCGGGAGGCCGCCCGAGGCGAGGCCCTGGCCCGCAAGACCGCCCTGGTGGAGGAGGCGGAGAAGCTGGCCGCCGAGTCGACCGGGTGGAAGACCGCCGGGGATCGGTTCAAGGAAATCCTTGACGAGTGGAAGACCATCCGCGGGGTCGACAAGAAAGCCGACGGTGAGCTGTGGAAGCGGTTCGCCGCCGCGCGGGACGGCTTCACCCGCCGCCGGGGCGCCCACTTCGCCTCCCTCGATCAGCAGCGCAAGCAGGCGCAGACGGTCAAGGAGGAGCTGGTCGCCGAGGCTGAGAAGCTGAAGGACTCCACCGACTGGGGCACCGCCGCCGGCCAGCTCAAGGACCTCATGACCCAGTGGAAGGCCGCGCCGCGGGCGTCCAAGGAGGTTGAGCAGAAGCTCTGGGAACGGTTCCGGGCGGCGCAGGACGAGTTCTTCACCCGACGCAGCGAGGTCTTCTCGGCCCGCGACAACGAGCAGCGCGCCAACCTCGAGCGCAAGCAGGCCCTGCTCGCCGACGCGGAGGCGCTCGACGTCGACGGCGACCCCAAGGGCGCCCAGGCCCGGCTGCGGGACATCCAGGCGCAGTGGCACGAGGCCGGCCGGGTGCCGCGGGAGGCCGCCGCCGGGCTGGAGCGCCGGCTGCGTGCCGTGGACGAGAAGGTCCGCGAGGTCATGGACTCGGCGTGGCGGCGCACCGCCCCGCAGGACAACCCGCTGCTGGCCCAGATGCGGGCGCAGGTCGCCGAGGCCGAGGAGCGGCTGGCCCGGGCGCAGGCCGCCGGCGACGCCCGGCGGGTCAAGGAGGCCGAGCAGGCGCTCGCCTCGAAGCGGCAGTTCCTCCAGCTGGCCGAACAGGCCAGCTGAGCTGAGCCCCACCGGAAGCCCCCGGTCCCACCACGGGACCGGGGGCTTCCGCGTGCCCGGCGGGTGGTTGACGCATCGAGGCAAGCTGATCAGAATGGGCGGCAGAGCCAGGTCGGATCACCGGCGCGAGGGCACCGACGGCGCATGTTCGCCGTCGCGGGTCGCCGGGTCTTTCCCGTGAGTGGCCGTCCACGTGACACGGCCCGTCGCGGCTGTCCGCGTACTCGATGACGAGCGGGCCGTCTCCCTTGGTCTTACCGCCCGCGGCGCTCGCGCGACGCGGGGATCCGAAGTGGAGTTCGCATGCACTTCCGACCCAAGGCAATCGGCGGCGCCCTCGCGGCGCTCGCCACCGCCGCGGCCGGCGTCCTCGTCGCCGCCGCCGTCAGCACCACCCCGGCTGCCGCCGCCGTCGGCGGCACCGGCACCGGTTACCTGCACACCAGCGGTAACAAGATCGTCGACAGTACGGGGGCCACCGTCCGGCTCACCGGCATCAACTGGTTCGGCATGGAGACCGACAACAAGACCTTCCACGGTCTGTGGTCGAGCAACCCGTGGCGCAGCCAACTCGACACCATGGCCCGGCTGGGCTACAACACGCTGCGGATCCCGTACTCGGACGACTCGGTGAAGTCGGGCGCAGTGGCCACCGGGATCAACGACTACGTCAACCCAGACCTGATCGGGCTCTCCCCGCTGCAGATCCTCGACAAGGTCATCGACTACGCGGGCAGCAAGGGCATGCGGGTCATCCTGGACCGGCACCGGCCCACCTCGGCCGGGCAGTCGGCGCTCTGGTACACCGCCACGGTCTCCGAGACGACCTGGATCAACAACTGGAAGATGCTGGCCCAGCGGTACGCCGGCAACACCACCGTCATCGGCGCCGACCTGCACAACGAGCCGCACGCCGAGGGCACCAACCCGAACGCCACCGGCGCCTGCTGGGGCTGCGGCGACACCAACCGAGACTGGCGGCTGGCCGCCGAACGGGCCGGCAACGCCATCCTCGGGGTGCAGCCGAACTGGCTGATCTTCGTGGAGGGGGTGAGCTGCCCCAGCGGCGGGGAGCCTAACGTCTGGAACGGCGAGAACGAGGACTGCGGCTGGTGGGGTGGCAACCTCTCCAAGGCCAAGGACTTCCCGGTCCGGCTGAACGTGGCCAACCGGCTGGTCTACTCCCCGCACGAGTACGCCACCTCGGTCTACCGCCAGAAGTGGTTCGACGACCCGACCTACCCGGCGAACATGCCGGCCATCTGGGACAAATACTGGGGCTACCTCTACAAGCAGAACATCGCACCGATCATGATGGGCGAGTTCGGCACCACGCTCCAGGACCCGAAGGACAAGGTGTGGCTGCAGAACCTGCTCGCGTACACCGGGACCGGGGTGAGCGGCATGTCCTTCACCTACTGGTCGTGGAACCCGAACTCGGGTGACACCGGCGGCATCGCGAACGACGACTGGACCACCATCAACCAGGCCAAGCAGAACATCATCCAGCCGTACCTGATCCCACCGGTGGGCGGCGGCAACCCGTCACCGACCGGCAACCCGACCGGCGCCCCCACCGGCACCGCGTCGCCCACCACCCGGCCGACCACCCCGCCGCCGACCACCACCGCGCCGCCGACCGGGCGCTGCGCGGCGACGTACAACCAGGTCAACGCGTGGCAGGGCGGCTTCCAGGGCGAGCTGACCGTGAAAAACAACGGCACGGGCACGTTGAACCCGTGGACGGTCACCTGGACCTGGCCGTCCGGGGTGACCCTGGTCAGCGGCTGGAACGCCACCGTCACCCAGTCCGGCACCACGGTCACCGCCGCCGCGCCCGACTGGGCGAAGACCCTCGCCCCCGGCGCCTCGGTGACCATCGGCTTCACCGCCAACGGCAATGCCTCCGCGCCCGCCAGCGTGAAGCTCAACGGCACCGCCTGCTGAGCGAGAAGGAGGGGCCCCTTGTTAACGCACGGGTGTTAACAAGGGGCCCCTCCTTGCGTCAGTGGGCGGCGCAGCCGGTGGTCGGCGCGGGCGGCGCGGCGGGCGCGCCGATGGTGGGCAGCCCCAGCAGCACCCCCGGCGTACGCGGGGCACGCCCCGCCTCGGCCGCGTCGCCGGCCCGGGTACGCCGGTGCGACAGCGGCTCCCCGTCGGCGTTGAGGTGGTGCGGGGCGGCGTAGGTGATCGTGGTGTGCACGATGTCACCGGGGCGGATCTGCCCGGCGAGCGAGCCGGCGTCGAAGTGCACGAGGCGTCCGTCGCGGGCCCGGCCGGACAGCCGGCCGGTGCGCTCGTCCTTGCGCCCCTCGCCGACGGCGACCAGCACCTCGACGGTCTCCCCCACGAGCTTCTTGTTCTCTGCCCAGGTGATCTCCTCCACGCAGGCGATCAGCCGCTCGTACCGCTCCTGCACGACCTGCTTCGGGAGTTGGTCGTCCATGATCGCGGCGGGGGTGCCGGGGCGCTTCGAGTATTGGAAGGTGAACGCGGAGGCGAACCGGGCCTCCCGGACCACGTCGAGGGTCCGCTCGAAGTCGGCCTCGGTCTCGCCGGGGAAGCCGACGATGATGTCCGTGGTGATCGCCGCGCCGGGCATCGCCGCCCGGACCTTCTCGATGATGCCCAGGTATTTCTCCGACCGGTACGACCGGCGCATCGCACGCAGCACGTCGTCGGAGCCGGACTGCAACGGCATGTGCAGCGAGTGGCAGACGTTCGGCGTCTCGGCCATCGCCGCGATCACGTCGTCGGTGAAGTCCTTCGGGTGGGGGCTGGTGAACCGGACCCGCTCCAGGCCGTCGATGTCCCCGCAGGCGCGCAGCAGCTTGCCGAAGGCGTAGCGGTCGCCGAACTCCACCCCGTAGGAGTTGACGTTCTGCCCGAGCAGGGTCACCTCCAGCACACCCTCGTCGACCAGGGCGCGCACCTCGGAGAGGATGTCGCCGGGGCGGCGGTCCTTCTCCTTGCCCCGCAGAGCGGGCACGATGCAGAACGTGCAGGTGTTGTTGCAGCCGACGGAAATCGACACCCAACCGGCGTACGTCGACTCGCGGCGGGTCGGCAGCGTGGAGGGGAACACCTCGAGGGATTCGAGGATCTCCACCTCGGCGGCGGTGTTGTGCCGAGCCCGCTCCAGCAGCACCGGCAGCGAGCCGATGTTGTGTGTGCCGAAGACCACATCCACCCATGGGGCCTTCCGGACGATCTCGCCGCGGTCCTTCTGGGCCAGGCAGCCGCCGACCGCGATCTGCATCCCGGGGTGCTTGTCCTTCACGGGGCGCAGATGACCCAGGTTGCCGTAGAGCCGATTGTCGGCGTTCTCCCGCACGGCGCAGGTGTTGAACACCATGACGTCGGGTTGCTCGTCGGCCTCGGCGGCACGCACGTATCCGGCTGCCTCCAGCAGGCCGGAAATGCGCTCGGAGTCGTGCACGTTCATCTGGCAGCCGTACGTGCGCACCTGATAGGTGCGCGGGCTGCCCGCGGCTGCGGTAGTCATGACCCGGACAGCGTATCCGGGCCGCGCCGTCGGACCGAATGAGGAGGAGCCATGTGCCGGAGCATCAAGACCCTGCGTGAGCCGTACGTCCCGGTGGTCACCGAGGCGGACATCCGGGCGGCCGCGTTGCAGTACGTCCGGAAGATCTCCGGATTCCGTACGCCCGCCCCGCACAACGCGGCCGCGTTCGAGGCGGCGGTGGACGGTGTGGCCGCGGCCACCGCGACCCTCCTCGACCAGCTGGTGGTCCGCGGTCAGCGGCCGGCGGCCCACTCCTGACCGGCCCGCCGCCCTCGCCCCGGTCAACCGGCCTCACCCCCGGTCCAAACGGCCTCGCCCCCGGTCAGGCGGCGGCGAGAGCCGGGGCGACCGAGTCGGGCCCCCACTGCGAGCGGTGACACTGCGACCAACCCCGACAGCCGGGGTGGGCCACGGTGCAGAGCCGCTGGTCGCTGAGCACCTCACCCTCATCGGTCTCGACGACGTCGAAGTGCACCGGGCGGATCGTGCCGCCCGGGGCGACCAGCAGGTGCCGCCCGGCGTCGAGGGTGTCGTCGCGCATCAGGCAGTTGCGGTCCAGCAGCTTGGCCAACGCCGCGATGCTGGGCAACTCGGCCAGCCGCTCGGGCACCCCGTAGCAGTCGACCATGGTGCCGTACACCCCCGGCGCCTCCCACACGTCGCAGATCACCGCGTACGCGGGAAGTCGGGCCGGGTCGGCCACGGCCAGGGGCATCACCACCCGGCCGAGCGCCTCGGCCAGCGCCGGATAGACCTCCACGGGCGCCGCGCCGTCGATTCTCCAGTTCCACAGCTCGGTCATGCCGCCTCCTCGCTGTGCTCGTTCCACCGGCCTCCGGATCGGGCCTTACTGACGATGGTGGGGTGCATATGACCACAGCCGGGGGCAAGTTACCGGTCTGTGACCATTCCGGGCAAAATTTCCTCCGGCACCGTCGCCCAGAGTAGCGGGAAGATGACAGTTTATCGGGTATGGTGCCCCAACCGTGGCAGCGACATGAGCTTCAGCGCACCCGGACCAGATGCTCGCCGCCGGGCAGCAACTCGCCGATCACCGTGCCACCGGGCACCTCACCCGCGACCAGCAGCCCGCCGGAGGTCTGCGCGTCGGCCAGCAACAGCCGCTCCCCCTCGTCGTGGCCGCCGAAGTCGGTCCACGGGCCCACCCACTCCAGGTTGCGGCGGGTGCCGCCGCTGACGTACCCGGCGGCCACCGCCTCCCGGGCCCCCGGCAGGTACGGCACGGCCGCCGCGTCGATCGCCACGGTGAGCCGGCTGGCCCGGGCCAGCTTCGACGCGTGCCCGAGCAGCCCGAAGCCGGTGATGTCGGTGCCGCAGCGGATGCCGGCGGCAACCGCCGCCCGGGCCGCGTCCCGGTTCAGCCGGGTCATCGCGGCGACCGCCTCCGGGAACCGCTCGCCGGTCCGCTTGTGCCGGGTGTTCAGCACCCCCACCCCGAGCGGCTTGGTCAGCGACAGCGGCAGCCCGGCCCGACCGGCGTCCAGCGTGATCAGCTCCTCCGGCCGGACCACCCCGGTGACGGCGAGGCCGTACTTCGGGCCGTCATCGTCCACACTGTGCCCGCCGGCCAGATGGCAGCCGGCCTCCCGGGCCACGTCCTGGCCGCCGCGCAGCACCTCCCGGGCCAACTCCAACGGCAGCACGTCCCGAGGCCAGCAGAGCAGGTTGAGCGCGACCAGCGGGGTGCCGCCCATGGCGTACACGTCGGACAGCGCGTTGGCCGCGGCGATGCGGCCCCAGTCGTACGCGTCGTCCACCACCGGGGTGAAGAAATCGGCGGTGCTGACCAGCCCGGTGCGCTCGTCCAGCCGGACCACCGCGGCGTCGTCGCCGTGGTCCAGACCGACCAGCAGGTCGGCGGTGCCCGTGGCCGGCCTGAGGCCCGCCACCATGGCCTCCAGTTCGGCCGGTGGAATCTTGCATGCGCAGCCGCCACCGCGGGCGTAATCGGTCAGCCGGAGCACCTCGGTCATTCCCACATGGTCCACGTCGACCGCCGACGCCGCCATCTGAACAGCCCAGTCACTGCCGTATTTCGGACGCTCAGGCACACACGTGCCTGGTGTTACCGCTCCGTGACCATTCGAGTTGCGTCCCGACACATCGCCCCGCCTACAGTGACCCAACCGGGGACGATCGCTCCCCACTATCCGCCATTGACGACAGGGACGGTGTACGACGTGACGACGGGCGAACCGCTCATCGTGCTGGACGGGGTCAACAAGTGGTTCGGCCCGCTGCACGTGCTTGACGACGTCTCGCTCTCCGTCGACAAGGGCGAGGTGGTCGTGGTGATCGGCCCCTCGGGATCCGGCAAGTCGACGCTCTGCCGGACCATCAACCGGCTGGAGCCCATCGACTCGGGCACCATCACCTTCGACGGCACCCCGCTGCCCGCCGAGGGCAAGGCCCTGGCGCAGCTGCGCAGCGAGGTCGGCATGGTCTTCCAGTCGTTCAACCTCTTCGCGCACAAGACCATCCTGGAGAACGTCACCCTCGGCCCGGTGAAGGTCCGCAAGGAGAAGCCCGCCGCCGTCCGCGAGCGCGGCCTGGCCCTGCTCGACCGGGTCGGCATCGCCAACCAGGCGAACAAGTTCCCGGCGCAGCTCTCCGGCGGCCAGCAGCAGCGGGTAGCGATCGCCCGCGCGCTGGCCATGCAGCCCAAGGCGATGCTCTTCGACGAGCCGACCAGCGCGCTGGACCCGGAGATGGTCGGCGAGGTGCTGGACGTGATGACCTCGCTGGCCCGCGAAGGCATGACGATGGTCGTCGTCACCCACGAGATGGGCTTCGCCCGGCACGCGGCCAACCGGGTGGTCTTCATGGCCGACGGGCGGATCGTCGAGGACGCCCCGCCGACGGAGTTCTTCGCGAACCCGCGCAGCGAGCGGGCCAAGGACTTCCTCTCCAAGATCCTCACCCACTGAGCGTCCGTAGTGGAGCACGCCGTCCCACGGCAGCTCCGTCGAAAAAGGAGATGAGTATGCGTTTCAAGCGCGTGGCCGCGGTTGCCGCGGCAGCGACCCTGGCCCTCGGCATGAGCGCCTGCGGCGGTGACAGCGACGACAAGGGCACCAGCAGCAGCGCCAAGGGCATCATCGGCAAGGCGCAGAACCAGAAGAAGCTGGTCATCGGCGTGAAGGCCGACCAGCCGGGCCTGGGCCTGCAGACGGGCAGCCAGTACGAGGGCTTCGACGTCGAGATCGCCAAGATCATCGCTAAGGGCCTCGGCGTCGACGCGAACAACATCGAGTGGAAGACCACCGTCTCGTCCAACCGCGAGCCCTTCATTCAGCAGGGCACCGTCGACCTGGTCGTGGCGACCTACACGATCAACGACGAGCGCAAGCAGAAGGTCAACTTCGCCGGGCCGTACTACATCGCCGGCCAGGACCTGCTGGTGAAGGCCGACTCCACCATCACCGGGCCGGAGGATCTGGACGGCAAGACCGTCTGCTCGGCGCAGGGCTCCACCCCCGCCAAGCGGATCCAGTCCGACTACCCGAAGGCCAAGCTGCAGCAGTTCGACGCCTACTCGAAGTGCCTGCCGCTGCTGGGCGACAGCAAGGTCGACGCGGTGACCACCGACGACATCATCCTGGCCGGCTACGCCGCCCAGGACCAGTACGCCGGCAAGTTCAAGGTCGTCGGCAAGCCCTTCTCCGTCGAGCCCTACGGCATCGGCCTGAAGAAGGACGACAAGGACGGCTGCGAGAAGGTCAACGAGATCCTCAAGGCCGCCGCCTCGGACGGCTCCTACAAGGCCGCCTGGGACGCCACCCTCGGCAAGAGCGGCACGCCCGCGCCCGAGCTGGACACCACCAAGCTGACCAACTGCGGCAGCGTCTGACCGGTTCCGAGGCCGGCATCCGTACGGGTGCCGGCCTCGGCCTGTCACGACGCCGACGACGTCCCCGGGAGTCGACGGATGCACGTATTCGCTGATCCGAGCAACTTCGACGCGTACGTGTCGGGCTTTCTCTGGATTCTCAAGCTGACCGGCGCGTCGGCGGTGTTCGCGCTGATACTCGGCGTACTGCTCGCCGCGTTCCGGGTCTCGCCGGTGCCGGTGCTGCGCTGGATCGGCGCGGCCTGGGTGACCGTCTTCCGCAACTCGCCGCTCACGCTGATCATCTTCTTCTGCTACTTCGGCCTCTACGCGACGCTGGGCGTGAGCCTCTCCGACGACCTGAACCTGAACAACTTCTGGCTCGGCGTGGTAGGCCTGTCGGTCTACACCGCCGCCTTCGTCTGCGAGGCCGTCCGCTCCGGCATCAACACCGTCCCGGCCGGCCAGGCCGAGGCGGCCCGGGCGATCGGGCTGACCTTCTTCCAGACCCTGCGCATCGTGGTGCTGCCGCAGGCCGGGCGGGCCGTGGTGGCCCCACTGGGCAGCGTCCTCATCGCGCTGTGCAAGAACGCCACGATCGTCGGCACCATCGGCCTGATCGAGGCGTCGAGCGTCATGAAGCAGCTGATCAACGACAACGGTGACGCGGTGATTCCGATCTTCGCGGTCTTCGCCGGCACCTTCGCCGCGCTCCTCGTTCCCACCGGCTACCTCTTCGGCTGGCTGGCCAACCGACTGGCGGTGAAGCGCTGATGAGCACCAGCACCGTTCTCTACGACCACCCGGGACCGCGGGCCCGCGTCCGCAACAGGGTGCTCAGCGTCGTCTTCGGCGTCGGACTGGTCGCCCTGCTCTGGTGGATCTACCACAAGTTCGACCAGGCCGGGCAGTGGGAAGGGTGGCTCTGGAAGCCCTTCACCAAGCCGACGACCTGGACCCAGTTCATCCTTCCCGCCCTGGGCCAGACACTGCTCGCCGCGACCACCGGCATGGTCCTGTCCCTCGCCTTCGGCATCGTGTTCGCCGTCGGTCGGCTCTCCGACCACTGGTGGCTCCGCATGCCGGCCGGCGTGGTGGTGGAATTCTTCCGCGCCGTGCCGCTGCTGATCATGATCTTCTTCATCTTCTACGGCGTGCCATTCCTCATTCAGGGGCCAGTGTCGGCATTCTGGGCGGTCGTCATCGGCCTCACCCTCTACAACGGGTCGGTGCTGGCCGAGGCCTTCCGCGCCGGCATCCGTTCCCTCCCCGGGGGGCAGTCCGAGGCCGCGTACGCCGTCGGCATGCGCAAAAACCAGGTGATGCGACTCATCCTGGTGCCGCAGGCCGCCCGCGCCATGCTGCCGGTGATCGTCAGCCAACTCGTGGTGCTGCTCAAGGACACCGCGCTCGGCTACATCGTGGCCTTCCCCGAGCTGCTCCAGCGCGGCGTCAACGACCTCGCGGCCAACTACGGCAACATCGTGGCATCAGCCATCGTGGTGGCCGCCATCTTCATCGCGCTCAACTCGCTGATCACCATGCTCGCGGGCTGGCTGGACCGGCGCACCCGGCAACGGGCCTTCCGGACCCCGAAGCAGACCGCCGCACCAGGCCCGACCACGCCCGGCGGGGCAGCCGTCGCCGAACCGCAGGGCTGACCCACACCACACGAACGCCCTGCCACCTGCCCAACAGGCCAGGTGGCAGGGCGTTCGTCATGCCGGCCGATGGAGCCCCCGGTAGGAGCTGGCGCCCGGGTCAGCGGGCGATCTCGGTGACCCGGGACTCGCGGACCACCGTCACCCGGATCTGCCCCGGGTAGGTCAGCTCCTCCTCGATCTGCTTCGCCACGTCCCGCGCCAGGACCGCCGCGCCGATGTCGTCGACGTCCTCCGGCTTGACCATCACCCGGATCTCCCGGCCCGCCTGCATGGCGAAGACCTTCTCCACACCGAGCTTGCCGGCCGCGATCTCCTCGATCCGCTCCAGCCGCTTGACGTACGCCTCCAGGCTCTCCCGCCGAGCCCCCGGCCGACCCCCCGAACAGGCATCCGAAGCCTGGGTGAGCACCGCCTCGATGGTCTGCGGCGGCACCTCGTTGTGGTGCGCCTCGATGGCGTGCACCACGTCCTCGCTCTCCCCGTACCTGCGGGCCAGGTCCGCGCCGATGATCGCGTGGCTGCCCTCCACCTCATGGGTCAGCGCCTTGCCGATGTCGTGCAGGAACGCGCACCGCTTGATCGTCGGCACGTCCAGCCGCAGCTCGGCGGCCATCATCCCGGCGATGTGCGCGGTCTCCACCAGGTGCTTGAGCACGTTCTGCCCGTACGACGTCCGATAGCGCAGCCGGCCCAGCAGAGTGACCAGCTCCGGATGGATCTCGGTGATCCCGACCTCGACCAACGCGTCCTCGGCAGCCCGGTGACAAAGCTGATCGACCTCGTGCCGGGCCAGGTCGTAGACCTCCTCGATCCGGTGCGGATGGATCCGACCGTCCAACACCAGCTTCTCCAGCGTGAGCCGACCAACCTCCCGGCGCACCGGGTCGAAGCAGGAGAGCAACACCGCCTCGGGAGTGTCGTCGATGATCAGGTTCACCCCGGTCACCGACTCGAAGGCGCGGATGTTGCGCCCCTCCCGGCCGATGATCCGCCCCTTCATCTCGTCACCCGGCAGGTGCAGGACGCTCACCACGCTCTCCGCGGTCTGCTCGCTGGCAACCCGCTGGATGGCGTCGACGACGATGTGCCGGGCCCGCTGCTCGCCGGTGTTACGCGCGTCAGACTCAATGTCCCGGACCAGCAGGGCAGCCTCCCGCTTCGCCTGACTCTCGATCGACTCGACCAGCTCGGCCCGGGCCGCCTCGGCGGTCAACCCGGCCACCCGCTCCAACTCCCGGTGGCGCTGCTCCTCCACCTGCGTGAGCGCCTGCTCCCGCTCCACCAGAGTGGCCTCCCGGGCGGCCAGTGCGGCGCTGGCGGCCGTCAACTGCCGTTCCCGCTCCGCGAGCCGCTCCACCTCCTCGGTGTGCAGCCGCTCCCGCTCGTCCATCCTGGCCGCCCGCCGCTCCACCTCGGCGGCCTGCTCGCGGGTGGTCGCGGCGAGCACCGCCACCTCGCGCTCGCCGCTGCGCCGGGCGGCGGCGCGCAGCTGCTCGGCGTCCGCCTCGGCCTGCTTGTGCGCCCGCTCCAGCACGGTGTCGGCCTCGGCCCGAGCGTCGTCGAGGACCCGCCGAGCCTCCGCCCGGGCCGCCTTCGCCTCCGCCTTGGCGGCGGCCGCCTCCGTCCGGGCCGCGGCGGCGGCCGACTTCGCCACGTCGATCGTGCTGTTCACCTCGTCGGCGGCGCTGCGCAACGCCGCCAACGACTGCTCCTGCCGATCCTTCTCGGCGATGAAGGCCGAATCCTCGGGAGCGGGCGCGAGGTTTAGCCGACGCAGGGTACGGACGCCGACCAGGACAGCACCGACCACCAGGACGGCAAGGAGCACCACCACCACGAGGATGACGGTGTTGAACGCGCTCATACGGCCGCTCCGAATACGCGGCCGGCAGCGTACGGCAGACCCCCGGTGAACCTGTGCCACCCCGCCATGGCCGCCTCCCCTGCACGTCGGGCCGCAGGCTGTGTGCCAAACAGGCACGCACCTGCGGCTCTGGACGCCCGACCGAGCGGCTGGCCGTGGGTAGCTTCCGTCGGCGATGCCCCCCGTTGGACATCGCTGACGGCCGGTTGCAGTTGTCGACCGGCTCCGGACCACCGGTCCGGAGCTGCCGTCAAAGGCCGGTGAAGCTGGCCCTAAAAGTGATGCTGTTCTGTTACGCGATCTATGTTGTGCGCTTAGCCTGCGCTGGTCGGGCAATGTGAGCCTGTACGGCGAGGCTAGGTCTCCGAGGGCCGTTCGGTCAAGAAGTCATGATCAAACCACCCGGACGGAGAGAAGTTGCCAGGTCACACTACGTCGATCAGATGCCGGATACGTTCGGACAAACGCCCCGCCCGACCAGCCCCTCGGGGCAGCCTCCCGACCTGCTCAGAGCCCTCTCCGGCAGCACCATCGGAAGCCGAGAGGAGACCGTGGAAGGTGTGACATGACGCAACGAAAACCCCACACATTTCCCGCAAGTTTTTGCGGCCGCCGACCCGCGCGTTGCCGCCGACCCGCGCGTTGCCGCCGCGCGCAGCTTCGGGGAAGTTGCTGCCTCCCGGCGACAGGAGACAGCAACTTCCCTGAAGCTGTGCGGATCTCGAACGCGGCCCGGGCTGCCGTCAGTCGACGGGTCGGGGGGCCGGGTCGAGGTCCTGCTCGGCGTCGGCGAGCGCGTCGGCGTCGATGTGCTCGGCGAACTCAGCCGCCTCGGCGCTCTGCGCGGCGAGGGCGTCCTTCACCGCCCGGATCGCCACGCCCGGCGGATAGCCCTTGCGGGCCAGCATGCCGACCAGGCGGCGGAACACTGCGTCCGGCTCGCCCCGAGTGGCGCGCAGCTTCCGCTCCACCAGGGCACGGGCCGTCTCCGCCTCGGTCTCCTCATCCAACTCGCCGAGCGCCTCGCTGGCCACCTCGCCGTCGACCCCCCGTTGGCGCAGCTCGTTGGCGAGCGCCCGCCGGGCCAGCCCACGGCCGGCATGCCGGCTGCTCACCCAGGCACGGGCAAAGGCGGCGTCGTCGACGATGCCGACCTCGTCGTACCGGTCGAGAACCTGGGCGGCGACCTCCTCGGAGATGCCCCGCCGGGCCAGCGCGCCGGCCAACTCCGCCCGGGTACGCGGCCGGACCGCGAGCTGCCGCAGGCAGATCTCCCGGGCCAGCTCGGCCTCGTCCCGAGGCGGGGGGGCCGGAGTGGCCTCGGGATCGGACTCCTCGGCGCGGCGGCCCCGGCGGGGACGGGGCGGGGTGGTGGCGTCGCCCGCCCGGGGCGGGCTGGCATCCCAGCCCCGCCCCGTACGGGCACGTCGTCCTGCCATGGGTCAGATCAGAAGTCGACCGGCGGCAGCTCCGGGCCACCGGCGGCATCGCCCGCGCCGGCCCCGACGCCGAGCTTCTCCAGGATCTTCTTCTCGATCTCGGCGGCCACGTCCGGGTTCTCCCGAAGGAACTCGCGGGCCTTCTCCTTGCCCTGGCCGAGCTGATCGCCGTCGTAGGTGTACCAGGCACCGGACTTGCGGATGATCGACTGCTCCACGCCGACGTCGATCAGGGAGCCTTCGCGGGAGATGCCCTTGCCGTACATGATGTCGAACTCGGCCTGCTTGAACGGCGCGGCGACCTTGTTCTTCACGACCTTGACCCGGGTCCGGTTGCCGACAATGTCGGTGCCGTCCTTGAGGCTCTCGATGCGGCGCACGTCGAGCCGAACCGAGGCGTAGAACTTCAGCGCCCGACCACCGGTCGTCGTCTCGGGGCTGTTGTGCACCATGACCCCGTCGACGAAGTAGTTGTGGTTGCCCTCCACCTCGATATCGAAGCGGTTCATCGACCGAGTCTTGGGCTTGACGTGCACATCGATGATGCGCGCCGGCACCGGTGTGAGCTCCTCCGCGACGAACTGCGGCTCCACCGAGCACTGGCCGCGGAAGCGCGGAAGCAGCTTGGACTCCATCGCCGCCGGCATGTACGCCGCAATCAACTCCTGGAACTTCGCCGACGCCTCCGTGGTGAACATGATCGACGCGGTCTGTCGCGCACCCCGGGCCACCAGCTTCACGTCCATGCCGTACGCATCGCGCAGGTGCTCGACCAGGCGCTCTCGAGTGCCCTCCGCCATCGCTTCCACGCAGATCTCGATTCGGCCGGAACCGCCAGCCGTACGCTCCTGCAGGCCCTTCGAGCGAAGCGTGAAACACCCATCGTCCATGTACCAGACGGCGAGGGCGAGAGGAGTCAACGCCTTGAGGTAGTCCCAACTGAGGTGCTTCTTGCCGTCACCGAGATAAACCGCGCGACGCAGTTCGTCCAGCTCGGGCAGCGGGGTGAAGTCAACGAAGGCCGCCCCGCGAGCGTCGCTCCGCTGGGAGTGGCTGATGTTGGCGAGCAGCGAGACCTTCCAGTCGAGGTAGTCGACCTGCTGCGCGCCGTGCCCGAGGCGGAAACGGACGCCGGACCGGTCTCGCCGGTTCGGCGACAGGGCACCATCGCCCATCAGGGAGCCGAGCACGACCTGCCACTGCTGCTCGCTGAGGCGTCGCGGCTCGGTCAGCATGACCCGGTCGCCGGCAATCAGCTCGCCCGCCTCCCGCCAGCCGCCCGGAGTACGGACCATGTGGTTCGGGGTCGCGGCGAACTGGGCACGACCGTTGCCACCCGATTTGGCGACGGTGAACTGAAGGAAGTGCTCGGCCGGGCCGTTGTTGAACCAGTTGGTGATTCGCTTCGGCTCCACCCGGTCGGTCTCCGGGTTGTAGGAGAGAACCTCGACGTCCATCCGCTGGTTGACGATCTTGCCGATCTTCTCCTGTGTGCCGTCGGCCAGAGTGACCCTGGTCGAGTACGACATACAGCCAAACATGACTCCGATTTTTTCGCGGAGCTGGTTGATGAAGATCGCGGTGGTGCCGGTGTTGTTGAGCACACCGGTGATCTTCCGCAGCGCCTGGCTCATCAGCCGGGCCTGGAGGCCCACGTGGCTGTCGCCCATCTCGCCCTCGATCTCGGCGCGCGGCACCAGCGCGGCGACCGAGTCGATCACGATGATGTCGATCGCGCCGGAGCGGACCAGCATGTCGGCGATCTCCAGCGCCTGCTCGCCGGTGTCCGGCTGGGAGACCAGCAGGGCGTCGGTGTCGACGCCGAGGGCCTTCGCGTATTCCGGGTCGAGCGCGTGCTCGGCGTCGATGAAGGCGGCGATGCCGCCGGCCCGCTGGGCGTTGGCCACCGCGTGCAGAGCGACCGTGGTCTTACCGCTGGACTCCGGCCCGTAGATCTCGACGACCCGGCCACGCGGCAGGCCGCCCACGCCGAGCGCGACGTCGAGCGCGATGGAGCTGGTCGGGATCACGGCGGTCTGGATGACCGGCCGCTCCCCCAGCCGCATCACCGAGCCCTTGCCGAATTGTTTGTCGATCTGAGCGAGAGCAAGGTCGAGCGCCTTCTCCCGGTCCGGCCCTGCCGCCATCGTTGCCACCCCTGCCTTCGCCGGCGTCTTCCCTGAGCTTCGCGTCACGCGGGACACGCTAGGCGCTGGGTCCGACAGAAAACCAGCCGACGGGCTGTGAGCTGTGGACGAGCACCCCGCTGTGGACAATAGCCGAACAGGTGTACGACCCGGCAAGCGACACGCGGAGTTGAGAAAATGGCTGCTCAGCGTAGCCGTGCAGGCACCCGGTCGGGGTACGCGGCGACCACCGCCCGCCACACCACGTGCGTCTCCTCACCCGCGGCGAGGGCCTGCTCGATGGTCCGTCCGCCGAGCTGGGACAGCACCTGGTCACTGGCGAGACTGGCCGCGTAGCCCGGCCCGAACGCCTCCGCCAGCCGGGTCCAGAAATCGGTCAGCCGCACGTGATCAACCCTCCTCGTCGGGTGCCCCTGCGGGATGCCGGAGCCCGTCCGGCGCCGTCGGCGGCACCGGGCGCAACGCTAGCGCCACCAGGGGCACCACCGCGATCGCCGCGAGCAGGGTCAGGGTCGGATAACCCACGGCCCGCATGACAAACCCGCTGGCCGCCGCCGCGCCCGCCCCGGCCAGGCCCATGATCAGGTCGGAGAGCCCCTGCACGCTGGGCCGGCTGGCGGTGGGCACCGACTCGGACAGCAGGGTTGAGCCGGCGACCATGGTCCCGGACCAGCCCAGCCCGAGCAGGATCAGGCCCACCGAGAGCAGCGGCGTGTCGTGCCCGGCGGCGCCGGCGACCGCGCAGGCGGCCAGCAGCAGGGCCACGCCGCCGAGGATCACCGGGCGTCGGCCCAGCCGGTCGGTGAGCCAGCCGACCACCGGGGAGAGCGCGTACATGCCGGCGATGTGCAGGCTCAGCACGATGCCGACCACCCGGAGCACGTCCGTGTCGGCGTGCGACTCGCCGAGGCGTACCGGGGTCATCGACATCACCGCGACCATCACCAGGTGGCCCATCGCCACCGCGGCGAGGCCGAGGCGGGCGGCGGGCCGCTCGCGTACCGTCCGCCAGGCGCCGATCATGCCGGAGCGCCGGGCTGACGACAACTCCGGCTCGGCGCGTCTGACGCCGCGCTGCGACCCGGAGCCGTCGGTCGGGGCGACCGGGTCGGCCGCCGCGAGCCGGCGCGCGGTGAGCAGCGGGTCGGGCCGGAGCAGGAGCAGCAGTACGAGGGCGGCGAGGGTGAACGCGGCGGCGCTGAAGGCGAACGGGCCGGCCAGTGGGGGCAGTCCCCAGCCGCTGGCGGTGGTGTCGGCGAGCGTGGCGAAGTTCGGTGCGGCCACCGAGCCGATGGTGGTGGCCCAGACGATCAGGGAGAGTTGCCGGCCGCGGCGGGCGGGTTCGGCGAGGTCCACGGCGGTGTAGCGGGCCTGGAGGTTGGCGGCGGTGCCGCCGCCGAAGAGGAGCATGCCGAGGAACAGCAGTGGCACCAGGTGGGCGGTGGTGGCGATGACGACCAGGACGCCGCCGACGGCTCCGGTGAGGTAGGCCGTCACCAGGCCGGGTCGTCGTCCTCGGGCCGCCATGATCCGGGTGACGGGTACGGCGAGCAGCGCCGCGCCGACCACTCCGGCGCTCTGGGCGAGGCCGGCCAGGGCGGTGCCGGCGACCCGGGCGGCGAGGAGCGCTCCGACGGAGATGCCGATGGTGACGCCGATGCCGCCGATGGTCTGGGTGAGGAAGAGCAGCCGGAGCGTTCGCCGTTGGATGGGGGCGACGTCGGGCCGGGCCTGCGGCGGCGCGGTGAGGTCGGTGGCCATGCGTAGTGCTCCTCGGTAAGGGGTGACCATCCTCCCGCACCGACCGGACCGGCAGCGCCCGGTTTCTGCTACAGGCCGAGCCCGCGGCCGATGATCTCTTTCATGATTTCGGTGGTGCCGCCGTAGATGGTCTGCACCCGGCCGTCCAGCCAGGCCTTGGCCACCGGGTATTCGAGCATGAAGCCGTAGCCGCCGTGTAGTTGCAGGCAGCGGTCGGCGACCCGGTTCTGTAGTTCGGTGGTCCACCATTTGGCCTTGGCCGCGTCGGTGACGGTGAGCCGGCCGGCGTTGAACTCGGCGATGCAGTGGTTGACGAAGGTGCGCGCGATGGTGACCTCGGTGTCCAGTTCGGCCAGGAGGAAGCGGTTGTGCTGGAATTTTCCGATTGGCCGGCCGAACGCTTCGCGTGTTCGGGCGTAGTCGAGGGTGAGGGCGAGGAGCCGTTCGGCCGCCGCGACCGCCGCGACGGCGATGCCCAGCCGTTCGCGGGGCAGGTTGGCCATCAGGTGGTAGAAGCCGTGGTTCTCGGCGCCGATCAGGTTTTCCGCCGGCACTCGGCAGTCGTCGAAGAAGAGTTCGGCGGTGTCGTTGGCTTTCAGGCCGACCTTGGCCAGCCGCCGGCCTCGGGTGAAGCCGGGGGTGCCGGTTTCGACGACGATCAGGCTCAGCCCGTGTGCGCCCCGGTCCGGTGCGGTCTTGGCGACCACGATCACGAGGTCGGCCTGTTCTCCGTTGGTGATGAAGGTCTTCTGGCCGTTGAGGAGGTAGGTGTCGCCGTCGCGGACGGCGCTGGTGCGGACGCCGGCGAGGTCGGATCCGGCTCCGGGTTCGCTCATCGCGATGGCGGTGATCAGGTCGCCGGTGCAGAAGCCCGGTAGCCAGCGCTTGCGCTGGTCGACGGTGGTCAGCTCGGTGAGGTACGGGGCCACGACGTCGTTGTGCAGGCCGAACCCGAGGCCGGAGCAGCCGGCCGCGACGATCTCCTCGTCGAGCACGGCGTTGAAGCGGAAGTCGCGCTGCCCGCCGCCGCCGTACGCCTCGTCAACGTCCATGCCGAGCAGCCCGGCGGCGCCGGCTCGGCGCCACACCTGCCGGTCGACGATCCCGTCGGCTTCCCAGCGGGCGTGGTGTGGCACGGCCTCGCGGGCGAGGAATTCGCGGCACAGCTCGCGGAACTCGTGGTGTACGGGCTCGTAGAGATGATGTTCCATGGCGTTGAGTGTGCCGGCCGCGCCGGCGGGCGGGAAGGGCCGGGCGAGCTGGCACGTTTGCCGGCGTACAGGTCGGGTAGCTCGCGTGGTCCACCGGCCTGAGGTAGGGGGCGCGCGGTGTCCGTACCGGCCAGGGTTGTCTCGCGGGTCGGGCGGCGGGAGACGCTGGTGGTGCACGCGTTGAGCGCGGCGGCCGCCAGCGCGGACGTGGTCAGCTATCTCGGTCTGGGCCGGGCGTTCCCGGCGAACATGACCGGCAACACGGTGCTGCTCGGGATCGGGGTGGCCACCGGCGATCTGGCCGCGGCGGGGCGTTCGGCCACCGCGCTGGTCGCGTTCCTGCTGGGTGCGGGCGTGGTGGGGGCGACGGTGCCGGTGCGGGGTCGGTCGCGTGGGCTGGTGGGGGTGCTCGTGGTCGAACTGCTGCTGCTCGCCGCCTTGCCGGCGTGGTGGCTCGCGTTGCCCGGTCGTCCGTCGGGCTGGCCGCAGCACGCGCTCATCGCGCTGCTCGGTGGTGCGATGGGGATGCAGAGCGCGGTGACCCACCGGTGGGGCAGGGCCGGGGTGTCCACGACGTACATCACGGGTACCTGGACGGCGTTCAGCATCGGTGTGGCCAGTCGGCTGCGCGGCTGGGAGACGGGGAAGTCGGTCGGTCCGCTGCACCGCGAAGCCACCGTGCTCGGGCTGTACGCCCTCACCGCCCTGGGGGTGGCGGCGGCGTTCACCGCGTGGCGGGCCTGGGCCGCGCTGATCCCGGTGGCGTTGTTGGCCCTGTCCGTGGCGACCGCCGTCGCGGTGAATCGGGCCCGCTCAGCTGCCACCTTTCCGCATTGAACCCATGCCCCCATCCGGGATTCGGGAGATCTTGGAGAGTTGTCGTTCTCCTGGAACGGAAACTCTCCAAGATCCGGGCCGAGGGGCGGCAGCAGCGAGAACCCCAGCGGCCGGCTAGGCGGTGAGCACGGCGGCGGCCACCTTGAGGTCGGCGACGAGGCCGTCGTACGCCACGTCCTGGTTGTCGGCGCGCAGCACGGCGGACGGGTGGATGGTGGCCAGCAGCTGTGCCTGCGGGGCGTCGGCGACCTTGCCGGCGCTGTCCACCGGCACCCGCTTGAAGTCCTCCGGGCGCTGCGCGGCGGCCGGCCAGGGCAGCAGTTCCCCGCGCTGCCTCGTCACCCGGAACGTCGGGCCGAGCAGAGCCTTGGCGGCGGTGGCGCCGAGCACCACCACGACCTCCGGGCGGAGCCGGGCGAACTCCGCGACGAGCCAGGGCCGGCACGCGGTGATGTGCACCCGGTCCGGTGTCTGATGGATGCGCCGCTTGCCGCGCAGCTCAAAGCGGAAATGCTTGACGGCGTTGGTGAGATAGGTGTGGCCGGGGTCGATGCCCGCGTCGTCCACCGCGCGGCGCAGCACCCGGCCGGCCGGGCCGACGAAGGGCAGCCCCTTCTGGTCCTCCATGTCGCCGGGTTGCTCGCCGACGAAGACCACCCGGGCGCTCTCGTCGCCCCGGCCGAAGACGGTCTGCGAGGCGTCCCGGTAGAGCTCGCAGCCCCGGCAGCCGGCCGCGGCGGCGCGCAGTTGGTCGATGGTGTCCGCCTGCGGCGGGATGAACTCCTGGGCTCCGGGCGCGCTCTCGGTCTCGACCATGCCGACTTTATATACCGGTTTCGTCATCACCGCCCGGTCCCGGGGAAGGTCGGTCGTCAGTAGCTTCTGCTGAGGCCGCGCGAGATCAGCGCGATCGCGATGACCACCAGGATGATCACCAGCGTCGTCAGGCCGATCCAGACCCGGGTTCTGGAGCCGTTCGAAGCCACGGTCGCTACCTCCCGGCCGGGGTGTACCCGTCCCCGGCCGGGCCATGCCGTCGTCCGGCTCAGGCGGTGTATCCGGCTGGCGTCAGGGGGCGTACGGCTCGGGCGACCGCGTCGGCGAGCGGCGCGAGGTCGGCCTCGTCGAGGGTGCTGACGGTGATCCGTACGCCGGGCGCGGCGGCGACCCGGTTCAGCGCGCCGGGGGCGACGGACCAGCCGGCGTCACGCAGCGCGGTGACCGCCACCGTCTCGTCCGGCACGGGCACCCAGAGGTTGATGCCGGTCTGCCCGTGGGCGGTCAGTCCTCGGGCGGCCAGCGCGTCGACCAGCCCGGCCCGCCGCCCGTCGTAGCTCTCCGCCGCCCGGCGTACCAGGTCGGCGGTGGCGGGGTCGCGCCAGAGCGACAGGACCAGGCGTTGCAGCAGGGTGGAGACCCAGCCGGCGCCGACTCGGGCGCGGCCGGCCACCCGGGCCACCGTGGCCTCGTCGCCGGCGAGTATCGCGAGCCGCAGGTCGGGGCCGTAGGGCTTGCTCACCGACCGGACGAAGGCCCAGGTCGGGGTCGCGCCGGCCAGCGGATGCAGGGGTACGCGGGCCAGTTCGGCGGCGTGGTCGTCCTCGATCAGCAGCAGGTCGGCGCGGCCGGCGAGCAGCGTACGCAGGGCCGCGGCCCGGTCGGCGGAGACGGCGGCGCCGGTCGGGTTCTGGGCGCGGCTGGTGACGATCAGCGCGCGGGCGCCGGCGGCGAGGGCGGCCCGGACGCCGGACTCGGTGGGGCCGGCGTCGTCGACGGGCACTCCGATGGCGCGTAGCCCGAGCGCGGCGACGAGGTCGAGGAGGTTGGCCCAGCCGGGGTCCTCGACCGCGACCGGGTCGCCGGGTCGCAGGTGGGCGGCGAGCAGCCGCTCGATGCCGTCCAGCGCGCCCCCGGTCACGGTGATCTCGGCGGCCGGCACCCCGTCGGCGGCGAGCCGGGTGCGGGCCGCGTCGGCCAGTTCGGGGAGCACGGTGGTGGCCGCGTACCCGGTGGGTGGGCCGAGCTCGGCGGCGAGCGCGGCCAGGTGCGGGCCGAGCGGCGGCAGCAGCCGGTTGTCGGGCTGCCCGGAGGAGAGGTCGCGGGCGCCGGGCAGTGGCGGCGGCATCAGCGCGGCGCGGCGGGTGGCCACCGGCGGGCGGGGCCGGACTCGGGTGCCGTGCCGGCCGGCGGTGGCGACCAGGCCGCGCAGCCGCAGCTCCTGGTACGCCTTCGCGACGGTGGCCGGGCTGACCGCCAGCTCGACGGCGAGGGCGCGGACGGCGGGCAGGGCCTCGCCGGGGGCGAGGGCACCGGAGCGGATGCCGGTTTCCACGCTGGCCGAAATGGCGGCCGATGACGAGCCGATGATCTGATAACGTGCTGCCACAGTTCGGAGATTGTACTAGAACAAAGGTGGAGCTGCCGTATGTACCCCCGAACCGAACGGACCACCGCCACCCGGATGCGCGACCGGATGAGCTACGACGAGGCCGCCGCGCACGCCCTGCTGGACGAGGCGTACCACTGCGCGTTGTCGTTCGTCGTGGACGGTGAGCCACGCGTGCTGCCCACCTTGCACGTCCGCGTCGGTGACACCCTCTACCTGCACGGCTCCACCGGCAGCCGCCCGCTGCTCGCCGCCCGGGGCGGAGACGGCCTGCCGGTCTGCGTCGCGGTGACCCACCTCGACGGCCTGGTCTTCGCCCGGTCCCAGTTCAACCACAGCGCCAACTACCGCTCGGTGGTGGTGCACGGCACCGCCCGGCTGGTCACCGACGAGCAGGAGAAGCGCGACGTGTTCACCGCGCTGGTCGACAAGGTGGCCGCCGGGCGCAGCACCGACAGCCGCCCGCCGAGCCCGCGCGAGCTGGCCGAGACGGCGGTGCTGGCGCTGCCGCTGCGCGAGGTGTCGGTCCGCACCCGGGCCGGCGGTGTGGGCGACGAGCCGGCCGACCTCCACCTGCCGTACTGGGCCGGGGTGGTGCCGCTGCGGCTCACCGCCAGCGCGCCGGAACCGGACGCCGGGGTGAGCGTGCCGGTGCCGGCGTACCTGCGGCCGGCCCGCTCGCCCTGGCTGGAGCCGGTGGTGCTGCGCGGTGCGCACGTCGTGCTGGAGCCGCTCAACCTCTCCCACGCCGAGGAGCTGTACGCCGCCCTGGACGACGAGGAGGTGTGGCGGTACGTCGGCAGCCCCCGGCCCACCGGCGTCGATGACACGGCCGGCCTCATCCGGGCCGCGCTGGCCGACCACCAGCGGGGCGTACGGGTGCCCTGGGTGCAGCGCTGCGCGGTCACCGGCGCGGTGGTCGGCACCACCTCCTACTACCACCCGGACGAGGGGCTGCGGACCTTGGAGATCGGGTGGACCCAACTCGGCCGGGCGTGGTGGCGCACCGGGATCAACACCGAGGCGAAGCTGCTGCTGCTCACCCGGGCCTTCGAGGAGTTGGACGCGATCCGGGTGACCTGGCAGACCAGCACGCTCAACGAGCGCTCACAGCGGGCCATCGAACGGCTCGGCGCGACCCGGGAAGGGACGCTGCGGTCCAACCGGCGGCGGGCCGACGGCTCCTGGCGGGATTCCGCGCTCTATGCGATGCTCGCGGCCGAGTGGCCCAACGCACAACTCCGGCTGCGGGAAAGGCTTCGCCCGGCGGCACCCGTGGCGTCATGATGTCCGGCGTGCTGGGCATCACTGACATCTGGACATACGTGCTGGGGACGGTGGCGATCGTGCTGCTGCCCGGGCCGAACTCACTCTTCGTGCTCTCCACCGCCGCCAAGCGCGGGGTGGGGGCCGGCTACCGGGCCGCCGGCGGCGTCTTCGTCGGCGACGCGGTGCTCATGTTTCTCTCCGCCGCCGGGGTGGCGTCGCTGCTCAAGGCGTACCCGCCGCTCTTTCTGGTGGTCAAGTACGCCGGCGCCCTGTATCTCGGCTACGTGGGGCTGACCATGCTGCGCGGCGCCTGGCGGCGCTGGCGCGACCGCAACGACCCGGCGACGCCGCGGCTGATCGACGCGGCGGAGCCGGCGGCGATGAGCAGCCCCTTCCGGAAGGCGCTGGTGATCAGCCTGCTCAACCCGAAGGCGATCCTCTTCTTCATCTCGTTCTTCATCCAGTTCGTCGATCCCGGGTACGCCTGGCCGGCGCTGTCGTTCGTGCTGCTCGGGCTGATCGCCCAGGTGGCCAGCGCGCTCTACCTCACCGCGCTGATCTTCACGGGCACGTTCCTGGCCGCCCAGTTCCACCGCCGGCAGCGGCTGGCCGCCGGCGCCACCACCGGGATCGGCGTGCTCTTCCTCGGCTTCAGCCTCAAACTCGCCACCGCCTCGATGTAGGAGGGGCCCCTTCTTACCGCCTGCGGTAGAGGAGGGGCCCCCTGTTAACGCCGTCGGCCTAGCGGCGGTCCGCGCGGCGTGCGGGGTCAGGTGCCGTCGCCGCCGCCGCCGACGCCGGGGCCGCCGCCCGTGCCGCCGAGCCCGTAACCGGGTGCGACGGGCTCGTCCGGCGGCCGGCTGACGTGCGCGGACCCCTGGATCATGGCGGACCAGTCGGCGTGCGCGGCGGCGGCAGCGTGCCGGTTGATCGCGTGGCGCAGCCAGCCGTCCACGGTGGCGACCCAGTCCCGTTGGTCGGTGTGCCGGACCCGGAAGCGGCTGATGCTCTGGTGGGTGACCCCGGCCAGGGAGAGCCGCCGGTCGGCCCAGAGCAGCACCTCCAGCCCCGCCGCGTTGGTCACGAAGATCACCTCCAGTTCGGTGATCGGACCGGCGTACAGCGGCGCCACCCAGTAGCCGAGCCGCTCGTGGAACGGCAGCTCCTGCTCCACCCCGGGCAGCCGGCCCTGCTGCAGGCCCGCCTGCCGCATGACGAACCCGAGGGTGTCCAGCGCGGCGAGGACGTGCTGCTGGGCGGGGAGCGGATGGACGAAGACCGGCACCATCGCGCCCTGGTCCAGGTCGGGGTCGACCGACACCTCGGTACGCAGCCCGGTGCGCAGGCTCATCAGCGGCACCCCACCGAAAATGGTCACCGGGGTCTCCCAGGGCAGCGGGAACGCGAAGTCGACCGCCCGCCGCCGGCCGGCCGGCACCACGAACCGGCCGGCAATCGGCACCTGGTGATACTGCACCAGCCGGCGGGGCGAGTCGGGATCCTCCGGCTCGACCTGGGCGACCAGGCCGAGCCGGATGTGCCGCACCGGCACGTCCGCGCCCTCGGCCATGAGGGTCACCCGGCCGGGCAGCCGCAGCCCGGGGCGGGTGCTGGGGTTGGGCAGGGTGGTATGTACCGAAAGCCCGGTCCAGACGGATTCCGACGACACCCCGGTCAGCCGCATCCGCGCGCCCCCTCTCCTCCGATCCGGCGGGATTCCCCGGACGCCGGCCGGGCACTCCTGGCCCCGGCTCCGCCCCGGCCTGGCCGGCAGTGGGCACGGCTCCGCGCCCGGTCCCCGGACGACAAACCGCGGTCTGGGTGCGTGTGGTGAGGGCGGGACGTCAGCGCAGCCGACGGCCCCGGGGCACCGGGTCGGTCTCGTCGTCGAACTCGCCGATGACCTCCTCCAGCAGGTCCTCGAGGGCCACGAAACCGATCGGCCGGGTCGGGCCACCGCCGTTGCGGACCAGCGCCAGTTGGGCCTGCCGGCCGCGCATCGCCGCGACCGCCTCGGTGACCGAGGCGCCGGCAGGCAGCACGAACGCCGGGGTCATCAGCTCGCCGGCGGTCGCCGACCGGCCGGTGGTGACCGCGCGGACCGCCTCGCGTACGTGGACCAGGCCGCAGACCTCGCCGCCGGCGTCGACGACGGCCAGCCGGGAGCGACCGCTGTCCCGGGAGACGTGCTCGATCTGCTCGGCGGTGGCCTCCCGGCGGACCGCGACGATCCGGTCGAACGGCTCCATCACCTGCGCCACCGTGGTGCCCTGCAACTCCAGCATGCTGGTCAGCATCTGGTGCTGCTCGGCGCCGAGGAGCCCGTGCTCGCGGGACTGCTCCAGGAGGATGCGCAGCTCGTCCGGGCCGTGCACCTGGGCGAGCTGGTCCTGCTGGTGCACGCCGACGAGCCGCAGCACCGAGTTGGCCAGCGCGTTCAACGCGGAGAGCACCGGACGGGCGACCCGCGCGAAGGCCCGGAACGGCAGCGCCAACAGCATCGCCGAGCGCTCCGCGTCGGTGATCGCCCAGGACTTCGGGGCCATCTCGCCGACCACCAGGTGCAGGAAGGTCACCAGGGCCAGGGCGAACACCAGCCCCACTATGTGGCTCGCCGCCTGGGGCAGCCCGAAGGCGTGCAGCAGCGGGCTGATCAGGTGCTGGATCGCCGGTTCGGCCAGAGCGCCCAGCCCCAGGGTGCACAGGGTGATGCCGAGCTGCGCCCCGGCCAGCATCAGGCCCAGCTCGCGGGCCCCGTCCAGGGCCGCGCGGGCCGCCCGGCCACCACCGGCCGCCGACTGCTCCAGGCGGTAGCGCTTGGCCGCGACCAGGGCGAACTCGGCCGCCACGAAGAAGGCGTTGAGGGCGAGGAGTACGACCGAGAAGAAGAGCGCGAAACCGGGCGTCATGCCGCCGCCTCCCCGCGCTCGGCGATCCGGAGCCGGACGGAGTCGGCCACGTGCCGGTCAACGGCCAGCACCTCGACCAGGGCGCGCGGCTCGGCGTCGGGCTCGTCGCCGTCGGCGCCGAGGCTGATCTCCAGTCGGTCGCCCACCTCGGGCACCCGGCCCAGCTCCCGCATCACCAGCCCGGAGACGGTGTCGTACTCGGGCGCCTCGGGCAGCGCGATGCCGGTGCTGTCGGCGACCTCGTCGATCCGCCAGCGGGCGGGCACCACCCAGGACCCGTCCTCCTGCCGCGCCGGGGCCCGCTCCGGCGGATCGTCCTCGTCGCGGATCGGCCCGACCAGTTCCTCGGCGATGTCTTCCAGCGTGATGACGCCGGCGAATCCGCCGTACTCGTCAACCACGCAGGCGAGCTGCCGGTGCCCGACCCGGAGCCGGTCCAGCACCGTCGGCAACGGCAGCGTCTCCGGCACCAGCAGCGGGGGTACGGCCACCGTCGCCACCCGGGTGGTGGCCCGCGCCGCGGGGGGCACCCCGAGCACGTCGGCGATGCCGACCACGCCGATCAGGTCGTCGACCCCTTCGGCGCCCCGGACGGGGAACCGGGAGTGGCCGGTGTCGAGCAGCTCGACGACCCGGCTGACCGGTTCGTCGGCCCGTACGGTGTGCACGTCGACCCGGGGAACCATGGCCTCCCCGGCGGTCAGTTCCCGGAAGTCGAGGCCCCGGTCGAGCAGATCGGACATCGCGGCGTCGAGGTGCCCCTCCTCCCGCGAATCGGCGATGATCTGTTCCAGGTCCTCCGGGGTGGCGCCGCTCGGCAGCTCCTCGATCGGCTCGATGCCGACCCGACGCAGCAACCGCACTGCGGCCCGGTCGAAGAGGGTGATCACCGGGCCGGCGACCTTCAGATAGATCAGGGTGGACTGGGCCAACGCCCGGGCGAGGGGCACGGCGCGGGCGATGGCCAGATTCTTCGGGGCCAGCTCGCCGAGGACCATCTGCAATACGGTGGCGATGATCAGAGCGAGCGCCACCGACAGCGGCAGCGCCACGCCGGTGGGGACCCCAGCGACGCCGAGCAGGTCAGCCAGCCCGGTGCCCAGGTACGGCTCGGCGGCGTAGCCGACCAGCAGGGCGGTCACGGTGATGCCGAGCTGGGCGCCGGAAAGCATGAACGAGAGCCGGCCGGTCACCTCCAGGGCCCGGGCGGCGGCCCGGTCGCCGCCGTCGGCGAGCTGTTTGAGCTTGCCCCGGTCCACGGCGACGTAGCCGAATTCCTGGGCCACGAAGTAACCGGTGGCGGCGGTGAGCACGATGATGAGAGCGAGTCCGACGAGGATCAGCACGGGAGAGTCAGGGCTCCCGGGATCGTCGGGCCGAGGGGTTGCCGGGCCGTACCCGGCTGGCTACTGCTGCCCTCCTGGGCAGAAGAGTCGATCATGCCGCCATTCTATCGGCGTTGCCTGGCCGCCCGCTGAAGGTGCCGGGAAGCATGCCCGGCGTCCGGTTCACCGGCCGGCCATCTCGTCGGTGTCCAGCAGGTCGCGGTCGATGCGCCCGGACCGGTAGGCGGCTCGGCCGACCATCTGTGCGGCGACCGGCGCGGTGGCCAGCTGGAAGAGCGCGACCAGCGCGATCATGCCCAGGTCGGCGGGCGTACGCAGGCGCAGCGCCAGCCCGGCCAGGAGCAGCAGCACGCCGAGCACCTGCGGCTTGGTGGCGGCGTGCATCCGGCCCAACGCGTCGGGGAAGCGCAGCACGCCGACCCCGGCGGCGAGGGTGAGCAGCGCGCCGGCCAGCAGGCAGGCCGCGCCCGACCAGTCGGCGATGGCGCTCATCGTGTCTCCTCGCGTACCGAGAAGCGGACCAGGGAGACGGAGCCGACGAAGCCCAGCAGGGAGAGCACCACCAGCACGGGCAGCGTGGCGGCGTGCCGGGTGACCGCCGCTTCCGCGCCCACCGCGCCGAGCATGGTGGCCAGCAGCAGGTCGGCGCCGACGACCCGGTCGAGCAGCGACGGCCCCCGGTAGATACGGGCCAGGGCGAGCAGCGCGGTGACCGAGAGCAGCACGGTCAGCGCGACGGCGAGAAAGGCGGTCACGGATTCCTCCTGTCGACGGATTCGACGCCGAGCTGGCGTACCTCCTGTGGGGAGCCGACGGCGCGGACGATGCGCCGTTCGACGGCGAGGACGCGAGCGCGGTTGGCGGCCAGGTCCTCGGGGCGGCAGACCTCGAGGACGTGCACGTACAGGACGCCCCGGTCGCGGTCCACGTCGAGGATCAGGGTGCCGGGGACCAGCGTGACCAGCTCGGCGGTGAGGGCCAGGTTGAGGTCGGTGCGGACCCGCAGCGGCACCGCGAGGATCGCGCCGCGCGGCCGGTAGCCGGGCCGGATCGCGATGGCGGCGACGTGCACGCTGGCGCTGATCAGCTCGCCGACGAAGGTGCCGGCGAGGACCAGCAACGCGCCGGCGCGGAGCCGGCCGCCGAAGGTGACCGGCGGGAGCGGGAAGAAGATCAGCACGGCGGCGCCGACGAGGAGACCACCGAGCAGGTTGGCCCAGGAGAACTGGCCCCAGAGCAGCTGCCAGATCACCACCAGCCAGCCGAGCGCCACGGCCTGGTCGCGACGCCACCCACGCCGTCGGACGGCCGGCGTCGGCCCGTCGTCGGGCGGATGCGCCCCGTCGGGCGGGCGGCCCGCCGGCCCGCCGGGAGCCGACGCCCCACCGGTCACCGGACGTCCGCCGGCAGGACGGCCCGGATGTACGGGGTGCGCTCGTGCAGGTCGGTGGCAGCGTGCACGGTGACCCGGAACAGCGGCCCGGCGACCAGGGTCAGCGCCACACCGAGCGCCACCAGGGCGACGGTGGCGCCGACCATCAGCGCGGACAGTCGGACGGGCGGGTGGGGGGTGGCCAGCCGGGAGGTTCGCCAGAAGGCGATGTTCCACACCCGGGAGACGATGTAGAGGGTGAGCAGGCTGGTCACCGTCGCCGCGGCAACCAGCAGCCCGGGGAGCACCCCACCGGCGGCCACGCCGGCCTGAAGCAGGCCGAGCTTGCCGAGGAAGCCGGAGAACGGCGGGATGCCGGCCAGGTTCATCGCCGGGACGAAGAAGAGCACGGCGAGCAGCGGGGCGACCCGGGCCAGACCGCCCAGCCGCCGCAGGTCGGTGCTGCCGGCCCGCGCCTCGACCAGGCCGGCGACCAGGAAGAGGGTGGTCAGGATGGTGATGTGGTGGACCACGTAGAAGATCGCCCCGGACAGGCCGGCGATGCTGCCCAGCGCCACCCCGAAGATCATGTAGCCGATGTGGCTGACCAGGGTGAACGAGAAGAGCCGCTTCATGTCGTACTGGGCGACCGCGCCGAGGATGCCGACCAGCATGGTCAGCCCGGCCACCACCAGGAGCAGGTTGGCGACCTGGCCGCCGGGAAAGAGCAGGGTCTCGGCGCGGATGATCGCGTACACGCCGACCTTGGTGAGCAGGCCGGCGAAGACCGCGGTGACCGGGGCCGGCGCGGTCGGGTAGCTGTCCGGCAACCAGGCGGAGAGCGGGAAGACCGCCGCCTTGATGCCGAAGGCGAGCAGCAGCATGAGCTGCAAGGCCAGGCGTACGTTGCCCGGCAGGGCGTCCAGCCGCCCGGCGAGCTGGGCCATGTTCATGGTGCCGGTGGCCGCGTACACCAGGCCCAGCGCGGTCAGGAAGATCATTGAGGAGAGGATGCTGACCACCACGTACGTCGGGCCGGTGCGGATGCGGGTCTCGGTGCCGCCGAGCGTGATCAGCACGAAGCTCGCGGCCAGCAGGATCTCGAAGCCGACGTAGAGGTTGAACAGGTCCCCGGCCAGGAAGGCGTTGGCCACGCCGGCGGTGAGCACCAGGTAGGTGGGGTGGTAGATGCTCACCGGGGCGGTCTCGCCGGTCTCGCCGCGGCCGTGGCCGATCGAGTAGAGCAGCACGCAGAGGGTCACCGCCACGGAGACCACCAGCAGCAGCGCCGCCAACTGGTCCGCGATCAGCACGATGCCGACCGGCGCGGGCCAGCCACCCACCTGCACCACCACGGGCCCGTGCCGGTACGCCTCGACCAGCAGCAGCACCGCGACCGCCAGGGTGGTGGCGAGGCTGGCCACGCTGATCGTCCGTTGCAACCGGGGCCGGTTGCCCACGAGCAGGGTGAGCGCGGCGCCGAGCAGCGGCACCACCACCGGCAACGGCACCAGGGCGGTCACCTATGTTCCCCCCGGCGCAGCGCTGGCTCCGGGTCCACCTGCTCCGGGTCGGCGTCCGGCCCCTCGCCGCCGAGGTCCGCGGTGGACACCTCGTTGCGCTCGGCGAGCCGGGCGATCTGCCGGTCCTCCAGATCGTCCTGCACCTCGTCGTCGCCGCTGAGAAACCAGTCGCGGTACGCGACCGCGAGCAGGAACGCGGTCAGCCCGAAGGTGATCACCACGGCGGTGAGCACCATGGCCTGCGGCAACGCGTCGCTCATCCGGTCGATCGGCCCGCTGCCGACCAGCGGCGCGCCGCCGGGCCGGCCACCGACCAGGATCAGCAGGTTCACCCCGTTGCCGAGCAGAATGATGCCGAGCAGGATGCGGGTCAGGCTCCGCTCCAGCAGCAGTGTGACGCCGGTGGCGACGAGCACCCCCACGGCGAGCACCAGGACCAGGCTCGGCTGCCTCATCGCCGCTGTTCCTTCCGCTGGACGGTGAGCCCCCGGGCCGGCTCGCCGGCCGCCTCGATGTGCCGGTCCACCTCGGCGCCGAGGCTGCGCAGGATGTCCAGCACCAGCCCGACCACGATCAGATAGACGCCGATGTCGAAGAAGAGCGACGTGACCAGGTGGAAGTGACCGACCAGGGGAAGCCACAGGGGCACCTGCGTGCTCTGCAGCACCTCGCCGGTGGTCAACAGCCCGGCCATCCCGAAGCCGACCGAGATGGCCAGCCCGGCGCCGAGCACCGTTCCGGTCCCGAGCGGAACGGCCTCGGCCAACTCGTACCGGCCGCCGGCCAGGTAGCGGACCGCCAGGGCGAGGCTGGCGACGAGCCCGCCGGCGAAGCCGCCCCCGGGCGCGTTGTGCCCGGAGACGAGCAGGAACAGGGAGAAGAGCACCACGGTGTGGAAGATCAGCCGGGTCACCACCTCGAAGACGATCGAACGCCGGCGCTCCTGCAGGGTGGCCCCGCCGCGCAGCCACACGGTGCGCCGGTCCCCGGACGGGCGGGGGCGGCGCGGCCGGGGCCCGGTGCGGGATCGCTGGTAGATCAGGCTGGCCACGCCGGTCGCGGCCGCCACCAGCACTGAGATTTCCCCCATGGTGTCCCAGGCCCGGATGTCCACCAGGGTCACGTTGACCACGTTGCGGCCATGGCCCTCGACGACCGCCAGATCGGGGAAGGCCAGCGAGATCGACGGGGCACGCCGGGCACCGGCCGCGACGAGGGCGAGCCCGGCGAGCACCAGCCCGGCGGCGATCCCGACCCCCCGGCGTACCCAGCGGCTGCTCCGCAGCGGGCGGGCCGAGAAGCGGTCCGGCAGCCGGCGCAGCACCAGCACGAACACCGCGATGGTGGCCGTCTCCACCAACATTTGGGTGAGCGCCAGGTCGGGCGCGCCGTAGAGCACGAACATCATCGCCGTGCCGTAGCCGGTCACCCCGACCAGCAGCATCGCGGTGAGCCGGCGCCGGGCGCCGATCGCGAACACCGCCGCCACCGCGATCACCACGCAGACCACGACCTGCGCGGGAGTGTCCCAGGCGACCACACGGGTCCGCCAGGGCCGGCTGGCCAGCATCGCCGCCCCCGGCGCCAACACCAGCACGAGCAGCATGGTGCCGAGGTACTGCGGCAGGGCACCGCGCTGGGTGGCGCCGGTGACCTTGACGGCGAACCGGTCGAACTGGTGGGTCACCCACTCGTACCCCTGGTTGCCGCTGACCGGGGAGCGCAGCCGGGCCAGTGCCGGAGCGAGCGGGCCGCGGACCAGGTGCAGTGCCACCCCGCCGGCGAGTACGACGCCGGACAGGCCCAGCGCCACGGTCGGCCCATGCCAGAGCGCCAGGCCCTCCTCGACCGGGCCGAGCAGTTCGGCGTACGGGCGGAGCAGGCCGCCGAGCCAGCCGGCGCCCGGGCCGGCGGCGAGCCCGGCGACGGCGAGCAACGCCGCTGGTACGAGCATCACAGCCGGGGGCGGCGCGACGTCGGTTGCCGGAACGCCCGGCCGTCCGGCGAACGCGCCCCAGAGGAACCGGATGCTGTACGCGACGGTGAGTGCGCTGCCCGCGACGAGCACCACGAGCACCAGGGGCTGCCCGGTGAACGCGGCGAGGACCGCCTCCTTGGCGACGAAGCCGAGCAGCGGCGGCACCCCGGCCATCGAGGCGGCGGCCAGCGCGGCGACCCCGGCGAGCACGGGCGCGCTCCGCCACACGCCGGACAGGTCGCGCAGGTCCCGGCTGCCGGCGCTGTGATCGACGATGCCGACGACGAGGAAGAGGGCCGCCTTGAACAGCGCGTGCGCCAGCAGCATCGCGGTGCCGGCGAGGGCCGCCTGCGGGGTGCCCACGCCGAGCACCACGGTGATCAGCCCGAGTTGGCTGACCGTCCCGTACGCCAGCAGCAGCTTGAGGTCGGTCTGGCGCAGCGCCGCCCAGCCCCCGACGACCAGGGTGACCAGCCCGGCGGCCACGGTGACCGGCCGCCACGGGCCGGCCGGGGCGAGCGCCGGGGCGAGCAACGCGACCAGGAAGACGCCGGCCTTCACCATCGCCGCCGCGTGCAGGTACGCGCTGACCGGTGTCGGCGCGGCCATCGCCACCGGCAGCCATGAGTTGAACGGGAACACGGCGGATTTGGTGAGCGCCCCGACCAGGATCAGCAGCACGGCGGTGACGAGGTACCCGCCGCCGGGCAGCGGCACGGTGGTGATCAGCGACACTCGGTAGCCGCCGGCATGCCGGCCGAGCAGCAGGAAGCCGACCAGCATGGCCAGCCCGCCCAGCGTGGTGACGGTCAGTGCCTGGGCGGCGGCCAGCCGGCTGGACCGCCGTTCGGTGCTGTGCCCGATCAGCAGGTAGGAGAAGACCGAGGTGAGTTCCCAGAAGACGTAGAGCAGCAGCAGGTCGTCGGAGACGACCAGGCCGAGCATCGCCCCGGCGAAGGCGACCATGACGGCCGCGAACCGGGCCAGCCCCGCCGAGCCGGCGTGGAAGTAGCGGGCGGAGTAGACCAGCACCAGCGCGCCGACCCCGCCGACCAGCAGCAGCATCAGCCAGGACAGGGTGGTGACCCGCAGCGCCACGTCGAGCGAGAGCTCCTCGACCCACGGGTACGTCTCGACGACCGCGCCGCCGGCGCGGATCGTCCCGGTGTGGGCGACGGCCCAGCCGAAGGTGGCGGCCGGGGCGAGCGCGAGCGGGTAGCAGGCGCGCGGTCCCCACTTCTTGACCAGCTGGGGCGCGAGCAGGGCCGCCACCAGGTGCAGGATCAGCAGGACGAGCACTCGTACTCCAGGTCGAGGTGGCAGCGCGCGCCGGCACGCTGCGCCACGACCGATCCCACGTCAGATTGCCGGACCATGGGCCGGTTTGCGAAAAATAACCCGGAGAGTGCACGAATCGGCGTATCCCGGATCAGCACAGGCGCGACGTCGCCGGCCGGCACGCGACGCTCGGGTCGTGGTACGGCGTCAGACGCGCCGAGCCGGAATGGTCGTAGCCGGCTCGGGGGCCGGGCGCTCCCGTGGGGTCTCCACCAGCAGGTCGAGACGGCCGAGCTGGCGGACGGCCTTGTTGACCACCCGTTGCGCGGCGGTGAGGGAGCGCACCGGCAGCAGCTTGCCGCGGCTTTCCCGACGCAGGACGAAGTAGTGCACGGCGGCGCGGACCAGGCCGCGGTCGGCGGCGCTGGAATGGGCGGTGGCGGCCACCAGCTCACGCAGGCAGCCGGCCAGTTCCTCGGCGAGCTCCAGCTCGGGGCCGTGCAGGCCGGTGCGGAGCACGGCGAGATGGCCGTCGACCTTGCGGATAAGCACATCCGTCCCGGACCCGGAACCTCGCCCGTCGACGGCCATCTATGCCCTCCACCCACGCCACGTTGTGAGTGAAGTTACTTTATGTTGCGCGACACAAGCAAGCAGTTAAGTAAGACTTAACAGCTGCAACGTCGCATCCGGCGCGTAATCCCCTGGACTCGGACAGATCACATCCCGCCGCCGACCGGGTGTCCCAGCGGCGAGGCAGGATGGAGGCGTGGCGGACGAGGTGACCGGCGGGGACGCGGCGGAGCTGACGGATTTCGGTGCGGCGACCCGCGAGTGGTTCACGGCCGCCTTCGCGGCGCCCACCGCCGCCCAGGCCGGCGCGTGGCGTTCGGTCGCCGCCGGGCGCAACGCCCTCGTGGTGGCGCCGACCGGCTCGGGCAAGACCCTGGCCGCGTTCCTCTGGTCGCTGGATCAGCTGGCCAAGGCGCCGCCGCCGGCCGAGACGCGGCAGCGCTGCCGGGTGCTCTACGTCAGTCCGCTCAAGGCCCTCGCCGTCGACGTCGAGCGCAACCTGCGCGCCCCGCTCGCCGGCATCCGGCAGGCAGCCGCCCGGCTCGGCCTCACCCCACCGGAGATCACCGTCGGCATGCGCACCGGCGACACCCCGGCCGACGAGCGGCGGGCCTTCGCGCGCAACCCGCCGGACATTCTCATCACCACCCCGGAGTCGCTGTTCCTGCTGCTCACCTCCGCCGCCCGGGACTCGCTGCGCGGGGTACGCACGGTCATCGTCGACGAGGTGCACGCGGTCGCCGGCACCAAGCGCGGCGCCCACCTGGCGCTCTCGCTGGAACGCCTCGACGCGCTGCTGGAGACGCCCGCGCAGCGGATCGGCCTGTCCGCCACCGTACGACCGGTCGACGGCTGCGCCCGCTTCCTCGGCGGGGCCCGCCCGGTCGACGTGGTGCAGCCGGCCAGCAGCAAGACCATCGAGGTCAGCGTCCAGGTGCCGGTGGAGGACATGACCCGCCTCGACGAGCAGGAGCCGCCGGAGGACGACCTCGGCGGTCCCGGCCCACGCCGGGCGTCGATCTGGCCAGCCGTCGAGGAACGCGTCTTCGCGCTGGTCCGCTCGCACCGGTCGACCATCGTCTTCACCAACTCCCGGCGCAGCGCCGAACGGCTCTGCGCCCGCCTCAACGAGCTGGCCGCCGAGGAACTGGCGACGGCCGCCCCGGACGGCGGCCGCGTGGCGCGGGACGACGGGCCGCTGCGCGCGCCCCGGCAGCCGGCCGAGGTGATGGCGCAGTCCGGGGCGGCGGCCGGGGCGGCGCCGGTGATCGCCCGCGCCCACCATGGCAGCGTCTCCCGGGAGGAACGCCGGCACATCGAGGAGGCGCTGAAGTCCGGGCAGCTGCCCGCGGTGGTCGCCACCTCCAGTCTGGAGCTCGGCATCGACATGGGTGCGGTCGACCTGGTGGTGCAGATCGAGGCCCCGCCGAGCGTCGCCGCCGGCCTGCAACGGGTCGGCCGGGCCGGGCACCAGGTCGGCGCGGTCTCCCGGGGCGTCGTCTTCCCGAAGCATCGCGGCGACCTGCTCTCCTGCACCGTCGTCGCGGAACGGATGGGGCAGGGCGCGATCGAGGAGCTGCGCTACCCGCGCAACCCGCTCGACGTGCTGGCCCAGCAGATCGTGGCGATGGTGGCCCTGGAGCCGTGGCGGCTGGGCGACCTCGCCGTGCTGGTTCGCCGGGCGGCTCCCTTCGCCGAGCTGCCCGACTCGGCGCTGCACGCCGTGCTCGACATGCTCTCCGGGCGCTACCCGTCGACCGCCTTCGCCGAGCTGCGTCCCCGGCTGGTCTGGGACCGGGCCGCCGACGTGCTCACCGGCCGCCCCGGCGCCCAGCGGCTCGCCGTCACCAGCGGTGGCACCATCCCCGACCGGGGGCTGTTCGGCGTCTTCCTGGCCGGCGCCGAGCGGGCCGCCCGGGTCGGCGAGCTGGACGAGGAGATGGTCTACGAGTCCCGCGTCGGCGACGTCTTCCTGCTCGGCTCGTCGTCCTGGCGGATCGAGGAGATCACCCCCGACCGGGTGCTGGTCTCGCCCGCCCCCGGGCAGGCCGCCCGGATGCCGTTCTGGAAGGGCGACCAGCCCGGCCGCCCGGTCGAGCTGGGCCGGGCCATCGGCGCCCGGATCCGGGCGCTGCTGCGGCAGAGCGACGGGGATGCCGTCGCCGCGCTGCGGGCCGGCGGGCTGGACGACTGGGCCGCCGGCAACCTGCTGACCTATCTGCATGAGCAGCAGGCGGCCACCCGCGCCCTGCCCGACGACCGGACGGTGGTGGTCGAACGGTTCCGCGACGAGCTGGGCGACTGGCGGCTCGCCGTGCACTCGGTGCTCGGCGCCCGGGTCAACGGTCCGTGGGCGCTCGCCATCGGCCGCCGCCTCGCCGAACGCTACGGCGTGGACGCCCAGGTGATGCCCGCCGACGACGGCATCGTGATACGGCTGCCGGACACCGCCGACACCCCGCCCGGCGCTGACGTGGTGGTCTTCGAGCCGGCCGAGATCGCCCAGCTGGTCGAGGAGTCCGTCGGCGCCTCGGCGCTGTTCGCGGCCCGGTTCCGCGAGTGCGCGGCCCGGTCGCTGCTGCTGCCCCGCCGCGACCCGCGCCGCCGGCAGCCGCTCTGGCAGCAGCGGCAGCGCGCCGCCCAACTCCTCGACGTGGCCCGGGAGTACGCCGACTTCCCGGTCACCCTGGAGGCCGCCCGGGAATGCCTGCAGGACGTCTTCGACCAGCCGGCCCTGACCGAGCTGATGCGCGACCTGGCCGCCCGCAAGATCCGTCTCGTCGAGGTGGAGTCCGAACGCCCGTCCCCGTTCGCCCGCTCGCTGCTGTTCGGCTACGTCGGCGCGTTCCTCTACGAGGGCGACGCGCCCCTGGCCGAGCGGCGGGCCGCCGCGCTCGCCCTCGACTCCGGCCTGCTCGGCGAACTACTCGGCCGGGTCGACCTGCGGGAGCTGCTCGACCCGGCGGTGCTCGCCGAAACCGAGCGGCAGCTGCGCTGGCGCACCGAGCAACGCCGCCCCCGCGACGCCGAGGACGTGGTCGAGTTGCTCCGGGTGGTCGGCGACCTCACCGAGGCGGAGCTGGCCGAGCGGGGTGCGCCCGCCAGCTGGCTGGCCGAGCTGGCGGCGGCCCGCCGGGCGCTGCGGGTGCGGATCGCCGGCGAGGAACGCTGGGTGGGCGTGGAGGACGCGGCCCGGCTGCGGGACGCCCTCGGCGTGGCCCTGCCGGTCGGCGTGGCCGAGGCGTACCTGACGCCGGTGGCCGACCCGCTCGGCGATCTGGTCGCCCGGTACGCGCGCACCCACGGCCCGTTCGCGGCGGCCAGCTGCGCCGCCCGGTTCGGGCTCGGCGTGTTCGTGGTCGAGCAGGCGCTGCGCCGGCTCGCCGCCACCGGGCGGGTGGTCTCCGGCGAGTTCGCCCCGGACAGCGTCGGCACCCAGTGGTGTGACGCCGAGGTGCTGCGGCTGCTGCGCCGACGTTCGCTCGCCGCGCTGCGCCGGGAGATCGAGCCGGTGCCGCCACGGGCCCTCGCCGCGTTCCTGCCCCGCTGGCAGCAGGTCGGCTCGTCGGCCCGGGGCGTGGAGGCGGTCGCCGCCACCGTCGAGCAGTTGCAGGGCCTCGCCGTGCCGGCGTCCGCGCTGGAACGCCTGGTGCTGCCCGCCCGGGTCGCCGACTACACGCCCGCCCAGCTCGACGAGCTGTGCGCCAGCGGGGAGGTGCTCTGGGCCGGGTCCGGGGCGATCTCCGGCGGCGACGGCTGGGTGACCCTGGCGTACGCGGATGTCGCGCCGCTGCTGCTCCCACCACCGGACGAGGCGCTGACCCGCACCCCGCTGCACGACGCGGTGCTCGAGGCGCTCGCCGACGGGCAGGCACTCTTCTTCCGCACCCTGTCCGACCGGGTCGGCTCGGCCGACGACGCGGCGCTGGCCGCGGTGATCTGGGACCTGGTCTGGGCCGGGCACCTCACCAACGACACCCTGGCACCGCTGCGAGCCGGGCTCGGCGGGGGCGGGGCGCACCGGTCCCGGCCGTCCGCCCCGCGTACCCGCTACCGCCGGCCCGGCCGGGTGGCGCTGCCCAGCCGGAGCGGCCCACCCACCGTCGCCGGGCGCTGGTCCCGGCTGCCCGAGCGGGACCTCGACCCGACCCGCCGGGCCGCCGCCCTCGCCGACCTGCTGCTCGAACGGCACGGCGTGGTCACCCGCGGCGCGGTCATGGCCGAGCAGGTCGCCGGTGGCTTCGCCGCGGTCTACCCGGTGCTGTCCGCGCTCGAGGAACGCGGGGCGGCCCGCCGGGGCTACTTCGTCGAAGGGCTGGGCGCAGCCCAGTTCGCGGTGCCCGGGGCGGTGGACCGGATCCGGGCCCTGGCCGACGACACCCGGGGCGGAGGCGGGCCGACCGTGGTGCTCGCCGCCACCGACCCGGCGAACCCGTACGGCGCGGCGCTGCCCTGGCCGGAACGGGTCGTCGACTCGGGCGACGGCACGGCCCCGGCCACCGGGCACCGGGCCGGGCGCAAGGCCGGCGCCCTGGTCGTGCTGATCGGCGGCGACCTGGTGCTCTACGTGGAGCGGGGCGGGCGGACCCTCCTGTCGTTCACCAACGACACCGACGCGCTCGCCACGGCCGGCAAGGCGCTCGCCGACGCGGTGCACTCCGGCGCGCTCGGCGCCATCTCGGTCGAACGCGCCGACGGCGAGGCGGTCCACGCCTCTCCGCTGCGCGACGCGCTGACCGCCGCCGGCTTCCGGGCCACCCCGCGCGGCCTGCGCCTGCGCAACTGACCGCGCCCCACCCCGCCCCCGGTCCAGGCGGCGGGCCGGGGCGCGGTGACGCTCGGAGCGAGCGGACCACGGTCGCCTAGGGTGTGGTGGGCGGTGAGAAGGGGGCGATCCGATGACCGGGATTCACGTCCGTTCTGCGGAGCCACCCGACCAGCCGGACGTGGCGGTGCTGCACCACCGGGAGTGGGGCGGCCCGCACGTAGTGGTCCACGAGACCCGCTATGACCTGCGGGAACTGCCAACGCTGGTGGCGGTGGACGGCGCGGGTGAGCTGGCCGGCGCGCTGGTCTACCGGCTCGCCGACGACGGGCTGGAGGTGGTGAGCCTGGTGGCCGCCGACGCCGGGCTGGGTGTCGGCAGCGCGCTGCTGGCTGCCGCCGAGGCGACCGCACTGGCCGCCGGGGCGGGCCGCCTCTGGCTGGTCACCACCAACGACAACCTCGCCGCGCTGCGGTTCTATCAGCGCCGAGGGCTGCGGATCGTGGCGGTCGACCCGGGCGCGGTGGACCGGGCGCGGCGGCTCAAGCCGACCATCCCGTACGTCGGCGAAGACGACATCCCGCTGCACGACGAGCTGCGTCTGGAGCGGCCGCTCACCCCGCCGGGCGGTCACCCGTGACCGCCCCGTGGATCTCGCTGACCACCGACTACGGCCTCGCCGACGGGTTCGTGGCGGCCTGTCACGGGATGCTCGCCCGACTCGCCCCGGCCGCCCGGGTGATCGACGTGACCCACCTGGTGCCGCCGGCGGACGTCCGCCGGGGCGCGGCGGTGCTCGCGCAGACCGTGCCCTACCTGCCGACGGGGGTGCATGTCGGGGTGGTCGACCCGGGCGTGGGCACCAGCCGACGGGGGATCGCCCTGTCCACCCCGGGCGGGCTGCTCGTCGGGCCGGACAACGGGCTGCTGCTGGACGCCGCCGACGCCCTGGGCGGGGTCACCGGCGCGGTGGAGCTGACCAACCCGGGGTGGCTGGCGGCGGTGGTGTCCCACACCTTCCACGGTCGGGACGTGTTCGCGCCGGTCGCCGCCCGGCTCGCGCTCGGTGCGCCGCTGACCGAGGCGGGCCCGGCGGTGGACCCGACTGCACTGGTCCGGCTGCCGGCGGCGGTGGTCCGCGCCGAGCCGGACGGGTTCGCCGCCGAGGTGCTCACCGTCGACCACTTCGGCAACGTGCAGCTCGCCGCTCCGGCCGGCCTCCTCGACGGGATGCCGGAGCGGATCCGGGTCGCCGGCCGGTCGGCGGTGCGCGGGCACACCTTCGGCGCCGCCCCGGTCGGTGGCCTGGTCGCGTACGTCGACTCGGCGGGGCTGGTCGCGCTGGCGGTCAACACCGGCCGGGCCGTCGACCTGCTCGGCGTACGCCCCGGCGACGTGCTGACCGTGCACCGGGAGGACTGACCCGGGCGGGCGAGGGACGATGGACGGGTGCCTGAAGGTGACACCGTGTGGAACACCGCCCGCGTCCTGCAGCGGGCGCTGGCCGGCGCCCGGCTCACCGGCTCCGACCTCCGGGTGCCGCAGCTCTCCACGGCCGACCTGACCGGCTGGGCCATCCGCGAATCGGCCAGCCGCGGCAAGCACCTGCTGCTCCGGCTCGCCGCACCGGACGGGCACGATTGGACGCTGCACTCGCACCTGCGGATGGACGGCGCCTGGCGGGCGTACGCCCCAGGCGAGCGGTGGGCGGCGCGGCCGGCACACCTGATCCGGGTCGTGCTCCGCTCCCCCGGCGCGGTCGCGGTCGGATACCACCTGCACGAGCTGGCTCTGGTCCCCGCCGCCGAGGAGGACTCTCTGGTCGGCCACCTCGGGCCGGACCTGCTCGGCCCGGACTGGGACCCGGACGAGGCGGTCCGCCGGCTGGCCGCCCATCCGGACGAAACCATCGGCGAGGCGCTGCTGGACCAGCGCAACCTGGCCGGCGTGGGCAACCTCTACAAGTGCGAGGTGCTGTTCCTGCGCGGAACATCGCCGTGGACGCCGGTGCGCGCGGTGCCCGACCTGGCCGGCACGGTCGCCCTCGCGCAACGGCTGCTCGCGGCGAACCGGGGCCGGTGGACGCAGAGCACCACCGGCTCGCTGCGCCGGGGCGGCACCACCTACGTGTACGGCCGGCGGGCCCAGCCCTGCCGGCGCTGCGGCACCGCCATCCGCAAGGAGGATCTGGGCGAACGGGTCACCTACTGGTGCCCGGCCTGCCAGCCGGACCGCCGCTGACCGGGCGGCTCCGGCCGCCTGCCGGGCCGACACCGCCCGCCCGAACGACACATCACCAAGAAGCGATATGCCTCTGGGTCATATTTGTTTATGCCCCCGCGGCATATCGCTCTCAACGGCATCTTCATCCCAGAGAGTCCTCTTCGAGGTCCGGGCGGTCGGGCCCCAGCGGGCCCTTCCGCCTGATCCACGACATGAACCGCTCATACATGAGGTTGCCGTTGGGTGGGTTGGCCGGAGTGAGCCGCCGCAGGTCCTCCGCAGCTTGAAGCAACTGCTGGGCCATGTAGATGCCAAGGGTGGCGAGGTTCCGCCGGTACTCGATACCCAGGAGCATCCGGGCCGACGGGCACGGCCAATCCATGTCCCCACAGACGCGGCACTTCCACTCAGGCCGGCGGGGCAGGTGAGGCAGATGAGCCAGCCTCGCGGCACCAACGTGCTTGCGTACGTACGGACGAATGACCGGGTCTTGTTCCTCACTGCGGCTCATCCCCCGATCCTGCATCCGCTGTTGGCGGTCGTCAACCCCGATCGGCGTTCACGATCGATGATCAGGTGCCGGTACCTACCGTCAACCTGTGGTCGAGTTCGTGGGGATCGCCGAGATACGGGAGATGCTTGGAGGCGTCAGCCGCGCCCGTGCGTCCGTGATCGCCAGCCGGCGCGACTTTCCTCCCCCGTATCAGGTGCTGAAGATGGGCCAGATATGGCGGAAGTCAGACGTAGCGGCATGGATCGCCAAGAATCGCCCGGATCTAGCGACCGACTCTTGAGTCGACCGGTGATCGCCGCCCCTGGATCCACTTTGTAGGCTGGGCCCCCGTGCACACGTATCCATGGGGGTGATGGTCTCGTGCGACTGACCAGGACGAGCCGGCTCGGCGCGCTCGCGCTGACCGCTGCGTTGACGATGACGGGATGCGGAGCCCTGAGCGGCCCCGACCGGTCCGACGACGCGAAGAGCACGGCCGGCACTGCGGCGGGAAGCGCCGCGCCCGGGAGCGCCGCCGATCTCGGCGCGGTGGTCGGCACCCGCGACATCGAGATCAGCAAGGGCGGCAAGGTCTTCCCGGTCCGGGTCGAGCTCTACGAGCTCCACCGCCGCGACGGGTTCGTCACGGTCAACGTCAAGCTGACCCGCACCGACCAGGGCACCCCGGACCGTTGGCAGGTCGGCGAGACGTTCCAGGGCGACACGATCTCGCTCACCTTCGCCGGGGTGACCCTGGTGGATCGCACGAACCGCAAGCGGTACCTGGTCGCCCGGGTCAACCCGGGCGCCGGCCGGACCCAGGCCAACCAGGCCGAGCGGGAGGAATATCTGGCCTCCGTCGACCTCTCCTCGGTGTTCGTGAGCGCCGGCCAGTCCATCTGGTTGTACGCCACGTTCGGCGCCCCGCCGGACGATGTCGCCGCCGTTGACGTGGTCATCCCCCGGGTACCGGTGTTCGAGAATGTCCCGCTCGGCTGAGCGGGTGGCGGCGCTGGCCGTCGCCGCTGTCACTCTCGGCGCGCTGAGCGTCGCACCGGGCGGCCCGGTCGCCGTGGCGGGGACCGCGTCCCCGGCATCCGGGCCCGTCGTCGTGACCGGGCCGAGCATCGCCCCCGGCGCGGACGTGGCCCGCCCGGCGCTGGACATCACCGCCCCCGCACTGGACATCCTCGTCCCGGTCGAGGACCTGACCGACGGAAGCATCACCGCCGAGTCCCGCTCGCGGGTCGAGCTGACCCTGGCCGCCGACGTGCTGTTCGCCTTCGGCAAGGCGGACCTGACCCCGGCCGCCCGGGCCCGACTGGTCGAGATCGCCGAGCAGCTCCGCGCCGAGGCCAAGGGCAACGTCCGGATCGACGGCCACACCGACTCGATCGGCAGCGAGCAGAGCAACCTGGCGCTGTCCCGGCGACGGGCGGAGACGGTGCGGGCCGAGCTGGCTCGACTGCTCGACGGCGCGCCGGTCCACTTCGTGGTGCAGGGCTTCGGCGAGGCACGACCGGTGGCACCGAACCAGGTGGACGGCCGGGACAACCCGGCGGGCCGAGCCCGGAACCGGCGGGTGGAGATCCGTTTCGACCGGTGACAAACTACCGCCGCTTCGTGGAACTTCCACGAATCGACAAGATCCCCCAAGATACGGACGATTGGGTACTTCCCTCCCCCGGCTCTTACGTCGCATGCTGCGGTTGGCCATTCACTGGCCGTCAGCAGCGCGTACGCCCGGCACGCCGGGGTGGCGGCGGACGCGCCTTGATCCGGGGGGAGAGCCATGCCCCTGTTCCGCAGACTCCGGCCGGGCTGGGTCGACCGCGTCCTCCGGACCGACGACCCCGCGCCGACCGTGCCCGCCGCCCGGGTCGCCGAGGTCGAGACCGGGCCGACGCCGGCCAGCCTCGACCCGGCGGCGGTGCCACGCTGCTTCGGCCCGGTGCCGAACTTCGCCGGCAGCCCGCTGCCGGTGCCCGACCGGGACGGCCGGCCGGTGCCCGGCACCGGCATCCGCAAGTTCGTGGACGCGCTGCCGCTGCCGTCGCCGGCCGCCGCCGGGCTGGGCGCCCGGCTGCCGATGGCGGTGCCGGACACCATCACCTGGCCCGGCTGCGACTACTACGAGATCGGGTTGCAGGAGTACGCCCAGCGCCTGCACCGGGATCTGCCGGCTACCCGGCTGCGCGGCTACCGCCAGCTCAACCTGGGCACCGACCCGTCCGGGCACAACACGGTCAGCCCGCCGGACCGGCCCTGGCACCTCGGGCCGGTGATCATGGCACGTCGCGGTCGGCCGGTACGGATCAAGTTCATCAACCAGCTGCCCACCGGTCGGGCCGGCGAACTCTTCCTGCCGGTGGACGAGACCGTCGACGGGGCCGGCGCCGGGCCGCTGGACGGGCCGGCGCCGTACCCGCAGAACCGGGCGGTGCCGCACCTGGCCGGCGGGCAGACCGCCTGGATCAGCGCCGGTAATCCCTGGCAGTGGGTCACCCCGGCCGGCGAGATCACCCCGTACCCGGTCGGGGTGGGGGTGACGCCCGTGCCGGACATGCCGCCGCCGGGCGCCGGGGCCACCACCCTCTACTTCCCGAACGAGCAGAGCGGCCGGCTGATGTGGCTGCACGACAACACTGTCGGCCTGGCCCGGCTCACCGTCTACGCCGGGCAGCTCGCTCTCTATCTGCTCACCGATCCGGCCGAGGAACGGCTGGTCGACGACGGCGTGCTGCCTCCCGACCAGGTGCCGCTGGTGATCCAGGACAAAACCTTCGTGCCGGACGACGCGCAGCTCGCCGCGCAGGACCCGACCTGGGACCGGGACCGCTGGGGCGCCAAGGGCAGCCTCTGGCACCCGCACGTCTACCAGCCTCGGCAGAACCCCTACCGGAGCACCGGCACCAACCCGACCGGCCGCTGGGACTACGGTCCGTGGACGCACGACCCGGACGGCGGCGACAGCCCGTGGGTCGCCCCGGTGCCGAACCCGCACCACCACCCGGTCGCCGAGCCGGACGAGCCGCCACTGGCACCCAACGTGCCGCACCCGTCGGCCGTCCCCGAGGCGTACGGGGACACCCCGCTGGTCAACGGGGTGGCCTACCCGTACCTGGAGGTGGCGCGCCGGGCGTACCGGTTCCGGATCCTCAACGCCTGCGCGGACCGCAGCCTCAACCTCCAGCTCTACCGGGCCGGCTCCGACCGGCCGATGTGGACCGAGGACGGGCGGCTGGCCAACCCGGACGCCGGCGAGGTGCCGATGGTCGAGGCGGTACGGGCGGCCGGGCGGCCGGCGGGCTGGCCCACCGACGGGCGCGACGGCGGGGTGCCGGATCCGAGGGCCGCCGGCCCGGAGCTGATCCGGATCGGCAACGAGGGCGGCCTGCTGCCCGCCCCGGTGGTGCTGGCCAACCGGCCGATCGGCTACCGGTACGACCGGCAGGACCCGACCGTGCTCAACGTGGACGGACACACCCTGCTGCTCGCCCCCGGCGAGCGAGCCGACGTGGTGGTGGACTTCGCCACGGTCCCGCCGGGCAGCACCCTGATCCTCTACAACGACTGCCCAGCCCCGCTGCCCCGGTTCGACCCCCGGTACGACCACCACACCGGCGCCCCGGACCGCACCCCGATCGGCGGCCTGCCCGCCGCCCGGCCCGGCTACGGCCCGAACACCCGTACCCTGCTGCAGTTCCGGGTGGTCGGCGCCCCGGCGGAGCCGTACGACGTGGCCCGGCTCGCCGCGCGCCTGCCCGAGGCGTACGCGGCGAGCCAGCGACCGCCGATCGTGCCGCAACCGGCGTACGACGTGGCCTTCGGCACCCACACGGCCCGGGAGACGCTGGTCGCGGCGCGGGCCACGTCGGTCACCTTCACCCCGGCCGGCGCGGTCGCCCCGGTGACCCTGCCGCTGCTGGTGAAGTCGGTCGGGCAGGTCTTCGAGGCCCGGCACGGCCGGGCGGTGGGCCGGCTCGGCGTCGGCCACCCGAACGCCGGCCCGCTGACCGCCGCCGCCCTGCCGCTCGGGCCGGTCGAACCGGCCACCGAAGTGCTGTACCCGACCGCCCCCACCGTGCCGATCGGCGGGGCGGACGACGGCACACAGCTCTGGCGGATCGTCGGGGACGCCCCGCGTACCCATCCGGTGCACGTCGAGGGCTGTGACGTACAACTGGTCAACCGGGTCGGCTGGGACGGCACGGTCCGCCCGCCGAACCCCGACGAGTTGGGCTGGAAGGAGACCGTCCGGGTCAACCCGCGGGAGGACGTGATCGTGGCGCTGCGCCCGGTCCTGCCCAGCCTCCCGTTCAAGATCGGCGACAGTGTACGGCTGCTCGACCCGTCCCGGCCGGCCGGCGTCCGGCTCGACGCCAGCCCGGTCAGCCCGATCGACGGGCGGCCGACGACCGTGATCAACCAGCTGGTGAACCTGGGCTGGGAGTATCGCTGGCAGACCCGCGCGGCGGGGCTGCGCGACCAGGGCATGAGCCGGCCCCTGGTGCTGCGGGTGGCACCCGCGGCCCCGACCGGGCTGACCGCCACTCCGGCGCCCGGCTCGGCCACCGCGCTGCCGGCCATAGCGCTGGCCTGGACCGGCCACGGCAGCCGGCCCCCGGCCACGAGTCACCTGCTGCAACGGGCCACCGACGCCGCCTTCACCAGCGGGCTCACCGAGATCACCGTGGCCGCCACCGCCACCCGGCACACCGACGCGACGGTGACGCCCGGCGTCACCTACCACTACCGGATCCGTGCGGAGAACGCGGTGAGCTGCTCGGCCTGGTCGAACAGCGTCCCGGCGTCGGTGCAGCTCACCTCCCCGGCGAAGCTGACCGCGGCGGTGCCACCGGCCGCGCCGCTACGGGTCGCGTTGCACTGGGCCAACCGCTCGTTCGCTACCGGCGTGGACGTGCAGCGGGCCACCAACCCGACGTTCACCAGCGGCCCGGGCACCACCGCCATCGCCGTCGGCGGCGCTCACGTCGACCCGGCGGTCGCCCCGGACACCACCTACTACTACCGGGTACGCACCACGTACCTGGGCGCGGCGTCACCCTGGTCGACGGTCGCCACGGTGACCACCCCACCGCGGCCGGGGCTGCCCACCGGGGTGAGCGCCACCGCGACCACGCCCACCCCGGACACCGCCACGGTGACCTTGAGCTGGTCCGCCAGCACGCCCGCCGGCCCGGGTTCCGGCTTTGTGGTGCAACGCGCCGCCGACCCCGCCTTCACCCGTGAGCTGGCCACCTTCACCGTCACCGGCCGCGGCTTCACCAACACCGGCCTGGCCCCGGGGACGACCTACCACTACCGAATCCGCTCGTTCAACGTCGTCGGCACCTCCCCCTGGACCGCCCCCACCCCGGCGACCACCCCCACCCGACCTTGTTGATCAAGGAGTTTGCGTCAAGGATTCGCGCCCCCGACGCAAACTCCTTGATCAACCGCGCGCGGTGGGGGTGGTGGGGGTGCGGAGTTCGGCCAGGGCGGAGGCTACGCCGTGGAGGAGGTCGGTCGCCTCGGTCAGGCGGGCGGCGGCGGGGTGCTCGGTGCTCGGGCGGGCGTCCTCGGCCACGTAACCGGCCGCGGCAACGACCAGCCGCTCGTACGCCGCCACCCCACCCTCCAGTTGGGCCGTCAACGTACCGTGCACCTCGACCAGCGGCGGATGCGAAGCGATCCGGAGCGCCCGTTCCACGCCGGCCACCCGGGCGGCCAGGTCGCGCAGCGAACGGTCGGCCTCGGCCGCCTCGCGGACCGCCGGCTCGGCCAACCCGGTGAGGCGGCCGGACAGCCCCTGAAGGGTGAGCGCCGCCCGGTCGAGCCGGGCCCACGCCTGCGCGGCCGTGGTGCCGCGCAGCTCGAGGCGGGACCGGAACCGGCGTATCTCGCCCAGGACGCCGGAACCGACGGGCAACCGCTCGACAGCGGCGACCAGCCGGGCGCGGGAGCGGGCGGCGGCCACCGACGGGTCGAGGGCCGGCGGCGCCGGCGTGGCCGCGAGGGCCCGCAGGTCGACCCAGCGCCAGGCGGCGACCGCGATCGCGCTGCCCGCGGCGCCGGCCCAGATCGCGTCCGGCAGGCCGATCCCGGCGTACGGGGTCAGCACCGCCGTCACGCCGGTGAGACCGCCGGCCAGGACGCTCCACCGGCGGGCGGAGCGCCGCAGCCGACGCAGCCGACGGAAATGCCGGGCTCGTTCGTCCGCCATCGTTCTCCCGCCCTAGCTGGAGGTGCTCTCCCCGGTGCCACGGTCCCGGCTCAGGCTGGCCCGGATCTCGTCCAGCCGGGCGGCAGCGGCCGGATCGGCGGGTTCCGCCGGCGCCACCGCCGGGCGCTCCTGCCGGCCGGAGAGCTGCTCGCCCGCCATGCTCGACCGGATCTGTTCCAATCTCGCCGACCCGGCAAAGTCGATCGTCGACTTCTGGATCTCCAGCATCCGACCCTCGACCGAGTTGCCGGCCAACTCGGCCCGGCCCATCGCGGTCGCGTACCGGCGCTCGATCCGGTCCCGGACCTCGTCGAGCGAGGGGGTGGTGCCGGGCGCGGTGAGCGAGGACATGGACTCCAGCGAGTGGGCCACGCTCTCCTGCATCTTGGCCTGCTCGAGCTGGCTGAGCAGCTTGGTCCGCTCGGCCAGCTTCTGCTGGAGGATCATCGAGTTGTTCTCGACCGCCTTGCGGGCCTGGGCGGCCGCGGCGAGCGCCTGGTCGTGCAGCGTCTTCAGGTCCTCGGCGGCCTGCTCGGCCGAGACCAACTGGGTGGCGAGGAGCTGGGCGGACTGCTCGTACCGGCCAGCCTCGGCCTCGTCGCCGCGGGCCCGGGCCTGGTCGGCCAGCACCAGGGCCTGCCGGGCGTTCGCCTGAAGCTGCTCGACCTCGGACATCTGCCGGGACAGCTTCATCTCAAGCTGCCGCTGGTTGCCGATCACCGCGGCCGCCTGTTGGACCAGCGCCTGATGCTGGCGCTGAGCCTCCTCGATGGCCTGCTGGATCTGCACCTTCGGATCGGCATACTCATCGATCTTCGAGCCGAAGAGCGCCATCAGGTATTTCCAACCCTTGACGAACGGGTTCGCCATCTCCGCGTTGTCCCCTCAGTAGCGTCGCGCCGCCTCGACCGGGCCGGGCGGAGTTGACCGACGGGCCGCGCGGTGTGCCTCCATCGTTTCAGGCGTACGCCAGCCCCGGCACCCGGACGACCCTGATCAACATTACGCGGCGGGTGCCACCATGGCCACGGCGCGGCCGAGCAGAGTCAGGCGGCGCAGACCACGTCCCGATCCGCGGAGCGGACCCGGGTGCTGCGCAGCGTGGCCCTGAGCGGCGAATCCTGGCGGACCTGGACAGCCACCGAGCCGTCGGAAGCGACCTGGCGGACGTTCTGGTTGGTTGCCTTACGGACGGTCTGCGGGGCCACCGACGTCGGCTCGACCGACTTGCCGGTCACCGGGACCAGCACCTCCGGCAGCTGCTCGGCCAGGGCGACCGTGTCGCTGACCTCGCGGAGCAGCTCGGAGAGGCGGGCACCGAGCGCGTCGCAGATCGCCGCCAGCAGCTCGCTCGAGGGCTCCTTCTGGCCGCGTTCGATCTCGGAGAGGTAACCGAGGCTGACGTTGGCGGCGGAGGAGACTTCGCGAAGGGTGCGGTGCTGCCCCTGCCGGCGCGCCCGCAGAGCGTCACCGATCACCCGGCGTAGCAGGACCATCGCACCTCCCTCTGACAGGACCACCATTCTCCGGACCTGCCGTGCCGCTGCCGGGCGCGGCTGACCGCTCCCGGCGCCGACGCCGTCCGTCGGAGCCTTTCCGCAACGGTACCCGCTGCCCGCCCACACGACATCCCGCCCCGCCCCTCCAATTACCCGGATCCGGCGTCCCGGCAACAGGACGGGCCGCCGCTCGCGGACGGGCCGGCGGGCAGGCGAGGCCCGTCGCCGGACGGCTCACCGGCCCGCTGCGGCCCGGTCGGCATCATCCGCCCCGGCGGCGTGGACCCGCGTCGTCCGTCCCGGCGGCATGGATCCGCTCGGCCAGCAACCGCAGCGCCTCGATCACCGCAGCCGACCTGATGCGGTCGCGGCCGCCGTCGAGGTCGAGCCGGCTCACCCGGGTACCGCCGGGACCGGCGACCGCGACGTACACCAGGCCGACCGGCTTGTCGTCCTGCGGCTGCGGCCCGGCCACACCGGTCGTGGCCAGCCCCCAGTCTGCGCCGCAGCGGCACCGCCCACCCTCGGCGAGCGCGGCGGCCACGTCCGGGTCGACCGGCCCGCGTTCGGCCAGCAGATCCTCCGGTACGCCCGCGAGCTGCGACTTGAGCTCAGTGGCGTAGACCACCAAGCCGCCCCGGTAGACGCCGCTCACCCCTGCGATCGCCACGATCGAGGCGGAGAGCAGCCCCCCGGTAAGGGACTCGACGGTCGCGAGAGTCTCGTGCCGCCGCGCCAGCCCCCGCACCACCCCCGCCGCCAGGCCCCCGACCGACCACCCCTGCCCCACATCCACCCCCACACCCATACCACCCCACCCACCCCCACCCCCACCCCCACCCGCGTCGATCATGGACTTATGGCGCCCGGTTCGACACCTTCGCGGCTTTTGAGAGGTGCCACGACTCCATGATCGACGCGGGTGGGGGGTGGGGTCAGCGGGTGCGGTGGCGGAGGCGGAGGGCTTGGGCTATGTAGTCGAAGCCGGTGAGTACGGTGATGACTACTGCTGCTGCCATGATCCATGGGCCGACGACGGCTGCCGCAGTCGGCATCGGCCACAGGTACCAGGTGATGGCGAGGATCTGGAGCGCCGTCTTGAGCTTGCCGCCCCGGCTGGCCGCGATCACCCCGTGCCGGATGACCCAGAACCGCAGCCCGGTGATGCCCAACTCGCGAAGGAGGATCGCCGCGGTCACCCACCAGGGCAGCCGGTCGTACCACGAGAGCAGCACCAGTGCGGCGCCGGTGAGCGCCTTGTCGGCGATCGGGTCGGCGACCTTGCCGAGCGAGGTGATCAACCCCCAGCGGCGGGCGATCCAGCCGTCCACCAGGTCGGTCGCCGAGGCGACCGCGAAGATCAGGCAGGCCGCGGTCCGCCAGCCGGTGTGGATCATCCCGCCGGCCGCCACCACCGTGGCCGCGAAAACCGGAACGAGCAGCAGCCGCACCGCGGTCAGCACGTTCGCCGCGTTGAGCAGCGGAACCGGGGGCGCCACCGTCGGCTCCGCCCCGGTCATCCCCGCGCTCCGCTCCGGCCGCCGCGGCGTACCTCGCACCGCACCACGTGGCTCCCCTGCCTTGCTCGGCCCCGTCGTCACCGTGCCGCGCCGGGCGCCGCCGAGATCATCTCATCCGGCACCGCGATCAGGTCGACGCCCTCGGTCGCGGTGACCGTGGCCCGGACCAGGTCGCCGGGGCGCAGCGCGGCGAGGTCGACCCCGCCGCCGTCCGGCGCGACCAGGGTGGTCGAGCCGTCCACCTCAGGTGCCTGGTGGGCCGCCCGGCCCTCGACGACGCCGTCGGCGACCGAGTCGACCAGCACCTCGACCGTCGAGCCGATGCGATCCTCGGCCCGCTGGGAGCAGAGCTCGTCGGCGAGCGCGCTGAGCTTGTCGTACCGCCGCTTGATGGTGGCGGCGGAGACCTTGCCCGGCAGGCCGGCAGCCTCGGTGCCGTCCTCGTCGCTGTAGTCGAACACGCCGATCGCGTCGAGCCGTGCCTCGGTCAGGAACCGGACCAGCTCGGCCACGTCCTGCCGGGTCTCGCCCGGGAATCCCACGATGAAGTTGCTCCGGGCGCCCGCCTCCGGGGCCAACGCGCGGGCGGAGGCCAGCAGCTCCAGGAACCGGTCGGTGGAGCCGAAACGGCGCATCCGGCGTAGCACCGGCTCGCTGGAGTGCTGGAACGACAGGTCGAAGTAGGCGGCCACGCCGGGCGTGGTGGCGATCACCTCGACCAGGCCGGGCCGGGTCTCGGCGGGCTGGAGGTAGCTGGCCCGCACCCGCACGATCCCGTCGATCGCGGCGAGCTGCGGCAGCAGCTTCTCCAGTGCCCGGGGGTCGCCCAGGTCCTTGCCGTACGAGGTGGAGTTCTCGCTGACCAGCACCAGCTCACGGACGCCGGTCTTGGCCAGCCACTCCGCCTCGGCCAGCAGCTCGTCCGGCGTACGCGAGACGAACGCGCCGCGGAACGCCGGGATGGCGCAGAACGCGCAGCGCCGGTCACAGCCGCTGGCCAACTTGAGCGAGGCGACCGGGCCGGTGTCGAGCCGGTGCCGCAGCACCTGCCGCAGGTGCGCCGGGGTGTGCTCGTCGGTCTCGGTGGCTACCCGGGTCGGGGTGCCGTGGCCGGGCAGCGACACCGCCGCCTCCCGCCGCTTGACCGGGGTGAGCGGCAGCAGCTCGCGGCGGTCCCGCGGGGTGTGCGCGTCGAGCGCCTCCCCGGCCACCACGGCGTCCAGCCGGGCGGCGATGTCCGGGTAGTCGTCGAAGCTGAGCACCGCCTGCGCCTCGGGCAGGCTGTCGGCCAGCTCGCGGCCGTACCGCTCGGCCATGCAGCCGGCGGCGACCACCTTGGCGCCGGTGTCGGCGGCGGCGAGCAGCGTCTGGATCGAGTCCTGCTTGGCCTTCTCCACGAAGCCGCAGGTGTTCACGACCACCACGTCGGCGCCCTCGCCGTCGGTGGTCACCTGCCAGCCGTCGGCGTGCAGCCGGGCGGCCAACTCCTCCGAGTCGACCTCGTTACGGGCGCAGCCCAGGGTCAGCAGGGCGACCCGGCGGCCGGCGGAGTTGTTGGCAGGGGAGGTGGCAGACACCATCCGAGGGTACCGGGCCACACCGACGCGCCCGCCACGGCGGGCCACCGGTCAGCCGGTCGCCGCGCTTACCCGGGCCAGGCGGTCGAGCAGGAAGACCTCGGTGCCGGCCAGACCGGTCGAACAGAACACCGAGATCTGGTCCGTGCCGGTCCGGCCGGGAACCGCCCCCGCCAGCACCGCGCCCAGGTCGCGCAGCCGCCCGGCGTACGGCTCGACGGCAGCGAGCATCGGCGGGACGTACGCGGCGGCCTGCGCCGGCGAGTCGGTGACCAGCACGTCGGCGGCGTCCAGCAGGTCGGTGCCGAACTCGTGCCGGTCGGCCTGCTTGAAGCCGACCGTGTTGACGTGGGCGCCCGGGGCGAGGTCGGCGGCGGCCAGTACCGGGCTGGTGCTGGTGGTGGCGAGCACCACCACGTCCCGGTCGCGGACCGCCTCGGCGGCCGTGTCGACCGCGCGGGCCGGCACGCCCAGCTCGGCGCGGACCCGGGCGGCGAACGCCTCCCGCCGGGCCGCGGCGCGGCTGTGCACGGTCACCTCGCGCAGCGGGCGGACCGCGGCGGCGGCCCAGACCTGGGTCCACGCCTGGCGGCCGGCGCCGACCACCCCGAGGGTGGCCGCGTCGGGGCGCGCGAGGGCGTCGACGGCGGCCCCGCCCAGTCCCCCGGTACGTCGGGAGCCGAGCTCCTCGCCGACCGCGATCGCCCGTACCGCCCCGCTGCGCGCGTCGTGCAGCACGACCAACTGCTCGCTCTCGGGGAGCGCGAAGGTGTCGTAGGAGCGGTAGCCGTACCACTGGCCGGTGAGGTGGCCGGCGGTGAGCACCATCCGGCCCCCACCCAGCGGGGCGGACGCCCGGGGCGGGGCGACCAGCCGCCCCTCGTACGCGGCCAGCAACGCGTCCCGCATGGCGGCGACGGTGAACGCGGCGTCCAGGGCGGCGACATCCTCGTCGGAGTAGAGCAGGGTCATGACGACCAGGGTGCAACTTAAAGTTCACGTCAGCTCCAGCCATGGTGGTCCATGTCACCGCGTCGGCCGGCCACCGGCCGCGGTGCTACCGTCGGCGATGGCGGCATTGCCGCCCCGGACGAGTGGTGGGCGTACCCGGTCAGGCCAAGACGCCCCGCGACAAAACCACCCGTCCCGGCCCCGGCGGCCGGGCCCACCCCGCAGAGGTGACCGTCATGGCCTGGATCGTGCTGGTGTTCTCCGGGCTGCTGGAGACCGCGTGGGCGATCGCCCTCGACCGCAGCGCCGGCTTCAGCCGCCCCCTTCCCTCCCTGGTCTTCGTCGTCACGCTGGTGGCGAGCATGGCCGGCCTGGCGTACGCGCTGCGCGACATTCCCGTTGGCACCGGCTACGTGGTCTGGGTGGGGATCGGTGCGGTGGGCACCGCGCTGGTCGGCATGCTCGCCCTGGACGAGCCGGTCAGCCTGCCCCGGATCGCCTGCCTGCTGCTGGTGGTCGCTGGCGTGGTCGGCCTCAAGCTCTTCGCCTGATTCCTTGCGTGAGCCGGGCCGTAAGCCGGGTAACCGGGCGGCATCCGGCACCTCGCCGCGCCGACCTCACGGAGGACACCATGGCCGACCGCCACGCCACCGCCCGGCCGCGCAGCGGCGCGGCGCGCGTCTGCACGATAATCGCGTTCGTCTTCGCGGTCATCGCGATCTTCTTCCTGCCACCGCTGTTCGGCCTGGTCGGCCTCGTGCTCGGCATCGTCGGCGCGGTGCTCGGCGACAAGCCGCTCGGCTGGTGGGCCGCCGCGGCCAGCGTGGTCGGCGCCGTGATCGGCGTGGTCATCGGGTACGCGATCTACCGCTCCTGATTTCCGGCGGCTCAGTCGTCGCCGCCTCGCAGGCCGGCCAGGACCTCCTCCAGCTCGTCCGGCTTGACCAGCACGTCGCGGGCCTTCGACCCCTCGGACGGCCCGACCACGCCCCGGGTCTCCATCAGGTCCATCAGGCGGCCCGCCTTGGCAAAGCCGACCCGCAGCTTGCGCTGCAGCATCGAGGTGGAGCCGAACTGCGAGGTGACCACCAGCTCCACCGCCTGCACCAGCAGGTCCAGGTCGTCGCCGATGTCCTCGTCGATCTTCTTCTTGCTGTCCTGCGCCACGGTCAGCACGTCCGCGCGGAACTCCGGCTCGCGCTGGTCCTTGCAGAACTTCACCACGTCGGCGATCTCCCGCTCGGTCACCCAGGCGCCCTGGATCCGCAGCGGCTTCGACGCGCCCATCGGCAGGAAGAGGCCGTCGCCACGACCGAGCAGCTTCTCCGCGCCCGGCTGATCGAGGATGACCCGCGAGTCGGCCAGTGAGGAGGTGGCGAAGGCCAGCCGGGACGGCACGTTGGCCTTGATCAGACCGGTGACCACGTCGACCGAGGGCCGCTGGGTGGCCAGCACCAGGTGAATGCCGGCGGCCCGGGCGAGCTGGGTGATCCGGACGATGGAGTCCTCCACGTCGCGCGGCGCGACCATCATCAGGTCGGCCAGCTCGTCCACGATCACCAGCAGGTACGGATACGGGCGCAGCTCGCGCTCGCTGCCCGGCGGGGCCTTGATCTCGCCGGTGCGCACCTTGCGGTTGAAGTCGTCGATGTGCCGGACCCCGTTGGCGGCGAGGTCGTCGTAGCGCATGTCCATCTCGCGGACCACCCAGTCCAGCGAGTCGGCCGCCTTCTTCGGGTTGGTCACGATCGGAGTGACCAGGTGCGGGATGCCCTCGTAGCCGGTCATCTCGACCCGCTTCGGGTCGATCAGCAGCAGCCGAACCTCGTCGGGCGTTGCCCGGGTCAAAACGGATACGAGCAGAGAATTCAGGCAGCTCGACTTGCCGGCGCCGGTGGCCCCGGCGATGAGAATGTGCGGCATCTTCGCGAGGTTGGCCACCACGTAGCCGCCCTCGATGTCCTTGCCCAGCGCCACCACCATCGGGTGGTGGTCGCTGGTAGCGGCCCGCGAGCGGAGCACGTCACCGAGCGCCACGTTCTCCGGGTCGGTGTTCGGGATCTCCACGCCGACCGCGCTCTTGCCCGGGATCGGGCTGAGAATCCGCACGTCCGGCGACTTGACCGCGTACGCGATGTTGCGGGAGAGCTGAGTGATCCGCTCCACCTTGACGCCCGGCCCCAGCTCGACCTCGTAGCGGGTGACCGTCGGGCCGCGGGTGAAGCCGGTGACCGCGGCGTCCACGTCGAACTGTTCGAAGACGCCGGTCAGCGCGGCGATCACCTCGTCGTTGGCCTTGCTGCGGGTCTTCGGCGCGGCGCCGCTGCCCAGCATGTTGGCCGGCGGCAGCGTGTAGTCGCCGGCCAGCCCGGTCAGCGCGAGCTGCTCGGCCCGGGTGGGCAGCGGCGAGTGCTCCGGCGGCTCGGCCGGCTTGCGACGCGCCGGCACCTTCGCCGGCCGCTTACGCGGCAGCACCAGGGTGTCCTGCAGGTCGACGCCGTCGAGGTCGTCGAGGTCGGGGACGCCGTCCGGGTCCGTCGGATCCAGCGACGGAGGAAGCCGCTTGGCCGGCCGCTTACGGGCCGGCTTCGGCTTCGGTTCCGCGTCGGCCTCGGCGTCGTCGGTGGCGATCGGCCCGATCAGGCTGCCGGCGAGCAGCCCGAGCCGCTCCGGGATCTTGTTGATCGGGGTCGCGGTGACCACCAGCAGGCCGAAGACCAGCAGCAGAACGAGCAGCGGCACCGCCACCCAGGCGGTGACGGCCGCCTTCAGCACGTTGCCGACGCCCGCGCCGAGCAGCCCGCCCGCGTAGTCCCGCTGCCCGCCGTCGACCGGATCCTGTCCGATGTGCAGCATTGCCGCGGTGGCGAGCAGCATCGAGCCCCAGCCGACCAGGCCACGCCCGCGGTGCGCGGGATCGCCCGGGCTGCGCAGCAGCCGCCAGGCGCCGATCATCAGCAGCACCGGCACCACGATCGCGACCGCGCCGAGAAAGAGCCGCACGGTGTCGGCAAGCCGGGCGCCGACCGGCCCGGCGCCGCCGAACCAGATGCCCACCGCGCTGAGGATGGCGAGGCCGAACACCAGCAACCCGGCGCCGTCGCGGCGGTGCTCCGGGTCGAGGTCGCGGGCCGAGGCGGCGTGCCGTCCGGCGGCGCGGACCGCCCAGCCCAGGCCGTGCGCGACGCCCATCCACAAGGCACCGACCGCCCGGCCGACGTACGCCGCCGGGCTCGGCCGGGCCGCGGTCCGTCGCCGGGGAGTCGCCCGGGTGGCCTTCTTGGCCGGCTGACGGGCACGGCTGTTCGTGGTGCCACGCGGCGACGCGCCGCGCCGCCGGCTCGCCTGAGAGGTACGGCCCGCCATAGAGTCACCGTAACGGCGGGACTCGACGGATCGCCGCTTTTCCGGGTCGTGTCCGCGCGTCGCGGCACGGGCCACGCCGCAGTCTGTGTTATTCGCCTCAGAAGGGGTGCCCGATGGCGTCGCCGGAGATCGAGGACGGTCCGGACGGCCCCTTGGCCGGGCCCCCACAGGCGTTGCGGCCGCTGACCGGCGAGCTGATCGCCGCCGTGCTGGCCAACCGGGGGTACGCGGTGGCCGAGGACGCCGACGGCGATCTGGTGGGCCGTTGGGAGCAGGGCCTGATCTGGTTCCACCGCCGGGGCGTCGCCGGGGAGCTGCTGCAGGTGCGAGCCGTCGCCGCGCACCGCTTCGGCATCGAGCGCGTCCCTGACCTGTACGCGTTCTGCAACTCGTGGAACCACGACCGGCTCTGGCCGAAGGCGTTCGTGCACGTAGCCGACGACGGGCTGGCCCAGATCTGCGGTGAGGTGACCACCGACCTGGAGCGCGGGGTCACCCCGCACCAACTCGACCAGCTCATCGACTGCGGCATCACCACCGGCTGCCAGCTCGCCGCCGCCGTGGGCCGCCTGCCCGGCGGGTCGATCCGGTGACCACCTCCCGCGACCAGGGCCTGTCCGACGCCCTCGCCGACGCCCAGGACCTGCCCGACGGCGAGGCCCGCTGCGCCGAGCTGGAGCGGATCGCCGCCCGGGCCGACGCGACCGACGACCCGCGTACCGGGCTGGCGGCACGGTTCGCGCTGATGGAGGCGTACCTGCACCTCGGCCAGCGGTGGCGGCTGGTGGAGCCGGTGCGCCGCTGCCTGGCCGCGCTCGACCGGGCTCCCGGCCTGCTGGACGACCGCCCCGACGACGCGGAACGGCTGCGCCGGCACCAGCGGCAGGCGGTGGAGGCGGTGTTCGGCACCCCACGGATCAGCCTGGAGCAGGCCCGGTCCCTGTTGGACGAGCTGGCCGACCGGCTCGGTCCGGACGCCGAGCCGGTGGCGGAGCTGCGCTGCCGCCTCGCCGACCACCTCGGCGACGAGCCCACCGCCCGCCGGGAATACTCCCGCTGGCACGGCCCGTCCGGCGCGGCCGGTCCGACGGTGGGCCTTGGCGGTGGAGGGCCGGCCATGCCCGACCCGGTCGCCGGCTGCCCGGGGTGCGCGCCGGCGCGGCGGGCCGAGCTGCTGGCCGGCTGGGGTGAGCCGGCGGCGGCCCTGGCGGCGCTGCGGCCGGTGCTCGACGGCGAGGTGGGCTGCACCGACCAGCCGGAACGGGCCCTCGCCGGGGCGCTGCTGCCCTGGCTGCGCACCGGCGAGGTCACGCGCGCCGCCCGGGCACACGTGCGGGCCTACCGCCGGCACCGTCGCGAGCGGACGGCGTTCCCACTGCTCGCCGCGCACCTGCGCTACTGCGCGCTCGGCGGGCACCTGGACCGCGGGCTGGACCTGCTGGCCGAGCAGATGCCCAGGTTGGACCGGCCCGCCGACGACCTGTCCGCCATGGAGTTCGCCGCGGCGGGCGCGCTGCTCTGTGGGTTGGCCGTCGAGGCCGGGCGCGGCGACCGGCGGATCCACCGCCCGGGGCACGGGCCGCAGCCGGCGACCGAGGTGGACGTGACCACGCTGGGCGGTCAGCTTCAGGTGCTCGCCATCGAGCTGGCCGGCAGCTTCGACGCCCGCAACGGCACCGGGCACCAGTCCGGCCGGATCGCCTCCTGGCTGGCGGAACGGCCGCTCGCCGACCCGGTGCCGCTGCCCGCCGAGGACGACGTCGACGACTGGCCGGCTGACGACCTCACCGAGCCGGGACCGGCGGGCGAGGAGGAACCGGTCCCGCTCACCCTGGCGCTGCTCACCGCCGCCCTCGACGTACGCGGCGACGGCTACGCGGTGACGCCGGACGGCACGGTGGTGGGGCGCTGGGGCGAGGCGGTGATCCAGTTCCGGCGGCTCGGGCGGCAGGGGGAGATCCTGCACGCGCGGGTGGTGGCAAGCCGCCAACTGCCGGCCGCCCGCCGAGCCGAGGCGTACGCGTTCTGCAATGCGTGGAACCACGACCGGCTGCTGCCGGCGGCGTACGTGCACGATCCCGGCGACGGGGCGCTGATGCTGGCCGCCGACGTCACCACCGACCTGTCGCACGGGGTCGCCCCGGCGCAGCTCGTGGTGCTGGTGACCGCGGCGGTCAGCACCGGGGCCGCGTACGCCGAGGCGGTCGCCGCGCTGCCCTGACCGCGGCTGCAGCACCACGAGGGGCCTGTCCGCTTGGCGACTACCGGCAACTGGTTCGGCGTGCGCGGCGTCTTCCAGTACGTCAGATCCAGCGCCCTCGGGGAGTCGTCGTGATCTATCTGACGCCGGTCCACCGGGAACGGTGGACCGGCGTCGACAGCCGGCGGGGTCAGACCTCGACGACCGTCGGGACGATCATCGGCCGGCGCCGGTACGCGTCGTTGACCCAGCGCCCGACGGTGCGTCGAACGATCTGCTGAAGCTGGTGCGGGTCGGTGATGCCGTCCGCGGCGGCCCGGTTGAGCGCCTCGGTGACCAGCGGGATCACCGGGTTGAACGCCTCCGGGTCCTCGGAGAAGCCCTTCGCCGACAGGGTCGGGCCGGCGACGACCTTGCCGGTGACCGAGTCGACCACCACGGTGGTGGCGATGAACCCGCCGTCGCCGAGGATCCGGCGTTCGGTGAGCAGCGACTCGCTGACGTCGCCCACGGCCAGGCCGTCGACGTAGACGTACCGGCTCTTCACGTGCCCGACCAGGCTGGCCCGGCCCTCGACCAGGTCGACGACGTCGCCGTCCTCGCAGATCACCACCCGGTCCGGGGCGACCCCGGACTCGATGCCGAGCCGGGCGTGCGCCCGCAGGTGCCGCCACTCGCCGTGCACCGGCATCAGGTTGCTCGGTCGGGTGACGTTCAGCAGGTAGAGCAGCTCGCCGGCCGGGGCGTGACCGGAGACGTGGACCTTGGCCACGTCCTTGTGCACCACCACGGCACCGGCCCGAGCCAGCCGGTTGATCACCCGGTAGACCGAGGTCTCGTTGCCGGGGACCAGCGACGAGGCCAGCACGACGGTGTCACCGGGGGCGATGGTGATGTGCCGGTGGTCGCCGCTGGCCATCCGGCCCAGCGCGCTCATCGGCTCGCCCTGCGAGCCGGTGGACATCAGCACGATCTGCTCGGGCGGCAGGGTGGTGGCCTCCTCGATCCCGATCACCAGGCCGGCCGGAATGTTGAGCAGGCCGAGGTCACGGGCGATGCCCATGTTGCGGACCATCGAGCGGCCGATCAGCGCCACCTTGCGGCCGTGCTCAAGTGCCGAGTCGAAGACCTGCTGCACCCGGTGCACGTGCGAGGCGAACGAGGCGACGATGATCCGCCCCTTCGCCTTCGCGAAGATCGAGTCGAGCACCGGGCCGATCTCCCGCTCCGGGGTGACGAAGCCGGGGATCTCCGCGTTGGTGGAGTCCGACAGCAGCAGGTCCACGCCCTCGGCGCCGAGCCGGGCGAAGCCCGCCAGGTCGGTGATCCGGCCGTCCAGCGGAAGCTGGTCCATCTTGAAGTCGCCGGTGTGCAGCACCAGACCGGCGCCGGTGCGGATGGCCACCGCGAGCGCGTCCGGGATGGAGTGGTTGACCGCGAAGAACTCGCACTCGAACGGGCCGAGCCGCTCCCGCTGCCCCTCCCGCACGGTCAGCGTGTACGGCTGGATCCGCCGCTCGGCCAGCTTCGCCTCGACCAGTGCCAGGGTGAACTGCGAGCCCACCAGCGGAATGTCCGCCTTGTGGGCGAGCAGATACGGCACCGCGCCGATGTGGTCCTCGTGCCCGTGGGTGAGCACGATCGCCTGAACGTCGTCGAGCCGGTCCAGGATCGGGCCGAAGTCGGGCAGGATCAGGTCCACCCCGGGCTGCTCGACGTCGGGGAAGAGCACCCCGCAGTCGACGATCAGCAGCTTGCCCTCGTACTCGAAGACGGTCATGTTCCGGCCGATGGCGCCGAGCCCGCCGAGCGGCATGATCCGCAGACCGCCTTCCGGCAGCGGCGGGGGAAGTTCACCCTCGATGTGCGCCTCGGTCACGCGTCCACCTCATTCTGCGACGCCGTCGCCCGGCGTCCGTCGTGTCGTTTGATCATTCGGGAAGTGCCAGGCCCACCGCCGCGCAGTCGGCGCGCAACTGGGCCAGTTCGTCGGCGGTGGCGTCCACCAGCGGCGGGCGCACCGGCCCGGCCGGCAGGCCCTTGGCCGCCAGACCCGCCTTCACCAGGATCACGCCCTGGGTACGGAAGATCCCGGTGTACAGCGGCAGCAGCCGCCGGTGCAGGGCGAGGGCGGTGCGGACGTCGCCCGCCTCGTACGCCTCGATCAGCTGCTTGGTCGGCGCCCCGGTGAAATGCGTCGAGGTGCCGACGACGCCGACCGCGCCGACCGCGAGGGCGGGCAGGGTCAGCGAGTCCTCGCCGGAGTAGTAGGCCAGGTCGCTGCGCGTGAGCACCTCGGAGGTGGCCGTGAGGTCGCCCTTGGCGTCCTTGACCGCGACGATCCGGCCGTGCTCAGCCAGTCGCAGCAGGGTGTCGGTGGCGATCGCGGTGCCGGACCGGTGCGGGATGTCGTACAGCATGATCGGCAGGCCGGTGGCGTCGGCGACCGCGGTGAAGTGCCGCAGCAGGCCGCTCTGCGGCGGCTTGTTGTAGTAGGGCGTGACCACCAGCAGGCCGTGCGCGCCGGCCTTCTCCGCCTGCGCGGCCAGCTCGATGGTGTGTCGGGTGTCGTTGGTGCCGACCCCGGCGATGATCCGGGCCCGATCGCCGACCGCCTCCACCACGGCCCGGATCAGGGCTTCCTTCTCGGCGTCGGTGGTGGTCGGGGACTCCCCGGTGGTGCCGTTGAGCACCAGCGCGTCGTTGCCCTGCTCGTCGACGAGGTGCCGGGCGAGCCGGCCGGCGCCGTCCAGGTCGACGGACCCGTCGGTGGTGAACGGGGTCACCATGGCCGTGATCAGTCGCCCGAACGGGCGCGACGCGTCCCGGTCGGGAGCGGCAGGGTGGTCGTGCGTCATGTTCACAACCTAGCGGACGACCACCGGGGGCCCGGCGGCGAAGGGCGCAGGAGTCACTCGGCGTGCGGGCTGGCCGCGACCTCGGTGCCGTCGGGCAAGGTGGAGATCAGGAAGTCGGCGAAGACGTTCGGCGCGACCTCCTGGAGCTGCCGCAGGCACTCCACCGCCAGCTCGCGGATCTCCACGTCGGCGTGCTCGGTGGCCCGCATCTTGATGAAGTGCCGCCAGGCCCGGTAGTTGCCGGTGACCACGATCCGGGTCTCGGTGGCGTTGGGCAGCACCGCCCGCGCCGCCTGCCGGGCCTGCTTACGGCGCAGCGTCGGGTTGGGCTCGTCGGTGAAGCGCGCCTCCAGGCCCGCCAACAGCTCGGTGTACGCCCGCACGGCCGCGTCGGTCGCCTCGACGAACTTCTTGTGCAGCTCCGGATCCTCGGCGATCACCGCGGGCTCGACCATGGCCGCGTCCCGCTCCGGCACGTACCGCTGGGAGAGCTGGGAGTACGAGAAGTGCCGGTGCCGGATCAGCTCGTGGGTGAAGGACCGGGAGACCCCGCTGAAGTAGAAGCTCACCGAGCCGTGCTCCAGCACGCTCAGGTGGCCGACATCGAGGATGTGCGCGAGGTAGCCGGCATTGGTCGCGGTGGCCGGGTTCGGCTTCTTCCAGCTCTGGTAGCAGGCCCGGCCGGCGAACTCGGCGAGGGCCTGACCGCCCTCGGCGTCGGTCGACCACGGCACGTCGTCCGGGGCCTGGAACTGGGTCCACGCGATGAGCTTGACCTGTGGCTGCACCATGTCCGGCATTCCTGCGACTGTAGTGGCCGTCCGCGCTCCGGCGAAACCTGGGCACGCCGACGTGAAACGCCGCACCACGGGTCGCCTGCGGCGGCTCGGGCGTGTCGCGCCGAGGTCAGACGTAGAGCGAGGTGAACGGGGCCCAGGGCAGGTTGCGGACCACCGAGAAGGCGAGCCACGCGACGAGGAAACCGCCGAGCACCTTCGGGCTGAGCCGCAGCTCCGGCAGCCGCCACCCGAACGCCAGGTTGCCCGCCCAGGCGACGAAGAGATACGCCAGGAAGGGCAGCGCGAAGACGAAGAGGAAATGGTGCCGGGCGGCAGCCGGCAGGTCGCCGTGCAGCACGTACCAGAGGGCGCGGGTGCCGCCGCAGCCCGGGCAGTCCAGCCCCGTGGTGAGCTTGAGCAGGCAGGTCGGCGCGGCGTCCGGGGCGCTGTGGGTGGGGTTGCTCAGCAGCGCGTACGCCATGCCCAGGCCGACACAGCCCGCGGCGGCCAGCGGCACCGCCCAGCGCGGGGCGCGGGCGTGCAGCCGCAGCACGAAACGGGTGAACCGGTCCGGCTCGACCGGCTGGTAGGCCACTGCGGCGGGCCAGGGCGTCGACCCGGGGTCGGGGCTCGGCTGCGGGTCGGGTGCGGCGGCCGGCCGGTCAACGCTCGTCACGGGCTCACCGTACACCGGCCAGGCCGGCCAGCGCGGCGGCCAGCGGCGGCGCCAGATCACCGGCGACCGGCGGGGCGACCGCGGCCAGGCCGAGCCAGCCGGCCAACCGGTAGAGCTCGGCGGCGAGCGCCACCGCGGTCTCCCCCGGGTCGACGCCCGGCTCCACCCAGGCGGCCGGCACCAGCAGCACCCCCGCCTTCCGGTCGGCCTTCAGGTCGACCCGGGCGGTGAACCGCTCGCCCTGCAGGAAGGGCAGCACGTAGTAGCCGTGCACCCGCTGCGGGGCGGGCACGTAGATCTCGATGCGGTAGGTGAAGCCGAAGAGCCGCTCGGCGCGGGCCCGCTCCCAGACCAGCGGGTCGAACGGGCTGACCAGGGTGTTGCCGCGGACCCAGCGGGGCAGCCGGGCCTGCGCGTGCAGGTAGGCCGGCTGGCGCCAGCCCGGCACCTCGACCGGGGTCAGCTCGCCCGCCTCGACCAGCTCGGCGACCGCCCGTCGGGCCCCAGCCAGCGGCAACCGGAAGTAGTCGCGCAGCTCCGGCTCGGCCGCCACGCCCAACGAGCGGGCGGCGACCGCCACCAGGGCCCGGTGCGCGTCGGCGTCGGTCGGAGTGGGTGCGTCCAGCACGGCGGCCGGCAGCACCCGCTCGGGCAGGTCGTAGCGGCGGGCGAAGGAGGTGGTGCGGTCGGCCGCGGTCACCTCGCCGGCCCAGAATAGGAACTCGAGCGCCCGCTTGACCGAGGACCAGTTCCACCCCCAGTTGCCGGTCTCCCGGGGCGCGTCGTGCTCGATCTCGGCGGCGGTGAGCGGACCCCGGGCCGCCACCTCGTCGCGGACCCGGGCGACCAGCTCGGGCTGCTCCTGGGCGATGCGGCGCATCCCGCCCCACGCCTCGTCGCGGGCCCGGGCCATCCGCCAGCGCAGCGCCGGCTGCAGGCCGACCGGGATCAGCGACGCCTCGTGCCCCCAGTATTCGAACAGGTCCCGCGGACGCCGGTAGGCGGCGCTGTCGAGCAGCTCGGTCGGGTAGGGCCCGAGCCGGCTGTAGAGCGGCAGGTAGTGGGCCCGCTGCAGGACGTTGACCGAGTCCATCTGGATCAGCCCGACCCGGTCGAGCACCCGGCGCAGGTGCCGGCGGGTGGGCACCCCGGCGGGCGGCGGGTCGGCGAAGCCCTGGGCGGCCAGGGCGACCCGGCGGGCCTGGGCGAGCGAGAGCGATTCCGGTGCGGCCATCGTCGGGCACCCTATTTCACCGGTACGACACGCTGGACCCGGCGGCCGTCGGGGCATAGAACGGACGGATGCTCACCATCCGTCGCGAGGAACCGGACGACGCCGAGGCGATCGCCCGGGTGCACGTGCGCAGCTGGCAGGCCGGCTACGCCGGGATCATGCCGGACGAGGTGCTGCGCCGGCTGAACCCGGCCGCCTGGGCGCAGCGTCGCCGGGACCTCGGCACCGCCGACCCGGCTCACCCGTTCGCCACCCTGCTCGCCGAGGTCGACGGGCGGGTTGCCGGGTTCGCCACCTTCGGCCCGTACCGGAACAACCAGGACCGGGGCGACCTCGACCACCGGTACGGCGAGATCCTGGCGGTGTACGTCGAGCCGGCGCACTGGGGCACCGGAACCGGCGGGGACCTGCTGACCGCGGCCCGGGCCGGCCTGACCGAACGGGGCTGGCAGGAATATCGCCTCTGGGTGCTCGCCGACAACGCCCGGGCCCGCCGCTTCTACGAACGGGCCGGGCTGTCACCGGACGGCGCCGAGAGCACCTATCCGGTGTCGCTGTCCGGCGGGCGCGACCCGGTGCGGCTGCGGGAGCTGCGCTACACCGCCTGTCTCGACGCGTGACGAACCCCGCTGGGCGGGCGGACCACCGGCCGGCGCGGCCGGGCGGCGGACCGGCAGGCCGAGCAGCAGCCCCAGGCTGATCCAGACGTACGTGTTGCTGCCGAGGAAGCCGGTCACCCCGCCGAAGTCCTCGTCGAACCGCCAGACGATCCGGCTGATCAGGAACGCGTACCCGATGGTCGCGGCGGCCAGCAGGATCGGGCGCCGGCGGCTGCGCGCGGGGGCCGCCATGCCGTTGTCGACCAGCAGGATCAGCGCGGGCAGCAGCCAGACCAGGTGATGCACCCAGGTCACCGGGCTGACCAGGCACATGGCGACGCCGGTCAGGGCCAGGCCGGTGGTCTCGTCGCCGGCGGCCGACGCGGCGCGGGAGCGCCACACCCAGCCGGCCAGGGTGGCGAGCACCAGCACCAGCCAGGCGACGGTGCCCGGGTGTGCCGGGTCCAGCCGGGCGAGCACCCCGCGCAGCGACTGGTTGGAGACGAAGGCCAACTCGCCCACCCGGTCGGTGTTCCACAACGCCGAGGTCCAGAACTCGCGGGAGGCGTTCGGAAAGAGCGCGCCGGCGAGCAGGGTGGCCCCGACCGCCGCGCCCATCGCGGTGAACGCGGCCCGCCAGCGCCCGGTGACCAGCAGATAGACGATGAAGATGCCCGGGGTCAGCTTGGTCGCGGTGGCCAGTCCGACACCCGCCCCGGCCCACCGGCTGCCCGCCGGCAGCAACCACAGCAGATCCACCGCCACCACGAAAAGCAGCAGCATGTTGACCTGGCCGAAGCTGACCGTCTCGCGCATCGGCTCGTAGGCGGCGGCCAGGCAGAGCGCCACCGCGAGGGCGAACCAACGGGTCCAGCCGCAGCGGCGGGCGATCGGGTCGACCAGCCACCAGATCACCACGGTGCTGACCACCACCGTCGCGACCAGGCTCACCGTCGTCGCCACGTGCCACGGCAGCCAGACCATCGGCAGCATGACCAACGCGGCGAACGGCGGGTAGGTGAAGCCGTACGGGCTGCCGGGCTTGAGGAAGTCGTAGATCTCCCCGCCGTGCACCCACCAGGTCAGCGCGCCCTGATAGACCTTGAGGTCGAAGAACTCATGCCGCACGGCCTCCTCCCGCAGGAAGGCTGCCACCGCGACGGCGAGCACCACCACGGCGACGACCTGCGCGATCGTCCGCCTGGCACCCTGCGCCACCGTCGCCTCCCTCGCCCTGCGTAGGCTCACGTGCCATGGCACTCGGGTACGTCCGCCCCGCACGTCTCCAGGACGCGGGCGAGATCGCACGCATCCAGCTCGCGACCTGGCGGGTCGCATACCGCCGGATCCTGCCTCGCCACGTGCTCGACAACCTGGACGAGGCCTACCTCACCCGGCGGTGGAGCGCGGCGGTGCAGGAGCCACCCTCGGACGCACACCGGGTGCTGGTCGCCGTCGAACAGGCCGAACAATCCTATCTGGTGGGGTTCATGGCGGCCGGTCCGGCCGACGCCGAGGCGCTCGCGCCGGGCGAGCCGGCCGACGCGCTCGGCGACGGGGTGGCCGCGGTCACCGACCTGCTGGTCGAGCCGCGCTGGGGCCGACGCGGGCACGGCAGCCGGCTGCTCGCGGCCGCAGTCGACCATTGGCGGGAGGACGGCCTCACCCACGCGGTGGCCTGGGCGTTCGACGCGGACGCGGCGACCCGCAAGTTCCTCACCTCGACCGGCTGGGAACCGGACGCCGCCGCACGCGCCCTGGACGTCGACGACATGCTGGTCCCCCAACTCCGCCTCCACGTCGCCATTCCCCCCGCCGACCAGCGTTGATCATGAGGTTGGCGGCAGCTACGGCGATCGACTTCGCCGCCAACCTCATGATCAGCGGGATTGGGCGGGGGTGAGTTCGGCGATCAGTTCGTCGTCTTCGAGGGCGCCGGTGGGGTGGAAGTTGAGGGAGCGGTAGAGGGCGGCGGCCTGGGTGTTGTCGGGGTGGTAGCTGAGGCGGACCGGGTGCCCCTGGGTGACCAGCCAGTCGGTGAGGGTGCGCACGGCGGCTCGGCCGACGCCCCGGTGCTGCTCGGCGGCGTCGATCAGCATGCCGCCGATCCAGCGCGAACCGTCGTCGTCCACGGCCCACATGACGTGCCCGACCACCGTCTCGTCCGCGTACACGGCGAGCGAGGTCCAGCCGTCCGAGCGCATGGTCAGCAGCAGGTAGCGGGCGGCCAGGGCCGGCACCCAGGCGCGCTGGTCATCGCGGGGCGCGACGTCGGCCACGGCCCGCCAGTTGTCGTCGTCGACCGGCCGCAGGGTCACCCGCCGGCCGGCACGGTCGCACAATCCAGAATCGATCATGAAGGTGAGCCTAGGCTCGGCCGGAGCGCCACCGCTGGGAGGGCGGGCTAGTCGAGCAGGGCGTCCAGGCCGACGGTGAGACCCGGGCGGTTGCGCACCGCGCGCACGGCGAGCAGCACGCCCGGCATGAACGAGGCCCGGTCGTACGAGTCGTGCCGGATGGTCAGCGTCTCACCGGTGGTGCCGAACAGGACCTCCTGGTGGGCGACCAGGCCGGTGGCCCGCACCGCGTGTACGCGTACGCCGTCGATGTCGGCGCCCCGGGCGCCCGGCACCTCGTCCTTGGTGGCGTCCGGCGCGGGGCCGAGACCGGCCTCGGCCCGAGCCTGGGCGATCAGCCGCGCGGTGTGCGTGGCGGTGCCGCTGGGCGCATCCAGCTTGCGCGGATGGTGCTGCTCCACGATCTCGACCGACTCGAAGTGCCGGGCCGCGCGGGCGGCGAACTGCATCATCAGCACCGCGCCGATGCCGAAGTTGGGGGCGATCACCACGCCCACCTCGGGCCGGTGCGCCAGCCAGCCACGCACCCGGTCGAGGCGCTGCCCGGTGAAGCCGGTGGTGCCCACCACCGCGTTGATGCCCTGGTCGATGCACCAGCGCAGGTTGTCCATGACGACGTCGGGGGTGGTGAAGTCGACCACCACCTCGGCACCGGCGTCGGCGGCGGCGAACAGCCCGTCCCCCTGGTCGACCATCGCCACCAGGTCCATGTCGGCGGCCCCGTCGACGGCCTTGCAGACCTCCACGCCCATCCGGCCACGGGCGCCCAGCACGCCGACCCGCAGCGGCTCGCCCGGATTCTTCTCCTGCTCGTCAGTCACGGGGCACAACCTATCCCAATCGGGACGCCGTCCTGCTTCAAGACCGGTCAGCGAGACGCCGCGAAGGCGGACTCGTCGAACGGGCCGACCACGGCGAGGGACATCGGTCGGCCGAGCAGCTCGGCGGCGAGGGCGTTCACGTCGTCCAGGGTCACCCCGTCGACCCGGGCGAGCAGCTCGTCCACCGGCATCAGGTTCCCGTAGAGCAGCTCACCCTTGGCCAGCCGGCTCATCCGGGAGCCGGTGTCCTCCAGGCCGAGGACGAACGAGCCCTTGCTCATCCCCTTGCCCCGGGCCAGCTCAGCCCCGGTGATCCCCTCGACGGCCACCCGAGCCAGCTCGGCCCGGGTCAGCTCCAGCACCTCGTCCACCTTGCCCGGCGCGCAGCCGGCGTAGACGGCGAACAGGCCACTGTCGGCGTACTGGCTGGCGTACGAGTAGACCGAATAGGCCAGGCCGCGCTGCTCGCGGATCTCCTGGAACAGCCGGCTCGACATGCCACCGCCGAGCACGTTGTTGAGCACCCCGAGGGCGAAGCGCCGCTCGTCGGTACGGTCGATGCCGGGGCAGCCGAGGATCACGTGCGCCTGCTCGGTCTCCTTCGGCTCGACCAGGGTGGCGGCCGGCTTCGTGCGTACCGCCGGGGCGGCTGCACGGCACGGGGCCGGCGCCGCCGGGCCGGTGTCCAGCGGGGTGCCACGCAGCGCCTGCCGGACCAGCTTGACCACGGCGGCATGGTCGAGGTTGCCGGCGGCGGCGATGACGATCTCCGGCGGGGTGTACCGGCGGCGGTAGAAGCTCTGAATCTGCCGGCGGGTCATCGGGGTGACCGTCTCCTCGGTGCCGGAGATCAGCCGGCCGAGAGGGTGGTCGCCGTAAACGGCCCGGGCGAGCAGATCATGCACCTCATCGCCCGGCTCGTCGTCATGCATGGCGATCTCTTCGAGGATCACGCCCCGCTCGGTCTCCACGTCGGCGTCGTCGAGCACCGAGTCGGCGACCAGGTCGCACATGACGTCGATGGCCAGCGGCAGGTCCTCGTCCAGCACGCGGGCGTAGTAGCAGGTGTATTCCTTGGTGGTGAAGGCGTTCGTCTCGCCGCCCACCGCCTCGATCGCCGCGGAGATGTCCAACGCGCTGCGCTTGCGGGTGCCCTTGAAGAGCAGGTGCTCCAGGAAGTGCGCGGCGCCGGCCTGCGGCCCGGTCTCGTCCCGGGAGCCGACGGCGACCCAGATGCCGAAGGAGACGCTGCGCATCGCCGGGATCGCCTCGGTGAGCACCCGCAACCCGCTGGGCAGCACGGTACGGCGCACGGTCCCGCCCAGTGGGTCGTCGCTGAGCGTACGGGTGACCGCGCGGGTCCGACTCACGGCAACCTGCTTCCAGTTCAACAAGGGGTGGATGGTGCGATGATCCGGCACGGCCGGGCGACGCGTCGGCGTCGCCCGGCCGTGTTGCCGTCAGGGATCAGCTGTGCCGGGTCCGGCGACGCGGGCGGGACTCGCCGCCGCCCTCGCCGCCCTCGCCGCCGCCCTCGCCCCGCTCCGGGCCACGGCCGCCGCGCTCGCGGTCACCCCGGTCGCGCGGGCCACGGTCGCCCCGGTCCCGGCCGGCCGGGCGCTCGGCGGCGGCCTCACCGGCGGCCGGCGCCTCGGCGCCCTCCGGGCGGACCTTGTCCAGGTAGATCTTGCCGCGCTGGTCGATGTCGGCGATCTCCACCTCGACCTTGTCGCCGACGTTGAGGAAGTCCTCGACCTTCTCGACCCGCTTGCCGTCGCCCACCTTGGAGATGTGCAGCAGGCCGTCGCGGCCCGGGAGCAGCGAGACGAAGGCGCCGAACGCGGCGGTCTTCACCACGGTGCCGAGGAACCGGTCGCCGACCTTGGGCAGGGTCGGGTTGGCGATCGCGTTGATCCGCTCGACCGCGGCCTGGGCCGACGGGCCGTTGGTCGCGCCGACGTAGATGGTGCCGTCGTCCTCGATGGAGATCTCGGCGCCGGTCTCGTCCTGGATGGCGTTGATGGTCTGGCCCTTCGGGCCGATCACCATGCCGATCTTGTCGACCGGGATCTTGACGGTGGTGACCCGCGGCGCGTAGTCGCTCATCGTGGCCGGGGCCTCGATCGCCGCCTGCATCACGTCGAGGATGGTCTGCCGGGCCTCGTGCGCCTGTTGCAGCGCGGCGGCCAGCACGTCCGACGGAATGCCGTCGAGCTTGGTGTCGAGCTGCAGCGCGGTGACGAACTCCCGGGTGCCGGCGACCTTGAAGTCCATGTCACCGAACGCGTCCTCGGCGCCGAGGATGTCGGTCAGCGTCACGTACCGGGTCTTGCCCTCGACCTCGTCGGAGATGAGGCCCATGGCGATGCCGGCGACCGGGGCCTTCAGCGGCACACCGGCCGACAGCAGGCCCAGCGTCGAGGCGCAGACCGAACCCATCGAGGTGGAGCCGTTGGAGCCGAGCGCCTCGGAGACCTGCCGGATCGCGTACGGGAACTCCTCGCGCGACGGCAGCACCGGGATGAGCGCCCGCTCCGCGAGGGCACCGTGGCCGATCTCACGCCGCTTCGGCGAGCCGACCCGACCGGTCTCACCGGTGGAGTACGGCGGGAAGTTGTAGTTGTGCATGTAACGCTTGGACTTCTCCGGGGAGAGGGTGTCCAGCGACTGCTCCATGCGGAGCATGTTCAGCGTGGTGACGCCCAGGATCTGGGTCTCGCCGCGCTCGAAGAGCGCCGAGCCGTGCACCCGCGGCAGCACGCCGACCTCGGCGGACAGCGGGCGGATGTCACGCGGGCCGCGGCCGTCGATGCGGACCTGCTCGCGCAGCACCCGGCTGCGGACCTCGGACTTGGTCAGCGACCGGAAGGCGGCGGAGAGCTCCTTCTCCCGGCCCTCGAAGCGCGGGCCCAGCTCCTCGACGACCTTGGCCTTGACCCGGTCCAGGGCCTCCTCGCGGTCGTGCTTACCAGCGATCTTGAGAGCCTCGGCGACCTCGCCGCGGGCCAGCTCGGCGACCGCGTCGTACGCGTCGTCCTGGTAGTCCAGGAAGACCGGGAACTCGGCGACCGGCTTGGCGGCCACCTCGGCCAGCTCGCTCTGCGCCCGGCACAGCTCCCGGATGGCCGGCTTGGCGGCCTCCAGGCCGCTGGCGACGACCTCCTCGGTCGGGGCCGGGGCCCCGCCGGCGACCAGCGCCGCGGTGTGCTCGGTGGCCTCGGCCTCGACCATCATGATCGCGACGTCGCCGTCCGGCAGGGACCGCCCGGCCACCACCATGTCGAAGGTGGCCCGGGCCAGCTCATCGTGGGTCGGGAAGGCGACCCACTGGCCGTCGACGTGCGCCATCCGGGTGGCCCCGATCGGGCCGGAGAACGGCAGGCCGGAAAGCTTGGTCGACATCGAGGCGGCGTTGATCGCGACGACGTCGTACGGGTGCTGCGGGTCGAGCGCGAGCACGGTCTCGACGACCTGGACCTCGTTGCGCAGGCCCTTGACGAAGGACGGGCGCAGCGGCCGGTCGATCAGCCGGCAGGTGAGGATGGCGTCCTCGCTGGGCCGGCCCTCGCGGCGGAAGAACGAGCCGGGGATGCGGCCCGCGGCGTACATCCGCTCCTCGACGTCCACCGTCAGCGGGAAGAAGTCGAACTGCTCCCGCGGCTGCTTGCCGGCCGTGGTCGCGGAGAGAACAACCGTCTCGCCGAGCTGGGCGATGACGGAGCCGGCGGCCTGGCGGGCCAGCCGGCCGGTGGAAAAGGTGATCTCACGGGTGCCGAACGCCCCGTTGTCGATCACTGCGGTACGGGCTTCGGTGCCGAGTCGGTTCTCGGTCATGGTGCGGCAATGCTCCTTTGCATCGGGGGCCCACGACGCGGGAGCTGCTCAGACGGCCGGTCTTCGATCGAAGCGCCCGGGTGACCGGCGGATGCCGGGGTGCCCGGGGGCCACTACCGGAGACCGGTACGCCGACCGGCTCCCTCTCAGGTGGTCGCGTGGCCCGGTTCTTCAGTGGTACCGGAACGGGGGAGTGGCCGCTGGCCACTCCCCCGTCACGTCACCGGCGCAGGCCGAGCCGCTCGATGAGCGACCGGTAGCGGTTGATGTCCTTCTTCTGGACGTAGTTGAGCAGCCGACGGCGACGGCCGACCAGCAGCAGCAGCCCACGGCGGCTGTGGTGGTCGTGCTTGTGCACCTTCAGGTGCTCGGTGAGCTCGGCGATCCGCTTGGTGAGGACAGCGACCTGCACCTCCGGCGAACCGGTGTCGCCCTCGGCGGTCGCGTACTCCGCGCGGATCTTTGCCTTGGCTTCCTGGTCGAGCGCCATGTTCTCCCTGTTTCGTGGGTGGTTCGATGAGGTCCGTCGGACCGGTCTCAGTGACCGGAGATCGGACCGGTCCTCGCGCCCGCGGCGTCGTGCAGGCACGCGAGGCCCCACGTCGGTCAGCCGACGTCCCCGCCAGACTACCAGCCCGGTCGGGAACCGCCCGGTGAAGGGCGGTGCGCCGGCCGTGCCGGGGTCGTCCGGCGGGCTCAGCCGAGCGCCCGGCGGGTCTGCTCCACGTCCTCGGCGATCTGCGCCACCAACGGCTCGATCGAGTCGTACGTCCGCTGTTCCCGCAGGTGCGCCACGAAGTCCAGGGCCAGCCGCTCGCCGTACAGGTCGCCGGAGAAGTCGAGCGCGTACGCCTCCACCCGGCGCTCGCGGCCGGAGAAGGTCGGGTTGGTGCCGACGGAGACGGCCGCCGCGAGAGGTTCCCGCCCGCGGCGCACCAGCCGGGCGGCGTACACCCCGTCGGCGGGGATCGCCGCGTACCGGTGGGTGAGCAGGTTGGCGGTGGGGTAACCCAGCTCACGTCCGCGCTGGTCGCCGCGGACCACCACGCCCTCGACCCGGTGCGGGCGCCCGAGCGCGGCGGCCGCCGCGGCCACGTCGCCCGCGTCGACGCAGGAGCGGATGTACGTGGAGGAGAAGACCGTCCCCGCCTCGGCGACCAGCGGGGCGCCCTCCACCCCGAAGCCGAAGGTGCGGCCCAGCCGCTCCAGCAGGGCCACGTCACCCGCCGCCTTGTGCCCGAAGCGGAAGTTGTCGCCGACCACCACCAGCGCGGCGTGCAGGTGCTCGACCAGGACGTCGTGCACGAACGCCTCGGCCGGCAGTCGGGAGAACTCCGGGGTGAACGGCACCACACAGAGCACGTCGACGCCGAGCGCCTCGATCAGTTCCGCCTTGCGGGCCGGCTCGGTGAGCACCGCGGGATGCGAGCCGGGTCGGACCACCTCGGCCGGGTGCGGGTCGAACGTCACCACCACCGACCGGACGCCCAGCTCGCGGGCGCGGGCGACGGCGTGGCCGATGGTGGCCTGGTGCCCCTTGTGCACCCCGTCGAAGACGCCGATGGTGACCACCGAGCGCCCCCAGCCCCCGGGTGCCGCCTCGTACCCCCGCCACCGTTGCATTCCGGCTCCTCCCCTGCTCACGCCGCCGTCGTCGTCAGGCGGGGGCCAGCACGATCTCCGCGCGGGCCCGCCCGTCCCGCTCGCTGACGATAGCGATCAACCCGCCGTCGGGTCCGAAGACGGCGTACGGGCCGGCGATGCCGGCCGCGTCGAGCGGGCCGCCGTGGGCGAGGACCTTCGCCTCGTCGCCGGTGGCGTCCCGGCGGGGAAAGAACCGGTCGGCGGCCGCGGCCAGCGGCAGGTTGACCACGTCGGGGGCGCGCTGCTCCAGCGTGTCGAGGGTGGCCGCCTCGGCCAGGGTGAAGCCGCCCACGGCGGTGCGGCGCAGCGCGGTCAGGTGGCCGCCGACCCCGAGCGCCAGGCCTGCGTCCCGGGCGATGGCCCGGATGTACGTCCCGGACGAGCAGGTCACGTCCACGTCCACGTCCACCACGTCCGGGGTGTCCCGGCGGACTGCCAGGACGTCCAGCCGGGAGATGGTGACCCGGCGGGCGGGCAACTCGACGGCCTCCCCCTCGCGGACCCGCTTGTACGCCCGCTGACCGTTGATCTTGATAGCGCTGACCGCACTGGGCACCTGGTCGATCTCGCCGCTCTGGGCGGCCAGCGCGGCGCGGATCGCGTCGTCGGTCACCCCGACGGTCGAGGTGGTGGCGATCACGTCGCCCTCGGCGTCGTCGGTGACGGTGGCCTGGCCCAGCCGGATCGTCGCCGTGTAGCTCTTGCCGGCACCGATCACGTAGGTGAGCAGCCGGGTGGCCCGTCCCACCCCGATCACCAGCACCCCGGTGGCCATCGGGTCCAGCGTGCCGCCGTGCCCCACCCGCCGGGTACGCGCCAACCGCCGGATCCGCGCCACCACGTCGTGGGACGTCATCCCGCCCGGCTTGTCGACCACGATCAGACCGTCTGTGCTCACGACCGCCAAGCGTGCCAGACCGGTCAGCTGCCCCGCCGGGCGGGCGGGCGGGCCGGGCTCGCCTCAGCGGACCGCGCCGACCACCGCCCAGCCGCCGGAGCGCAGCCGCAGCAGCAGCGCGACCAGCCGGAGCACCACGAACAGCGTCAGCCCGGCCCAGATCCCGCCCAGCCCGAGGTCGAGCCCGTAGGCCAGCCAGATGGCCGGCAGGAAGCCACCCAGCGCCGCCACGATGGTGAGGTTGCGCAGGTAGCGGACATCCCCGGCGCCGATCAGCACGCCGTCGAGGGCGAAGACCACCCCACCGATCGGCTGCAGCGCGACCAACCACGGCCAGGCGAGCATCGCCTGGCCGCGTACCTGTGGATCAGCGCTGAACCAGGACGGCACCAGGCCGGCGCCGGCGGCGATGAGCACGGCGAAGGCCACGCCGCAGGCCCCGCCGAGCAGCGCGATCCGGCGGGCCAGGGCGCGGGCGCCGGCCGCGTCGCCGGCGCCGAGCGCCGCACCGATCAGCGCCTGCGCGGCGATCGCGAGGGCGTCCAGCAGCAACGCGGTGAAGAACCACAGTTGTACGGCGATCTGGTGGGCGCCGACCGCAGCGGCGCCGAACCGGGCGGCGACGGCGGTCGCGGACAGGAAACTCGCCTGGAAGGCGACACCCCGGACGAGCAGGTCGCGGCTGAGCACGAGCTGCTGGCGGATCAACCGCGGCCGGGGGCGCAGCGAGACCCGCTCGCGCACCAGCGCCGCCGCGAACAGGCCGCCGGAGATGGTCTGCGCGACCGCGTTCGCCACCGCCGAGCCGACCAGGCCGAGACCGGCCGGGTAGACCAGCAGCGGGCAGAGCAGCGCGGAGAGCAGGTTGGGGGCGAGTACGAAGAGCAGCGGACGTCGGGTGTCCTGGATGCCGCGCAGCCAGCCGTTGCCGGCGGCGGCCAGCAGCAGGCCGGGCGCGCCGAGCGCCGCGACCCGCAGCCATCCGGCGGCGGCGTCGGCCACCTCGCCGGGACCGCCGACGAGGGTACGTGCCAGCCACCCGCCGCCGATCTGGATGGCGAGCGCCATCAGCACGCCGACGCTCAGGGCGAGCCAGGACGCCTGAACGCCCTCGGCCACCGCCGCGGCCCGGTCCCCGGAGCCGAACCGCCGGGCGGACCGTCCCGTGGTGCCGTACGCGACGACGGTGCCGAGCCAGGCGGTGAGGGTCAGCACCGTGCCGCCGACGGCGAGCGCGGCGAGCGGGACGCGGCCCAGGTGGCCGACCACCGCCGTGTCGACCAGGACGTAGAGCGGCTCGGCGGCGAGCACGACGAGGGCCGGCAGGGCGAGCGCGGCGATCCGGCGGGGTGACGCCGTGGCGGTGGTCTGGCTCATCGCGGCCGATCCTGACACGCCAAAGGTAAGGAGCACAACCCCAGCTGTCGCTTACCGTGCGGGCTCCCGGGCGAGGCCTGCCAACCTGGGGCCCCACGGTCTGTCAACGTCGTACGGTGAGGCCATGACGGCCCGCGGCGAGGTGATCGTCGACTGCCTGAACCCCTCGGTCCCGCTCGCCCTTGCGCTCCGCCGGGCTCTGGGCCTCGCCGCCCAGGGCACCCCACCCCCCGCTGACCTCTCCCGCCCAGCCGCCGCCCCCAGCGTCCCAGCGTGCCGAGCTGCCGTCGATCATGAGGTTGGCGGTCGCGGGGGGCGGGGGGAGCGGTGTTGTTACTGGCGGGTGTCCATTGAGGTCTGCAGGGCGCGGCGCAGCTGCTCGCGGGCGTCGTCGGTGGTGGTGGTCTCGGTTTGCGGCTTGCGCTTGGTGGCCATGGGAATCCCTTCCAGGGTGCGGGCCACCGGCGCTGGGTGGCCCTGGGCGTCGTCCGACACCTTGAGCTCGGCGCGTCTGGCGCCGCGACGTGGAGTCGTCGTCCTGCTGGACGCCGGGGCGGCGGTCCGGGATCACCGGAGCGGCTCGCCTGGCAGCGTGAGCCCGGGTCGGTCAGACCCTGAGGAGAGGCGGCACCGGGTGGGCGCCACCGCCCGTGACCAGCGCCGAATTAGCGCGCCGGCCCTCCTAAATTAACGTTCACTTTCCACATGCTGCCCACTGTTCCCGGCATACGGACACCCGGCGCGGCCTGATCCTGCCCAGAATCAGGAATCAGGCCGCACTTTCGAAGAAGTGCGGCCTGAGAGTGCCGTGAGGGGCTAGTTTCAGGGACGTTGTCCGGATCTTGCCGGCAGCGCCTCGTCCAGCTCGGCGCGGATCTGGTCCAGCACCTCGTCGACGGTGCCCCGGCCGGTGAACCCGGCCGCGAACCGGTGCCCGCCACCGCCGAGCGCCACCGCCACCCGGCTCACGTCCACCGCGCCCTTGCTGCGCAGCGAGACCGCCCACTCGGCGGCGGCCACCTGCTTGACCACGCAACTCACGTCCGCCTCGGCCGTGCAGCGCACCGAGTCGATCAGCGCCTCCAGCACGTACGCCGGCTGGCCGTACCGGGCCAGGTCGTCCTGGGTGGCGTACGTCCAGACCAGCCCGCGCCCGGCGGCGGCCGCCGGTTCCAGCCGGGCCCGGCCCAGCACCTCGCCGAAGAGCTGGACCGCGCCGAACGGCCGGGTGTCGAAGATCCGCCGGGAGATGTCCCCGGGCCGAATGCCGGTGGCCAGCAGCCGGGCCGCCATCCGGTGCACCTCGGGCGTGGTGGCCTCGAAGCGGAACGAGCCGGTGTCGGTGCTCAGCGCCACATAGAGGCAGGTGGCGATCTCCGCGTCCAGCGGCACCCCGAGCCGGTCCAGCAGCCCCTCGGCGACCATCGAGGTGGCCGCCGCGTGCGGGTCGACCAGGTGAATGCCGCCGAACCGGGTGTTCGAGGCGTGATGATCCAGCACCAGCGCCGCCCCGGCCTTGTCCAGCCGGTCGACCAGGTCACCCAACCGGGACTCGCTCGCCGCGTCGAAGCAGATGACCAGATCCGGATCCGGGTACGCGGCGTCCTGCGGCACGAGCAGCTCCAGGCCGGGCAGCCAGCGGAACGGCTCGGGCACCTCCGGCGGCCCGGGAAAGGTCGCCTGGAGGTGCCGTACGCCCCACCGGCGCAGGCCCAGCCCGAAGCCGAGCATGCTGCCCAGCGCGTCGCCGTCCGGGTTGACGTGACAGATCAGCAGCACCCGCGCGTCGGCGGGGAGCGCGCGTACCGCCGCGACGGCGGCCGCCCAGTCGGCGTCGGTGGGACCGGCACCGGCCGGCGTACCGCCCTCGGCGGGTGCGGTCACCGAAGGTCGCCGCGCGGCTCGTCGTCGCCGGTCTCGTCGCCCTCCTCGGCCTCCTCGTCGTCCACCCGGTACGGCTGCGCCTCGCCCGCGTACTGGGCGCTGGCCGCCAGCCGCTGCACCTCGGCGTCCCGGTTGCGGGCCGCCGCGAGCAGGTCGTCGATGTGCTTGACCTGATCCTGCACGTCGTCGAGGACGAACGTCAGGGTCGGCGAGTGGCGCAGCCCGAGGGCCTTGCCGACCGTGCTGCGCAGCATGCCCTTGGCGCTCTCCAGCGCGGCGGCCGTGCTGGACTGGGCTGCCGCGTCGCCGAGGACCGTGTAGAAAACGGTGGCGTCGCGCAGGTCGGCGGTGATCCGGGCGTCGGTGATGGTGATCATCCCGAGCCGGGGGTCCTTGATCTGGCTCCGCACCACCGACGCGACCAGTTCACGGATACGCTCCGCGTGCCGGCGTACCTTGGCCGGATCCGTCATGTCCCCCACCTCCAGGGCTTCTTTGTGCTCACCGCAAACCCTACCCGCGCTGCCCCGCCCCCCGCGCAGCGCCGCCAGCTTGTAAGGAAGGGCCCCTGTTAACACCTGCAGCCCGGCGCGTGCCCGGGCCCGTGCCGGGCTCACTCAGTCCTCGCCGCCGTAGAGGCGGCGGCGGACGGACAGCAGCTCGGCCTCCGGGCGGGCGGCCACCAGCCGCTCGCAGGAGTCGAGCACCTCGCGGACGTGCGCCGCTTCGGCGGCCACCACGGCCACCCCGATCTCGGCCCGCCCGTGCAGGTCGAGCCCCCCGACCTCGGCGGCCGACACCTCGAACCGGCGCAGCGCGGCGACGATCGGCCGGACGTACGAACGCTTGGCCTTCAGGGACCGGGAGTCCCCCGGCAGCAACAGGTCGAAGTGCGCAGTTCCCGTGTACACGGCGAGCAACGGTACGCCCAGGCCAACGTCTGGGGCACCCGATTTCCGCCGACGGCTCCGGGGCCCGGCGCGGTGCTACGAGCTGCGGTCGTCGCCCGGAGCCACCGCCACCAGCACGTCCCGGTCGATCGCCTGATCGACCCGGTGCGCGAGGTCCCGCCAGCCGGGCCCGTCCACCACCCGCAGGCCGGCCCCGGCCAGCACCGCCTCGGCCGCCGCCCGCGGCGCCACCTGGGTGTTCCAGGACAGCCCCAGCGCCCCGCCGGGGCGCAGCAGTTGCCGCCAGACCGGCACGGCCGAGCCGAGCAGGTCCAGCGGGCTGCGTGACAGCACCTGCCCGGTACGGCTGCCGTGCGCCACCCCGTACGGCGCGTCGGTGACGATCACGTCGGCGCAGGCCGGCCGGAGCACCTCCCGGGCCCGGGTGGTGTCGGTGTGTAGCACGGTGACCCGCTGGGTCACGCCGGCCCGGTGCGCGTCCCGCGACGGCGCGAGCACCGCCTCGAACCGCCGGGCGACGAGCCTGCGGTCCCGGCGTACCGGCACCGACTCGGCGGTGTGTTTGAGCCGCTTGCGGCGCAGCCAGGTACGCAGAAACGCCGCGTACGCGTCCACGTCCTTGCCGTCGTGCTCGACACCGATGCCGTCGTAGCCGTACATGAGTGCCTGATTAAGCGTGGTGCCACGTCCACAGAGCGGGTCGAGCACCACCAGTTGCCGGTCCAGCATGCCGCCGGCCGAGGCGGAGGCCAGCAGGGTGACGTTGAGCAGCAGCCGGGTGAACTGCTCGTTGGTCTTGCCGGCGTACTTGGGGATGGTGATCAGGTCGGTGTCGTACCGGGCCAGGGGGTGCAGCGGCACCGGCCGGAGCAGATCGTCGGCCACCCGCTCGAACAGCGCGTACGCCGCCGACAGGTTGGCCAGGTACGCCAGGTCCCGCGCGCCCAGTCCCGGCGTCGGCGTGGTGAAGGTCAGGTACTCCACCCCACCGATCCGCTCCACCGCGATGTCACCGGGTACCGCGTCGAGCACCCCCGAGCCGGCGAAGACCGCCATTTCGGCGCGGGCCAGCCGGCTGGCCGCGTCGGCGTAGACCCGGTTGGCGGAGGGGGCGAGGAGCAGCGCGTACCTGAGCACGCGGGAGATTGTCGCAGCCGACGCAGACGGCGACGGCCGGGGCCCAGTGGGCCCCGGCCGTCTCCTCGTTCACACCGCTCAGGCGCGCGGCTTCTCCCGCATCTCGAAGGTCTCGATGATGTCGCCGACCTGGACGTTGTTGAAACCGCCCAGCGTCAGACCACACTCGAAGCCCTCGCGGACCTCCGTCGCGTCGTCCTTGAACCGCTTGAGGGAGCTGATCGTGAGGTTGTCCGCCACGACCGCCCCGTCCCGCAGCAGCCGCGCCTTGGCGTTGCGGCGGATGATGCCGGACCGGACGATACAACCGGAGATGTTGCCGATCTTGGACGAGCGGAAGACGTCGCGGATCTCCGCGCTCCCCAGCTCGACCTCCTCGTACTCCGGCTTGAGCAGCCCCTTGAGCGCGGCGTCGATCTCCTCGATGGCCTGGTAGATAACGGTGTAGTACCGAATCTCCACGCCCTCGCGGTCGGCGATCTCGCGGACCTTGTTGGCGGCCCGCACGTTGAAGCCGATGATCGTGACCGCCTCGGACGAGGCGCTCGCGAGCATGACGTCGCTCTCGGTGATCGCACCCACGCCCCGGTGGATGATCCGAAGCTGGACCTCCTCCGGGATGTCGAGGTTGAACAGCGCGTCCTCGAGGGCCTCCACGGAACCGGAGCCGTCGCCCTTGAGCACCAGGTTGAGCGAGGTCTTCTCGCCCTCCTTGAGCTGCTCCATGAGCGTCTCGAGGGTGGCCCGGCCACGGGAGTTGGCGAATGCCGCCGCCCGCCGCCGCGCCTGCCGCTGCTCGGCGATCTGCCGCACGGTCCGGTCGTCCTCGGCGGCCAGGAAGGTGTCACCCGCACCCGGCACCGTGGTCAGACCCAGCACCATGACCGGACGCGACGGACCGGCTTCGTCGACCGGCTTGCCGTTCTCGTCCAGCATGGCCCGGACCCGGCCGTGCGCCCCTCCGGCGACGATCGAGTCGCCGGCCCGCAGGGTGCCCTTCTGCACCAGCACGGTCGCCACCGAACCGCGGCCCTTGTCCAGGTGCGCCTCGATCGCGACGCCCTGCGCCGGCCCGTCGATCGGAGCGGTCAGCTCCAGCGACGCGTCGGCGGTCAGCAGCACGGCTTCGAGGAGGTCCTCGATGCCGATGCCGGGCTTCGCGGCCACGTTGACGAACATGGTGTCGCCGCCGTACTCCTCGGCGACCAGGCCGTACTCGGTCAGCTGCTGGCGGACCTTGTCCGGGTTGGCCTCCGGCTTGTCGACCTTGTTGACCGCGACCACGATCGGCACCTCGGCCGCCTTGGCGTGGTTCAACGCCTCGATGGTCTGCGGCATGACGCCGTCGTCAGCCGCCACCACCAGCACCACGATGTCGGTGACCTGGGCACCGCGGGCACGCATGGCGGTGAACGCCTCGTGGCCCGGGGTGTCGATGAACGTCACCGCCCGGTCTTCGCCCTCGTGCGGGACGTGGACCTGGTAGGCGCCGATGTGCTGGGTGATGCCACCCGCCTCGCCGGCCACGACGTTCGCCTTGCGGATCGCGTCGAGCAGCTTGGTCTTACCGTGGTCGACGTGACCCATGACGGTCACCACCGGCGCACGGCTGACCAGGCGGTCCTCCGACACCACCGCGTCGAGGTCGATGTTGAACTGCGCGAGCAGCTCACGGTCCTCGTCCTCCGGGCTGACGATCTGCACGTCGAAGCCGAGGTGCTCACCCAGCAGCAGCAGGGTTTCGTCGGAGCACGACTGGGTCGCGGTCACCATCTCGCCCAGGTTGAACATCTCCTGGACCAGCGAACCCGGGTTGGCGTTGATCTTGTCGGCGAAGTCCGACAGCGAGGCGCCACGGGACAACCGGACGACCTGACCCTGACCGCGGGGAGCACCCGAGGACATGGTCGGGGCCGACAGGTTGTCGAACTCCTGTCTGCGCTGCTTCTTGGACTTGCGGCCCCGGGTCGGCCGACCACCCGGACGCCCGAAGGCACCCGCGGCGCCGCCGCCACGGCCACGACCGCCGCCACCCGGACGACCACCACCGCCGGCCGGGGCACCCGGACGGAAACCACCGCCGGGAGCACCGGCACCGCCGCCGCCACCGGGACCGCCACGGTAGCCACCGCCACCGCCGCCGCCACCGGGACCGCCGCGGAAGCCACCGCCACCGCCGCCGCCACCGGGACCGCCGCGGAAGCCACCGCCACCGCCGCCGGGGCGACCCGCGCCGCCACCAGGACCGCCACGACCGCCACCGGGGCCGCCAGGGCGACCCGTGGTGGGACGCTGGCTCGGCATCGAGGCCGGGCTGGGCCGCGGCGGCATGGACGCCGGGCTGGGCCGCGGCGGCATGCCGGCCGGGCTCGGACGGGGGCCGCCGGCACCGGCGGCCGGCGGCCGCTGCTGCTGGCCGCCCTGGATGCCGAACGGATTGTTGCCGGCGCCGCGCGCCGGCGGACGACCACCC